>CAYPKW010000037.1:0-22261 GCA_964411425.1 uncultured Rhodospirillaceae bacterium
CTAAGGCGCTTGTCTTTTTCGTCTTTTTCTGGCAATGCCTCGCTTCTCCATTTCTCTACTTTTGGCCCAAACTCCTCATCGACTTTGCCTTCCACGGCCACCGCCGCTAGACCACCATTCATCGCAAGTATGAGCATAAGATCTGTTTGGGTCGGTCGTCCCGTATTCTCGATGTCATCCGCGTGCTCAAAGATTCCAAGGAGTAGCGTCGCTCCTCGATATTCCCGGCAGGTGTTGAGGACAGTTCTCACGCTTTCGGGAATCTCATCAGCCTTGAACCAAGCATTGGCTAGCTCGCAGGCGGACCGAAGCGGTTTCCATTGATTGGGATTCGCCAGGTGGGGTCGTACGTCAACCGGCGAGAGCATTGGCACGACGAAGCGGGAAAGGGATTGGCGAATGGTCTGGCGCAAGGGGTTCACTCCTCTCTTCAATTCTTCAATCCGCCGCGATGCAGCCATGCGTGCAAGGCCCAGCACGTTTTCCGCGGCACCACCAGTTTGCAGATAGTCACACCACCGCCGCCAAGCCTCGACGTCCGACACCCAGTCGTTAGGTTCGGCCTGGTGCCATACTTCGGGCAGTTGATCGTCGGAGGGAAGGAGTTCGTTGAAGAATGCCGACTGGCTCCAACGCCCAGATTTTTCGTCAACGATAGCACCCTCGATCAACGGGAACTTCCATCGGCTCCGCATGTTCACTCCTTGGATAGGCGGGTTACTCCGTCCGTGCGCGCCGGAACGGATTGGCCGGATAGACGCCCAGGATGCGCACCTCACGCGAGAAGAAGCTCAACTCCTCGAGAGCGAGGCGCACCGGGCGCTGGTCGGGATGGCCCTCGATGTCGGCATAGAACTGGGCCACGGTGAAGCCGCCATCGAGGATGTAGCTCTCCAGCTTCGTGATATTGACGCCGTTGGTGGCGAAGCCGCCCAATGCCTTGTAGAGCGCGGCGGGCACGCTGCGCACGCGGAACACGAAGCTGGTCATCACCGGGCCTTCGGCGTCGGGGTCGAGCGGCTCGCGCCCCATGACGAGGAAGCGCGTGGTGTTGTGCTGGGCGTCCTCGATGCCGTCGCGCAGGATGGCGAGGCCGTAGATCTCGGCCGCCAGCGCCGAGGCGATGGCGGCGGCGCTGGGGTCGCCCGCAGCGGCCACTTCGGCGGCGGCGCCCGCGGTATCGGCGCGCAACAGGGCCTTGAGATTGAGCTCGCGGATGAGTTTGCGGCACTGCGCCAGCGCCTGGATGTGGCTCGCCACCGTCCTGAGCCCGGCGAGTTGGGCACCCTTCGGCGCCAGCAACTGGTGGTTCACCCGCTGGAAGTGCTCGGCGACGATGTGCAACCCGGAATCGGGCAGCAGGTGGTGGATGTCGGCGACGCGCCCGGCGAGCGAGTTCTCGATCGGTATCATGGCGAACGCCGCCTTGCCGTCGCGCACCGCGGCGAAGGTGTCCTCGAAGGTCTCGCAAGAGAGCGTCGCCATGCCCGGCCGGGCCTCGCGGCAGGCCATGTCCGAATAGGCGCCGGGGTGGCCCTGGAAAGCGATGGTGCGCGCGGGATCCGGGGCGGCGTCGGTCATGCTGGCTGGTCTGCGAGAAGCGCGCGGGCGCGGGCGAGGTCGGCCGGAGTATCGACACCGAGCGGAACGCTGTCAACGAGCGCCAGGTCGATGCGCAAGCCCGCTTCGAGTGCGCGCAGCTGCTCCAGCCGCTCGCGGCGCTCGAGCGTGCCGGGTTCGAGCGACACGAACCGTTCCAGCGCCGCGCGCCGGAAGGCGTAGATGCCGATGTGATGATAGTGTGGGCCCGGCCCCCAGGGCACGACCGCGCGGCTGAAGTAGAGCGCGCGCCCGATGCGCGTCTCCGGGTCGACCGCGGCCACCGCCTTCACCACGTTCGGGTCGCCGCACTCGCCGGGCTCGCCGATGACGGCGGCCAGCGTCGCGATGTCCACGGCGGGCTCCGCCAGCGGCCTCAGCACGGCGCCGATCGCGGCCGGGTCGATGGTCGGCAAGTCGCCTTGCAGGTTGACCACGACCTCGAACCGGCGGCCCGGGTCGATGCGCTCGACCGCCTCGAACACCCGATCCGATCCGCTCGCATGATCGGCCCGCGTCAGGACCGCGCGTCCGCCGGCCGCGGCGACGGCCTCGATGATCGCCTGGTCGGGCGAGGCGACCGCCACCGGCCCGATCGCGGCCGCCACCGCCCGGCGCCACACGCGGACGATCATCGGCACGCCGTTGATGTCGGCCAGCGGCTTCTGCGGCAGCCGGGTCGAGGCTAGCCGCGCCGGAATCACGACTATGGTCTCGAACGCCATGGCGAATGCGTCCTGTTGCCGCGTCGGGGCCGCGAACCGCACCATATCGCACCGGGCGCGCGGCGAGCGTCAAGGGCGGGGGTCGCCCGCGTTGGACAGCCGCCGGGTTAGCCGCTAAGGTCCGCCGCCGGCGCGAAGGAGCGAACGCCCTGGGGAATCTCGATGTCGTCTTTCGAAATCAACAAGATCATCGGCGCCATTTTATTGGGCGGCCTAGTCGCCATGGCGACGGGCGTCATCGCCGATTTCCTGGTGCGCCCGCGACACGCGGCGGAGGTCGCAGCGGTGCCGACGGGCGAGGCGGCGCCGGCCGAAGCGGCCACGGCGGCGACCGCCGAACCCGCGATTGCCGCGGAGACGGCGGCGGCACCGGACGCCGGCTTGGCAAGCCTCCTTACCGGCGTCGACGCGGCCGCGGGCGAGAAGCTCGCCAAGCGCTGCGCCACCTGCCACACCTTCAACAAAGGCGGCGCCGCCAAGGTCGGCCCCAACCTGTGGGACATCGTCGGCGCCCGGCACGCCCGCATGGAAGGGTTCAAGTATTCCGAGGCCATCGCCGGCATGGCCGACAAGGCGTGGGACTACGCCGCCCTCGACTCCTTCCTCGCCTCGCCCAAGACCTACGCGCCGGGCACCAAGATGGCGTTCGCCGGGCTCAAGAAGGCGGAGGAGCGCGCCGCCGTCATCCTCTGGCTGCGCGGTCTCAGCGATTCGCCGCGGCCGCTGCCGTAAGTGATCGGCAACGAGACACGCTGCCCGCCGGAGTTCCTCGCGCTCGCGCACCGGCTGGCCGACGCGAGCGGGGCCATCCTGCGGCGCTACTTCCGCGCCGGCGTCGAGGTAATGGAGAAGCCGGACGCCAGCCCGGTCACCGTCGCCGACCGCGAGGCCGAGGCGGCGATCCGCGCCGCCATTCTGTCCGCATATCCCGGCCACGGCATCGTCGGCGAGGAGCATGGGACGGAGCGCGCCGACGCCGAGTTCGTCTGGGTCATCGACCCCATCGACGGCACCAAGTCCTTCGTCACCGGCCGGCCACTGTTCGGCACGCTGATCGCGTTGGCGCAAGGGGGCGTGCCGGTGCTCGGCGTCATCGACCATCCGGCGCTGGGCGAGCGCTGGGTGGGCGCCGTCGGCTGGCCGACGCTGATGAACGGGCGCGAGACGCGCGTGCGCGCCTGCGCCGGCGTCGGCGGGGCGGCGCTGCTCGCCAGCTCGCCGCACATGTTCGAGCCCGACGCCACGGCGCAGTTCGAGCGGCTGCGCCGGCGCGCCCGCATCACGCTGTACGGCTCCGACTGCTATGCCTACGCGCTGGTGGCGAGCGGCTACGCCGACGTGGTGGCGGAGGCCCACATGGCCGTCTACGACTACCTCGCGGCGGTGCCGGTGATCGAGGGGGCGGGGGGCGTCATCACCGACTGGCGGGGGCGGCGGCTCAGCCTCGATTCGGGCGACCGGGTGCTGGCGGCGGGCGACGCCGGCGTGCACGCCGAGGCGTTGCGGCTTCTCGCCGGCTACAAACGGAGCCGGTAGCTTCCTGTCGTCCCGAGCCTAGGCGAGGGACCTCGGCCGGGCGTCAGCGCCGCCGGTTCGGCAATACCAGCCGCTCGATCCAGTTGCGCACCTCGGCGAGGCGGATGTCCTCGTTCATCACGTCCTCGTCGATGCCCAGGAGCCAGGCGATGTCATTGCGGCTCGGGTCCTGATGCAACGTTTCCAGGAGCGCCACGTAGTCCTCCGCCGCCTCGCGGTCGCGGAAGAAGCTGAGCGACACGAGCTTTTCGATTCGGCACCAGATCAATCGCGCCATCTCGTGCAGGTCGTATTCGGGATGGTACTGGAGGCCCCAGAACGTGCCGCCCTGGTGCGTCACCGCGACGGCCTGTACCCGCGTGAACGGATTGGCGGCGAGCAGCACGGCCCCCGGCGGCAGGTGGGTGATCTCGTCCACGTGGCTGATGAAGGCGTCGAACACCGAGGCCTTGCCGGCGTAGAGCGGATGGCCGCGGCCTTCGGGCGTCAGCGCGATCTTGCGCGCGATGCCCATTTCGCGCCCGCGCGGGTTGGCGCGCACGATACCGCCCGCCGCCGCCACGGCGATCTGCGCCGCCCAGCAGCTGCCGAAGCTCGGCACCCGCGCGCGATATGCGGCCTTGGCGAGCTCGACCTGCTGGCCCACTCGCGGGTCGTCCTCGTAAATGGTGAGACTGCATCCGGTCCAGGCAATGCCGTCGTACTGATCGAGCGCGGCGCCCTTGGGCAAGCCGGCGCCCGAATCGGCCGGATGCAGCACGTCAGTGGCCGCGCCCGGCAGGCACTTCCGCAACATGCGCCGGTAGAGATCGCCCGCCGCCGAGGCGCCGCCGGCGGCCAGCTCCTCGCGCGCCGCCTTGTGGTAGCCGTCGATGACCAGGAATTTGGCGGTCATGGCCGATCCTTTCGTTGCGTTGCCACTCTACCGTCCGCGCCTGGCGGCGAATAGCCGGCCGCTACGTCCGTCATCCGGTCCACCTCGCGCAAGCCCGGGAAAAGCCGCGCCCAAGCCGCCGTCACCGCGATCGTGAGCGCTCCCCCCGCGATCACGGTGGCGATGGCGCCGATGAGTGCCGCCGCGCTGCCGGCGACGAACAGCGCCAATTCGTTGGAGGCGCCGATAAACACCGCCTCGACCGCCAGCACCCGGCCGCGATAGGCGTCAGGCGTGGCCAACGGCACCAGCGTGCCTCGGACGTAGATGCTCACCATGTCGGTGGCGCCCATGACCGCGAGAGCGGCGAAGGACAGCCGGAAGTCGCGCGACAGTCCGAAGACCAGGGCCGCGCAGCCGAACAGGCCGACCATCTGGAACAGCCGCCGCCCGACCCGGCGGTCGAGCGGCCACTGGACAAGCAAAGCGCCGGCGAGCACGGCGCCCATGGCCGGCGCGCTGCGCAGCAGGCCGAGGCCCTCGGGCCCGGTCATCAGCACGTCCTTGGCGAATACCGGCAGCAACGCGATGGCGCCGCTGAACAGGACCGCGAACAAATCGAGCGAGATGGCGCCGAGCAGCAGCGGGTGGCGGAAGATGAGCGGCAGGCCGGCGACGACCGCGGCGAGATCGAGGCGCTCGCCGGTCGCCGCCAGCGGCCGGCCGCGCATGATGACGGCGGCCAAGAGAGCCGCCGCCAGCAGAATGGCGGTTGTCGCATATGCCGCCGCCGGGTCCAGCGCATAGAGGACGCCGCCCAGCGCCGGCCCGCCTACCATGGCGACCTGCCAGGTGGCCGAGTTCCACGCCACCGCTCGCGGCAACTCGCCGCGCGGCAGCAAGCTGGGCAGCAATGCGCGAAAGGCGGGGCTGGCGATGGCGCGGGTGGCGCCGAACGCGAAGGCGACCGCGAGGATGGCGACGACCGAAACGCCGTCGGCGACGACCAGCGCCATTAGCGCCAATGCCGCCGCCATCTCGCCGGCAAGCCCGAACAACAGGATGGCGCGCCGGTCGATGCGGTCGGCCAACGCGCCGGCGGGGAGCGCCAGCACGGCGGTCGGCAGGAACTCCATCAGCCCGACCAGGCCGAGCTGGAACGGATCGCCGGTCAGGTCGTAGATCTGCCAGCCCAGCGCCAATGCCTGCACCGCGGTCCCCACCGTCCACAGGAACGAGGCGGCGACGTAGCAGGCGAAATCGCGGTGCCTGAGCGCGGCGAAGGCGCCGAGGCACATCGGCGCTCACGCCCGACCGGCCAAACGGTCGACGACCGCGGGCAGATCGGCGTGGCGCTCGCAAACGGCGTCGGCGCTGGTGCGCTCCTGGTCCGTCGCGCGCACGCCGGTGAACAGGACGGCCCGCATGCCGAGCGCCTGCGGGCCCGTCACGTCGTTGTGGTCGCGGTCGCCGACGTGCGCGATTTCATCGAGCCGTACTCCCATCTGGCGCGCCGCCGCATCGAACATGGCGCGGTGCGGCTTCGAGTGCCCGACCTCGTCGGAGAAGGCGAAGCCGTCGAAGTGGCGCGCGAGGTCGTAGCTTTCCAGGAGCCGGCGCAGGCAACGCCCCGGCGACACGATGGCGTCCGACACGACGCAGGTCTTGTAGCGCCCGTGCAGCTCCGCCAGCGCCTCGGCGATGCCGGGCACGAGGTCGGGGCGCACGACGATTTCCATCTCCTCGTGCTCGCGCACGACGCGGGCGAACTCGGGCTCCGGCAGGGCGCGCCGTACGCCCTTCAACAACACCCGAAGCCGCTCGCCGATGGTCCAGGTGACGTGCTGGTCGTGCCAGACCTTGTTGAAGGCGGCGTCCGCCACGTCGTAAGCGAGGCCGACCGTGGCGCGGTCGATGGGTTGCTGGCGGCCGAGCGCCTCCCACACAAGCCGCCGGCGCTCGTCCTTCTTGCTCAACAGACCCTGCGCTCGGCGCTTCGGCTCGTCGGAATCGTCGCGGACCATGGTGTCCCACAGGTCGAAGGTGACGGCGCGGATTGGCTGCGGCAAGGGAGGGGCTCCGGCTGCTGGCGGGCGCGCGGACCCTATCGCCATTCCGGCCGCGATTCATCTAGTATCCCGGCCGAGTGGTGCGACTCTGACAGATGATACCCCGTGCGACGATTTTCGGTTGTCACCCCGGCCAAGCGGCACAGCCGCGCGAGCCGGGGTCCATGGCGCCACCGGTGAGATGGACCCCGGATCTCGCTTCGCTCGTCCGGGGTGACGATGGAAAATGGCTTGGGATTCATCTGTTAGTGTCGATCCACTAGCGTCGATAGGCCGGGTAGAGGGCATGATGAAGAAGCACGGTTGGATACTGGGCGCGGTTGCGATCCTCGTGGCGCTAGGCCCCGCCGGCGCCGAGGAGGCAAGCGTGCGCGCCGTGCACGCGCTCGCCATGCATGGCGAGCCCAAATACGGTCCCGATTTCAAGCATTTCGACTACGTCAATCCGGACGCGCCCAAGGGCGGCACCGTTCGCTTCGCCGCTACCGGCACCTTCGACAGCCTCAACCCGTTCATCCTCAAGGGCACTCCCGCCTCCGGCGCCAACTCGCCGTTCGAGACGCTGCTCGCCGGCACGGCGGACGAGGCCTTCACCGAATACGGCCTCATCGCCGAATCGATCGAGGTGCCGGATGACCGCTCCTGGGTCGCCTTCACGCTTAGGCCCGAGGCGCGCTGGCACGACGGCAAACCCATCACGGTCGAGGACGTGATCTTCTCCTTCGAGACGCTGAAGACCAAGGGGCACCCCTTCTATCGGGCCTATTACGCCAACGTGGTCGGGGCGGAAAAGATCGGCGAGCGCAAGGTGAAGTTCGCATTCTCGGGCGGCGAGAACCGCGAGTTGCCGCTCATCATGGGCCAGCTCCCGATCCTGCCCAAGCACTACTGGCAGGGCCGCGAGTTCGACAAGACGACCCTCGAACCCCCGCTCGGCAGCGGGCCGTACAGGATCGAGAGCTTCGAGGCCGGCCGCTCGCTCACCCTGCGGCGGGTCGAGGACTATTGGGGGCGGGACCTGCCGATCAATCGCGGCCAGGACAACTGGGATCGCGTCCGGTACGAGTACTTCCTCGACGAGACGGTGGCGCTCGAGGCCTTCAAGGCCGGAGCTTACGACTTCCGCCAGGAGAATACCGCCAAGACCTGGGCCACCGCCTACGACATCGCGCAGGTGCGGGACGGCCGCATCGTCAAGGAGGAGATCGAGAACGAGCTGCCGACCGGCATGCAGGGCTTCGCCTTCAACATCCGGCGCGACCTGTTCCGCGACCGGCGAGTGCGCCAGGCGATCGGCAATGCCTTCGACTTCGAATGGAGCAACAAGACCTTGTTTTACGGGCAGTACACGCGGACCGCGAGCTACTTCTCGAACTCCGAGCTCGCCTCGCGCGGCCTGCCGACGGGGGACGAGTTGGCGATCCTGGAGCGCTACCGCGGCCGCGTCCCGGACGAGGTCTTCACCACCGAGTATCGCCCGCCGGAGACGGACGGCTCGGGCAACAACCGGGCCAACCTACGCCGCGCGGTGGAGCTGCTGCGGGACGCCGGCTGGGAGGTCAGGGACGGCAAGCTGACCGACGCCGCGGGCCGCGCCATGGCGTTCGAAATTCTGCTCAGCAACCCGGCCTTCGAGCGGGTCACCCAACCCTTCGTCAAGAGCCTGGAGCGCCTCGGCATCGACGCTCGCATCCGCACCGTCGATACGGCGCAGTACCAGAACCGCATCGACGCCTTCGATTTCGACGTGACGGTGGAGGTGTTCGGCCAATCGCTGTCGCCGGGCAACGAGCAGCGCGACTTCTGGGGCTCGGCCAGCGCCGCCACGCCCGGTGGGCGCAACGTCGTCGGCATCGCGGACCCGGCGATCGACGAGCTCGTCGATCTCGTCATCCGGGCGCCCGACCGCCAATCGCTCATCGCCTCCGCGCGGGCGCTCGACCGCGTGCTGCTGTGGGGCCACTACGTGGTGCCGCACTGGCACATCCGCGCGTTCCGCGTCGCCTATTGGAACATGTTCTCGCGCTCGGCGGTGCAGCCCAAGTACGGCCTCGGCCTCAACGGCTGGTGGATCGACGCGGCGAAGGCCGCGGCGCTGGGCAGAGAGGCCGCAACCGAGCCCGAGGACAAGGGCGGCTCGGCGCTTCTCTGGGGGGCGCTCGGCGCCGGGGCGGTCGTCGTGGCGGCGCTGGCGATCGCATGGCGCCGGCGTCGCGCTCCGCGCTGACCAGGGCGTTCGACGGGGTCCCATGCTCGCCTACATCGTCCGCCGCTTGGCTCTGATCGTGCCGACGCTGTTCGGCATCATGGTGATCAACTTCGCCGTCATCCAGGTGGCGCCCGGCGGCCCGGTCGAGCAACTGATCGCCCAGCTCCAGGGCCGCGCGATTTCGGCCACGGCTCGGTTCACGACCACGGGCGGCGAGATCGCGGATAGCGCCCAGCGCCAGGCGGCGGGCGCCGGGGCCGAGGCGCAGCCCAGCAAGTACCGCGGCGCGCGCGGCCTCGACCCCGCCTTCATCAAGGAGATCGAGAAGCTGTACGGCTTCGACAAGCCGGCGCACGAGCGGTTCTTCAAGATGGTTCGCAACTACGTCGTGTTCGACTTCGGCGACAGCTTCTTTCGCGACCGCCCGGTGGTGGACCTGGTGATCGAGAAGATGCCGGTCTCGATCTCGCTCGGCCTGTGGACGACGTTGATCACCTATCTCATTGCGATTCCGCTCGGCATCCGCAAGGCGGTCAGGGACGGCTCGCGCTTCGATGTCGCCACCAGCTTTGCCATCTTCATCGCCTACGCGGTGCCGGGATTCCTGTTTGCCGTCTTGCTCCTCGTGCTGTTTGCCGGCGGCAGCTTCGTGCAGTGGTTCCCGTTGCGCGGCCTGGTGTCGGACAATTGGTGGGACCTGTCCTGGCCCGACCGCGTCGTCGACTATTTCTGGCACATGACCCTGCCGCTCGTCTCGCTGGTGATCGGCGCCTTCGCCGGCCTCACCATGCTGACCAAGAACTCCTTTCTCGACCAGATCAACCAGCAGTACGTGGTGACGGCGCGGGCCAAGGGACTGGCCGAGCGCCGCGTCCTCTACGGGCACGTGTTCCGCAACGCCATGCTCATCGTGATCGCCGGCTTCCCCGGCGCCTTCGTCGGCATCCTGTTCACCGGCGCCCTCTTCATCGAGATCATCTTCTCGTTGGACGGCCTGGGGCGGCTCGGCTACGAGGCGATCGTCAATCGCGACTACCCGATCATCTTCGGGTCGCTCTTTTTCTTCACACTGCTGGGCCTCGTCATGAACCTGGTGGGCGACCTCACCTACACGGTGGTCGATCCGCGCATCGACTTCGAGCGGCGCGAGGTGTAGGCGCCCTTGACTCCCCTCAATCACCGCCGCCTCGCCCTGTTCAAGGCCAACGGCCGCGGTTACTGGTCGTTCTGGCTCTTCACCGGCCTGTTCGCCGTGAGCCTGTTCGCCGAGCTGCTGGCCAACGACAAGCCGCTGCTCGTGCGCTACGAGGGGGCGCTCTACGTTCCGGTCCTCGAGAGCTACCCGGAAACGGCCTTCGGGGGCGAGTTCGAAACCGAAGCAGACTACACCGACCCATATGTGGTCGAGTTGATCGAGGCCGAGGGCTGGATCGTCTGGCCGCTCATCCCGTTCAGCTACGACACCACGGTGCGATCGCTGGACGGCCCCGCGCCGTCTCCGCCGTCGGCGCGGAACTTTCTCGGCACCGACGACCAGGCGCGCGACGTGATGGCGCGCGTCATCTACGGCTTTCGCGTCTCGGTCGCGTTCGGCCTCCTGCTCACCGCGGCGAGCACGGTGATCGGGGTTTACGCCGGGGCGGTGCAAGGCTACTTCGGCGGCTGGGTCGATCTCGGCTTCCAGCGATTCCTCGAGATCTTCGGCTCGCTGCCCACGCTGTTCATTCTCATCATCCTGTCCAGCGTCATCGAGCCCAGCTTCTGGTGGCTGCTGGGCTTCTTGCTGCTGTTCAGCTGGACCTGGCCGGTGGGCGTGGTGCGGGCCGAGTTCCTGCGCGCCCGCAACTTCGAGTACGTGCGCGCGGCGCGCGCGCTCGGCGTGGGCAACACCATCATCATCTTCCGCCACGTGCTGCCCAACGCCGTGGTCGCCACCTTGTCGCTGCTGCCGTTCACGCTGTCGGGCTCGCTCACGGCGCTCACCGGCCTCGACTTCCTCGGCTACGGTCTGCCGCCGGGTTCCGCCTCGCTGGGCGAGCTGCTATTGCAGGGCAAGGCGAACCTCCAGGCTCCCTGGCTCGCCTTCACCGGCTTCATCGTGATCGCCCTCATGCTGAGCCTGGTGGTGTTCGTCGGCGAGGCGGTGCGCGACGCCTTCGATCCCAGGAAGTCGCTGCAATGACGCTTTCAGCTATCGGCGGTCAGCTATCAGCCATGACGGCAGGGACGGATGCGCGACTTTCATAGTCTCAAGGTTTGGCAGAAGAGCCACGAGCTCACGCGCGCCATTTACAGCGTGAGCGCGAGGTTCCCGGCGCGCGAGGTGTATGGGCTGACGAGCCAGCTCCGTCGCGCCGCGGTGTCGGTTGCGGCGAACATCGCGGAAGGCTGCGGCCGCGGCAGCGATGCGGACTTCGCGCGGTTCGCGCAGATAGCGATGGGATCGGCCAGCGAAGTGCAGTACTTGCTGCTCCTGGCGCGGGACCTGTCGTATTTCGAGCGCGACGGCGTCGAGGGCATGGAGGAAAAGGTGGAAGAGGTCAAGAGAATGTTGGCGGGGCTGCTGAAGCGGCTGAGGTCGGCGGGTGAAATCGATGGCTGATGCGTCGAACTCCGGCCGCTCCCAGCCGATAGCTGACAGCTGACAGCTGATGGCCATATCCCCCCTCCTCTCCGTCCGCGACCTTTCGGTATCCTTCGGCGCCGGCGACAAGGAGACGCGGGCCGTTGTCGGCGCCTCCTTTGAGATCGAGCGCGGCGAGACGCTCGCCCTTGTCGGCGAAAGCGGCTCGGGCAAGACGGTGACCGCGCTCGCCATCCTCCAGCTGCTGCCCTATCCGCTCGCCCGCCATCCGACCGGCAGCATCCGCTTCAAGGGCGAGGAGGTGGTGGGCGCCGGCGAGAAGGCCATGCGCGCCATCCGCGGCAACAAGATCTCGATGGTCTTCCAAGAGCCGATGACCTCGCTCAACCCGCTGCACAACATCGAGAAGCAGGTGAACGAAGTGCTGTTCCTGCACAAGGGGCTGGGCGCCGCCGCCGCGCGCGCCCGCACGCTCGAGCTCCTGCGCCTGGTCGGCATTCCCGAGGCGGAGAAACGCCTGGGCGCCTATCCGCACGAGCTGTCCGGCGGCCAGCGCCAGCGCGTGATGATCGCCATGGCGCTCGCCAACGAGCCCGATCTCTTGATCGCCGACGAGCCGACCACGGCCCTCGACGTCACCATCCAGGCGCAGATCCTGAAGCTCCTGAAGACGCTGCAGCTGCGCTTCGGCATGGCGCTCCTGCTGATCACCCACGACCTCGGCATCGTGCGCAAGATGGCGCAACGGGTGGCGGTGATGAAGGAGGGGCGCATCGTCGAGCAGGGGCCGGTCGCCGACGTGTTCGCAAGCCCCGCCCACGACTACACCCGCCACCTGCTGGCGGCCGAGCCCAAGGGCCGCCCCGCAGCGGCGGCCGCCGACAGTCCCCTGATCCTGGCGGGCGACGACCTCAAGGTCTGGTTCCCGGTCAAGGCCGGGATCTTGCGCCGGGTCGTCGACCACGTGAAGGCGGTGGACGGCATCTCGCTCACGGTGCGCGAGGGCCACACCGTGGGCGTGGTGGGCGAGAGCGGCTCGGGCAAGACGACGCTGGGCCTGGCGCTGCTGCGCCTCATCAAAAGCCGCGGGCGGATCCTGTTCAGGGACCGCCCGATCGACGCCCTTTCGGGGGCGGCGCTCCGCCCCCTGCGCCGGCAGATGCAGATCGTCTTCCAGGACCCCTACGGCTCGCTCTCGCCGCGGCTCTCGGTCGGCCAGATCGTCGCCGAGGGCCTCAGGGTGCACGGGCTTGCCCGCGACGAGGCCGAGCGCGACGCCATGATAGTGGCGGCACTCCAGGAGGTGGGCCTCGATCCCGACACCCGCCACCGCTATCCGCACGAGTTTTCCGGCGGCCAGCGCCAGCGCGTCGCCATCGCCCGCGCCATGATCCTGAAACCTCTGCTGGTCGTGCTGGACGAGCCCACGTCGGCGCTCGACGTGTCGGTGCAGGCGCAGATCGTCGATCTGCTGCGCGAGCTGCAGTTGCGCCATCGCCTCGCCTACCTCTTCATCAGCCACGACCTGCGCGTGGTGCGGGCGCTGGCCGACGAGGTCATCGTCCTCAAGGACGGCAAGGTGGTGGAAGCGGGGCCGGCCGAGCGCGTGTTCGAGGCGCCGCGCGAGCCCTACACCAAGGCGCTGATGGCCGCCGCCTTCGGGCTCGAGGCGGTGGAGACGGGCGCCGTGCGCATGTGACGGGGGCGAGGATGGCGGTGCTTTACAGCAGCTTGTCGATGCCGCCGGACAGTTTGCGCGCCGCGCTGCTGCGGCGCGATCCCGCGCTCGACTTCCGGGTATGGCCCGACACCGGCCCCGTCGAGGACATCCGGTTCGCGCTGGTGTGGCGTCCTAAGGAGGGCGACCTCGCGCGCTATCCGAACCTGAAGGCGATCTTCTGCCTGGGGGCGGGGGTGGATGGCCTGCTGGCGGACGCCGCCTTGCCGGCGGTCCCCATCGTGCGGCTGGTGGACCGGGCGCTCACCTCCGGCATGACCGAGTACGTGCTCCTCCACGTGCTGCGCTATCACCGGCGCATGCCAGAGTTGCAGGCCTGCCAGCGCGCCCGGCGCTGGGAGTGGATCGAGGCGCTGCCGGCCTGGGAGCGCCGGGTCGGCATCTTGGGCCTGGGCGTGCTCGGCGCCGACGCGGCGGCGAAGCTCGTCCTCCTCGGCTTCGACGTGGCGGGGTGGAGCCGGACCCGGAAGGCGCAAAGTAGGGTGCGCTCTTTCGCCGGCGCCGCCGAACTTCTCCCCTTCCTCGCCCGCAGCGAGATTCTGGTCTGCTTGCTTCCGCTCACGGCGGATACGCAAGGCATCCTGAACGCGCGCACCCTGGCCGCGCTCCCCAAGGGCGCCGCCCTCGTCAATGCCGCGCGCGGCGGCCACGTCGTCGAGCCCGACCTGCTCGCCGCCCTCGATTCCGGCCATCTCGCCTACGCCACCCTCGACGTGTTCCAGAGCGAACCCCTGCCGCCCGCGAGCCCGTTCTGGAGCCATCCGAAGGTGACCGTGACCCCGCACAACGCCAGCGACACCAACGCCGAATCCTCGGCCGACGGGCTGATCGAAGGGATGCGCGAGGCCGAGGCCGGCCGCCCGCTCAAGAACCTCGTCGACCGGGCAAGGGGGTATTGAGGCAAGCGGCCTGTCGCTTTCTCCCGCAAGGCTTTGACACAGACCGTCCGGACGGTACAGTCCGAACGTGCTTGGGGGTGATGCATGGCCGAAACCGCCGCTCAACCCGCACCCATCGAGGTCCTTCGCCCATGACCGCCCACGAAAGGCTCGTTCCGCAAGGCCCGCCGGGCATCTCCTACGACCGGCCGACATTGATCAAGTCCAACCAGGCGCCGCGCTTCCTGTGGGGCGACCGCGACGCTGGATTCGTTTCCGACTGGATCTACGGCTCCTCCCCGCGCATCCACATGATGTCTTTCGAGATGAGCGTGGGCGCCCGCTTCGGCAACTCGCCGGACTTCAAGACCTACTACAATTGCGCCGAGACCTACCATTGCCTCAAGGGCGAATTCACCTTCCATTGTCCCGAGACCGGCGAGGTCCACGTGTTGCGGAAGGGCGACACGCTCTATTTCCCGCCCAAGACCTGGCACTGGGGGTACAATTTCGGCTCCGAGACGTGTCACGTGCTGGAATGCCTGACGCCGCGAACCGAGGCAGCGGTCGAGGCCCATGCGAAGAAGCAGCCCTGGCTCAAGGACATCCGATACGGCCGGCGCGAACTGGTCGGCCATTTCGTTCCCGGCCAGCCGCGCAAGGCCGAGCGCGCGAAACTGGTCAAGGCCGGCGAATACCTTTACGAGATCGTCGGCGCTGAGCGGGCGATGCGCGTCGGCCTCGTCTGTTCGACCGACATGCTGACCGTCGGCATCGTCCAACTCCATCCCGGGCAGGAGGGAGACCCCTTCGCTCATCCCTCCGACAAGGTCGTCTTCTGCCTCGAGGGCCGCGCCAACGTCTACCTGCCGGAGGCCGATCCGAACTGGTGGGAGCTCGACGCGGGCGATACCGGCTTCATCCCGGCTCGGCGCCGGCACGCCTTTTTCAATTCGTCCGACGCCATGGCGAAGGTTCTCTTTGGCGTCGCGCCCAAGTATCGCTGATCGCCGAATGACGCGTGAGACGTCAACCAAGGGAGGATGACATGACCATCAAACTCGATCGCAGACAGTTCGTCGTGGGTTCCGCCGCGGCCGCCGGCGCGATGACGTTCGGCCTCGCGCCCGCGCGGGCCGATACGACGGTCACCTGGGTGGGCTGGCAGGGATACGACGAGCCCCTGAAGCTCGGGTCGTTTCTTGCCGACAACGGCATCGCGCTCGCCACCACCTACATCAACACGAACGAGGAGATCATCACCAAGCTGCAGGCCGGCGGCGCGGGGCAGGTCGATTTCATCACCATCTACTACGGTCACGTGCCCATCCTCGTTGCCGCCGATCTGCTAGAGCCGATCGACGAAAGCAAGCTGCCGGCCATCCGGGATATGTTCCCCGAGTTCCTCAGCGTCGATGCGCTGCGGAAGGACGGCAAGCTCTATGCCGTGCCCTTCACCTGGGGCACGCTGTGCATGATCTACGATCCGGCGGCCATTCCGCGGCCCACGTCCTGGAAGGATGCGCTGAAGGACGAATACAAGGGTAAGGTCGCCATGGTCGACGATGCCACCGGCCTCCTTGCCACCTGGGCGCCGATCGTCACCGGCACCAAGACGCCGACGCGCATCACCATGGACGAGCTGAAGAAGACCGTCGATTTCCTCATCGACATCAAGAAGAACCACGCCCGCACCTTCTCGGCGAGCTACGGCGAGGCGGTCGATCTCTTCGCCCGCGGCGAGGTGGTGACCTCGGTCCTCGGCTGGGACGCCATGATCGGCTTCGCCGCCGCCAAGAACAAGAAGCTCGATTGCGTGATCCCGGAGGAAGGCGTCTTCGTGTTCATGGACACGCTCGCCATTCCGAAGGGCGCGCCCAATCTCGATCTCGCCTACAAGATGCTCGAGCAATCCATATCGCCGGCCGGTCAGAAGCACATCGCCGACACGCTGACGCAGGCGATCATCACCAAGGCGGCGGTGCCGTTGGTCGATGCCAAGAACCGGGAGATCTATCAGTACGACAATCTGCCGGCGCTGTTCGAGAAGGCGCACTTCTATCCGTTCTGGCCGCTCGAGCCGGAAGGCGATTTCGTCACCCACGAGCAGAGCCAGGAGGAATACCAGCGCTTCCTCAAGGCCTGATCGTTGCCGGGAGCCGAGGGGGTCATTGCCACCGCCGGAGGCGAGGGTCCCCCGCGGACCGCCCTCATGCCCCTCTTGCAGCTCAAGGGCCTGAGCAAGTCGTTCGGTGCGGTCGTCGCCGTCCACCCGTTGAACCTCGACGTCGAGGCGGGAGATTTCTGCGCCATCCTGGGGCCCTCGGGATGCGGAAAGTCGACGCTTCTGCGGATGATTGCGGGTTTCGCCGAGCCCTCGTCCGGAACGGTGATCGTGGATGGCGTGGACGTGACCGCGCTGGGGCCCGAGAAGCGCCCGACGAACATGGTGTTTCAGGGCTACGGCCTGTTCCCGCACTTGACCGTCGCCCAGAACGTCGCCTTCGGCCTGAGGCTTAGGCGGCAGCCCGAGCCGGCGATCCAGCGGCAGGTGAGCGAGGCGCTGGCTCTCGTCCGGCTCGACGGCCTCGAAGGCCGGACGATCGACCGGCTCTCCGGCGGCCAGCAGCAGCGCGTGGCCCTGGCCCGGGCGTTGGTCATGAAGCCGAAGGTCCTGTTGCTCGACGAGCCGCTGGCGGCCCTCGATCTCAAGCTGCGCCATGCGATGCAGGGAGAGCTGCTCCGCATCCATCGCGAGATCGGCGGCACCTTCATCTTCGTCACTCATGACCAGGGCGAGGCCTTCGCGCTCGCCAACCGCGTCGTCGTCTTGAATGCCGGCCGCGTCGAGCAGATCGGCGCTCCGGACGAGATCTATCTCGATCCGCGAACGCTGTTCGTCGCCGATTTCGTCGGCGAGGCCACGATGCTGCGCGGACGGCGGACGGCAGGCGGCATAACGCTGGCGGCGGGTCCTCTATTCCCGTCGTCCGGCCGCGACGGCGACGTCCGCGTCATGATCAGGCCGAACCGGGTCGTGGTCGATCCGCCGGCCGGCCATATCGTCGTGGACGCTCGCGTCAGCGAAGCCGTATTCCTCGGCGATACGGTCAAGGTGTCGGCCGTCTCGAGCTCGGGCGAGCTGCTCATCCTGCGCGATCACGCTGCCCTCCGGCGGGGGCGCTACGTCGTGGGCGGCACCTGTCGCTTCGGGTGGGCGGCGGAAGATCAGCGCGTCATCGAGGAAGGCACCGATGATCCGGCGCCGTAACGCGCTGCTCATCCTGCCCGCCGGCGGCATCGTGCTGGCGATCTTCGCGGCACCGATGCTGCTCCTCTTCGTGGTGAGCTTCTGGTCGGTGAAGAGTTACCGCCTCAGGCCCGATCTGTCGCTGGCGGCCTGGGAGCGCTTCTTCACCGAATACGGCACGCTCACGCTCTACACGCTGGGCGTCGGCATCGTCGCCGGCGCCATCTGCACCGGCGCCGGGCTCGCCTTCGCCTACGCGGCCCGCTTCAAGGCCGGCCGCCTCGGCGACGCGCTGATGTTGGCCGTGCTGATCACGCTGTTCGGCGGCTATCTCGTGAAGGTCTATGCCTGGAAGACGATTCTGGGCGCGGACGGGATCGTCAACGGCGCCTTGATCGGCTTGGGGCTCATCGACGCCCCCGCGCCGTGGCTGATCTACAGCCGCGGCACGGTGGTGATCGCGCTCGTGAACTTCCTGCTGCCCTTCGCCATTCTTCCCATCTATGCGGCGATGCGCAACATTCCGGACGCCGCCGTCGAGGCGGCGCGCGACCTCGGCGCCACCGCGGCGGAGACCTTCATGCGCGTCATCCTGCCATTGGCGCGCACCGGCGTGTTCTCCGCGTTCGCCTTCTGCTTCGTCATCGCGGCGGGCGACTATGTGACGCCGATGCTGCTCGGCGGCACGTCGGGCAGCATGCTGGGCCAGTTCGTCGCCATCGAGTTCTCGACGCGCTTCAACTGGCCGGCGGGGGCCGCGATGTCGCTGGGCCTGCTCGCCGCCTGCGGCCTCTTGCTCGGGCTCGTGGCGCTCCTCATGAGGCCGCGGCGAGCATGACGAAGGGTCGCGCGATGTGGACCGCCGTCATCGGCCTCTTCCTCGTGTTCCTGCTCGGGCCGATCGCGCTCGTCGTGCTGTTCTCCTTCGGGTCCAATGCGCTCATCGGATTCCCCATGGGCGGGCTCACCCTCGACTGGTATGCGCGGCTCGTCCGCGACACGAGCTTTCACAGCGCCATGGTGACGAGCGTCACCGTGGCGGGCGGCGCGGCGGTCCTGGCGACGGCCACCGGGACCTGTGCCGCGCTGGCGCTCGACCGGATGGCGCCGGCCTTGGCGCGCGCCGTCGCCGCAAGCCTGTCGCCGCCCGTGCTGTTGCCGCCGCTGGTCGTGGCCATCGGCATCGTCGTGCTGTTCGTTCGCGGCCTCGGGATCGGCCTCGGCATTCCCGTCGTCGTGCTGGCGCACGTGCTGGTGACCCAGCCCTTCGTCATCCTCATCGTCATGTCGCGCCTCCAGTCTTTCGACTGGGCGTCGGTCGATGCGGCGCGCGACCTGGGCGCGTCGCCCTGGCAGGCGTTCCGGCTCGTGACCCTGCCGCAAATCCGCGCGGCGCTGGTCGGCTCCGGCCTGATCGTCGCCGCCATTTCGCTCGACGACTTCATCATCGCGTCCTTTACGCTGGGCGGCGGCAACACGGTCTCGACCTTCGTATGGGGCATGCTGCGCACCACGCTCGACCCGTCGATCAACGCCATCGCCACGATCCTCTTGCTGGCGACGGCCGGCTCGGCGGCCCTCGCCCTCAGGCTCACGCGCTACCGGGGGTGATGCGATGGATCATGGATTAGGCGGCCGGACGGTCCTCGTCACCGGTGCCGCGCGCGGCATGGGCAGCGCCATCGCGCTCGCCTTCGCCGGCGAAGGGGCGCGGGTGATCCTGCTCGGCCGGTCGCTCGAATCGCTGGGGCCCGCCGTAGCGGCCGTCAAGGCGCTCGGCGGCGACGCGCTGGGGGTGGCCTGCAACGTAGCCCAGCCCGAGCAGATCCGCGCGGCCGTGGCAAGGTCGCTCGACTGGGCCGGCCGCATCCACGTCCTCGTCAACAATGCGGGCATCTCGGGCGAGGAGGCTCCATTCCTGTCGCTGAGCGAGCAGGCCTGGGACGAGATGCTGGCGGTCAACCTCAAGGGACCGTTCCTGTTGAGCCAGCGCGTCGCGCGCCACATGGCGGAACGGGGCGAGGGCGGCGCCATTCTCCACAATGCCTCGATCTCGGGCCTAGGAGTCGACGGCCCCTATTCGCATTACTCGGCGTCGAAGGCGGGGCTGCTCGCGCTGACGCGCTCGATGGCGGTCGAACTGGCGCCCCATCGTATTCGCGTCAATGCCGTGAGCCCCGGCTACACGCGCACGGACATGACCATGGGGTCCTTGGCCCCGGACCAGCGCGAGTTCGTCTCCTCCGGCTTCGTCCGCGTTCCCATGGGACGCGTCGTCGAACCCGAAGAGGTCGCGCAAGCCTTCGTCTTTCTCGCCTCCAGCGCCGCCTCCGGCATCACCGGGGCGAACCTCGTCGTCGACGGCGGGCTCACCGCCAATCTCTACATCATGGAGACGATTCCGCAAGCAGGCCGGCCGGCCGGCGCCGGTAAGTAGGGAGAGGCCGGCCGCTCAAGAACGTCGTCGACCGGGCAAGGGGGAATTATACTAAGAGCCTCCGAGATCGACTCGTAACCCGTCCTTCGAGACGCGCCCTTCGGGCGCTCCTCAGGACGAGGTTTTGTTCACAAAAACAACCCCTTGCCTCATGCTGAGGAGCCGGCGAAGCCGGCGTCTCGAAGCACGAGGCAAGAGGTCGTCGTCATCGACCTCTCTCGCGCTCGCGCCCTCTCCCGCCGTCCCCCCGAGCAGTGGCCGTCAGGCGGCGTGTCGAAGGGGCGGGAATGAGCGCGCCCCGGACCCGATCCGTGGGCCAGGGTGAAACTGCGTGAGCAGGTCGATCGGGTGTTGCTCGGGTTACGACAAGAACCTCGAGGTGGTGAGTCGGATTGTTAATCGTCTGCTTTGTGCCAAGACAGAGACATTCAGCCGGTCCCTCGTCGTCGCTCGAGAACCTCTGTTTCCAGGTTTGGAGTGGATCGCGTCAAAGATGCGCCCATGACGGCCGCTTTCGTTCCGGGCCGCTCGCCGGCAGGATTGTCAATGTCAAGTAGTATGCCAAGCGCGAAAGGACATAGGATATCGGCCTCGATCTACCGCCGGACTACATTTTGGATCACCAAGGCGCGGATGTGGGGCCCTGCCGCGTCGAGCTTGCATCCGGTTCAAGGAGTTTGATGGATTCACTGCGCTTGAAAAAACAAGCCAGATCGAGAATAGCGCGGCCGCCGCCGTTAGATGCGTCCTCCTAGCGCCAAGGGGAGCGCAGCGCAACCCAGGCCAATCCTGCCCCGGCCGCGCCGATCACCACCAGCATCCCATGGGGGTCCCAAATCCGCATGGCGAGCCCCGCCAACAATGGGCCCACGAGCCCGCCGACCTCCAAGGCCAAACTGAAGGCCGAATTAGCGCCCGAAAGCTGCTCGGTCTTGAAGGCTCGGCCCAGCATCGTCATGGAGGTAGTAAATGCCCCACCCAGGAACCCACCCCAGAGAAGCAGAATCAACCAAGCCATGGCGCCCTTGTCCACGATGAAGGGGATCGCCAGCGCGCCCAACACTTGGACAACACCACAACCGGCCAGAATCAGGGGTGCGCTCCACCGGTCAAGCAGGCGACCGATGGGAAACTGGAATCCGATATTGCCGATGACATAGGCCGTCAGCAGGAACAGCGCCTGGTTCTCGGCCAAGCCCGAACGCACGCCATAGACCGGCAGCAGCGCCATAGTGGTGAGCCAGATCGCCCCATTCATCAGACTCGCCACCATGACGACCGGCGCCTGACGAAAGGCCTGGCGCAACGGGATAGGTGCATGGTCGCGTAAGGCGGGGGCGCCGCTTCGACTTGCCAGTGGAATCGGCAGGATCGAGACCGCCATGACCGCGGCGATGACCAGGAATGGAAGCGCGCCCTCGCTGCCGGTTATGCCGATCAGAAGCGGTCCGGTCGCAAGTCCGGCGGAAAAAAAAGACACATAGAGCCCCATCACGGAACCGCGCTTTTCCGGGAGCGCCAAGGCATTGATCCAGGTTTCGCTCACCACCAACGCGAGGCCTAACCCCAAGCCCATGACGAAGCGCAGCACGAACCACGCGGGAACATCGGCAATGACCGGGAACAACAACAACATGGCCAGGGCAAGCCCGCTGCCGGCATAGAGGCTGGGGGCGGCCCCGATGCGCCGGATGATCAAGGGGATCAATGCGCTGACCGACACCACGGCCAAGGACGGCGTCGCCCCCATCAGCCCGTTCCAGGCCGAATCCACTCCTTGGCGTTCCAGGTTCAGCGACAGAAGCGGCGACACGCCGCTCAGGATGATACCGACAATTGATGCGCTCGCGATCGCCCCCGTCAGGCCCAACCACCGTCGATCAGGAACGGAAACGCTCTCGCTCGGTGCTTCATCGGGCGCGTTCATCGTCGGCGCCCTCAAGGACCTCTAGCATCGCGGATGTAGCCCTGGTGATTGGCGACCAGCGGATTCATCACGTCACGGCGACGAGTCTTCAAGGTCCCCAACGTGCCGGCCTCGTGAGCTTCCATCATTCGGCTATTGCCGACAACATTGGCGGCCAGAATGGCGGCGAGGCGAGGTTGGGTGCGTTCCTCGGTCATTTCATGCGATAGTATTGGCGGGTCGTCGGGGAGTCTATCGGGCGGAACCTCCGGTTCGGGTCAACAGCAGACTTTTGCCGAAACCGACCCATTGCCCGGCCGGCAGCCCCTTGACGGTCACGGCTTATGTTCCTACAATCCCGCCGACTCGCGGCTGCGAGGTTGGCCGGCGCCCCGGCGCCGGCGGCCGAGCGGCTCGGGCCGGCGGCGGGCCCGTTGGGGAACGCCGCCCGATGCG
>CAYPKW010000038.1:0-22220 GCA_964411425.1 uncultured Rhodospirillaceae bacterium
GGCCGAGGGCCTGCGCTTCGCCATCCGCGAAGGTGGGCGCACCGTCGGCGCCGGCGTCGTCGCCCAGATCATCGAGTAGGCGCCGGTCGATGGACAGCCAGAACATCCGCATCCGCTTGAAGGCGTTCGATCATCGCCTGCTCGACCAGTCGACGAGCGAGATCGTCAGCACGGCCAAGCGGACCGGGGCGCAAGTGCGCGGACCGATTCCGCTACCTACCCGCATCGAGCGGTTCACGGTGCTGCGCTCGCCCCACATCGACAAGAAGAGCCGCGAGCAATTCGAGATTCGCACCCACAAGCGCCTGCTCGATATCGTCGACCCGACGCCGCAGACGGTGGACGCGCTGATGAAGCTCGACCTCGCGGCGGGCGTCGACGTCGAGATCAAGCTGAAGAGTTGAGACGGAAGTGTCACCCATGCGCACCGGCCTGATCGTCCAGAAGCTCGGCATGACCCGCCTGTTCACCGGCGCGGGCGAGCACGTGCCGGTGACCGTGCTGAAGTTGGACAATTGCGAGGTGGTGGCCGTGCGGACGCCTGAGCGCGACGGCTACACGGCGGTGCAGCTCGGCGTCGGCAAGGCGAAGGTGAAGAACACCACCAAGGCGATGCGCGGCCACTTCGCCAAAGCGAAGGTCGAGCCGAAGCGCAAGCTGGCCGAGTTCCGCGTCAGCCCCGAGGCCGTGCTGAAGATGGGCGCCGAGTTGACCGCGGCCCACTTCGTCGCCGGCCAATACGTGGACGCTACCGGAACCACCATCGGCAAGGGCTTCGCCGGCGCCATGAAGCGGTGGAACTTCCACGGCCTGCGCGCCACGCACGGCGTGTCGGTTTCGCACCGCAGCCACGGCTCGACCGGCCAGCGTCAGGACCCCGGACGCACCTTTCCGGGCAAGAAAATGGCAGGCCACCTGGGCCACGAACGGGTGACGACGCTCAACCTCGAAGTCGTCGCCACCGATGCCGAGTGCGGCCTCATCATGCTGCGCGGCGCCGTGCCGGGCGCCGAGGGTTCGTACTTGCTCCTGCGCGACGCGGTGAAACGCAAGGCGCCGGAAGGGACTCCGTTCCCGGCCGCGCTGCGGGCCAAGGCCGAGGCGAGCGAGGCGAAGGAATAGCCGCGCCATGAAATGTCCCGTCACCACCCTCGACAGCAAGAAGGCCGGCGAAATCGAGCTCGACGACGCCGTTTTCGGCCTGCCGGTGCGCAAGGACATCCTGGCGCGCATGGTCAACTGGCAGCTCGCCAAGCGGCGCGCCGGCACGCACAAGACCAAGGGCATCAGCGACATAAGCGGCACCACCAAGAAGCCCTATCGGCAGAAGGGCACCGGCCGGGCGCGTCAAGGCAGCCTCCGTTCGCCCCAATTCCGCGGCGGCGCCATCATCTTCGGCCCCGTGGTGCGCAGCCACGCCCACGGCCTGCCGAAGAAGGTGCGCCGGCTCGCCCTCAAGACGGCGCTGTCCAGCAAGCAGGCGGACGGCAAGCTGGTGGTGCTGGACGCCGCCACCGTCAAGGCCGGCAAGACCAACGAGCTGGCGCACCGTCTGGCGAAGCTGGGCTGGCGCTCGGTCCTGCTGATCGACGGGCCGAAGCCGGACGAGCACTTCCAGCGCGCCGCGGCCAACATCCCGGGCATCGACGTGCTGCCGCAGCAAGGCGCCAACGTCTACGACATCCTGCGCCGCGACATGCTGGTGCTGACCAAGGATGCGGTGCAGCACTTGGAGGCGCGACTGAAATGAGCCGGGCGCGCCCGACCCAGCGCAGGCCGGCGAACCCGTCGGTGGAGCGCATGTACGACCTGATCCGCTCGCCGGTGGTGACGGAGAAGTCGACCGCCGGCTCGGCGCACGGACAGGTGACGTTCCGCGTGCCGCTCGACGCCAGCAAGCCGGAGATCAAGGCGGCGGTGGAAGGCGTCTTCAAGGTCAAGGTGGTCGCCGTCAACACGCTGCGCCAGTTGGGCAAGCTGAAGCGCTTTCGCGGCCGCCTGGGCAAGCGCTCGGACTTCAAGAAGGCGATGGTGACGTTGGCCGAGGGCCAGTCGATCGACGTGACGACGGGAGTGTGATGCCATGGCATTGAAAAGCTTCAAGCCCACCACGCCCGGTCAGCGCCAGCTCGTCATCGTCGATCGCAGGGAGCTGTACAAGGGGCCGCCGGTGAAGGCGTTGACCGAGGGTCTGCGCAAGACCGGCGGGCGCAATAACTACGGGCGGATCACGGCCCGGCGCATGGGCGGCGGGCACAAGCGGCGCTATCGCCTGATCGACTTCAAGCGGCGCAAGTTCGACGTGCCCGCCACCGTGGAGCGCCTGGAGTACGACCCCAACCGGACCGCGTTCATCGCCCTCGTCCGCTACGAGGACGGCGAGCTCGCCTACATCCTGGCGCCGCAGCGCCTCAAGTCCGGCGACAGGGTGGTGGCCGGCGAGCGGACCGACATCAAGCCGGGCAACGCCATGCCGCTGAAGAACATCCCGGTCGGCACCATCGTGCACAATGTCGAGCTCAAGGTGGGGCGCGGCGGCCAGCTCGCGCGCTCGGCCGGCGCCTTCGTCCAGATCGTTGGCCGCGACGCCGGCCGCGCGCTTCTGCGCCTGAGTTCCGGCGAGGTGCGCATGGTGCGCGCCGACTGCATGGCGACGATCGGCGCCGTGTCCAATCCGGACCAGCAGAACATCAGTATCGGCAAGGCCGGCCGCAACCGGTGGCTGGGCAGGCGCCCCTCGGTGCGCGGCGTCGCCATGAACCCGATCGACCACCCGCACGGCGGCGGCGAGGGGCGCACCTCGGGCGGCCGCCATCCGGTGACGCCGTGGGGCAAGTCGACCAAGGGCAAGAAGACCCGGCACAATAAGAAGACGAACCGCATGATCCTGCGGCGTCGCCACGCGTCGAAGCAGCGCTAGGAAAGCGGTCATGGCCCGTTCGGTTTGGAAAGGCCCGTTCGTCGACGGCTACATGCTGAAGAAGGCGCAGGCCGTGCGCGGCTCGGGGCGCAACGAGGTGATCAAGATCTGGTCGCGTCGCTCGACCATCCTGCCGCAGTTCGTCGGCCTTACGTTCGGCGTCTACAACGGCCGCAAGTTCCTGCCCGTGCTAGTGACCGAGAACATGATCGGCCACAAGTTCGGCGAATTCTCGCCCACCCGCACCTTCCAGAGTCATTCCGCCGACCGCAAGGCCAAGAGGGTCGTCACGCCAACGCCATGAGCAAGAAATCGAAACCGCGCCGGCTCAAGGAGAGCGAAGCGAAGGCGGTGGCCCGCAACCTGCGGGTCGGCGCGCGCAAGCTCAACCTGGTGGCCCAGGCGATCCGCGGCAAGGCGGTGCAGCCGGCGCTCGCCCAGCTCGCCTTCATGCGCCGACGCATCGCCATCGACGTGAGGAAGGTGCTGGAGGCGGCGATCGCCAACGCCGAGAACAACCATCAGCTCGATGTCGACCGGCTGTACGTCGCCGCGGCCACCGTCGGGCGCAGCCTCGTCATGAAGCGCTTTCATGCCCGCGCCCGCGGCCGCTCGGCGCCCATCCATAAACCGTTCAGCAATATCACCGTGGTCGTGCGCGAGCGCGAGCGCGAGGAGACCCCGTAGATGGGACAGAAAGTCAACCCGATCGGCCTCAGGATCGGCGTCAACCGCACCTGGGACTCGCGCTGGTACGCCGAGGACGACGACTACGCCCTGCTGCTGCACGAGGATCTGCGGCTGCGCAAGTACCTGGAAACGCGGCTCGGCCAGGCCGGCATTGGACGCATCGTCATCGAGCGGCCGGCCAAGAAGGCGCGCATCACCATCCACACGGCGCGCCCGGGCGTGGTGATCGGCAAGAAGGGCGCCGACATCGAGAAGCTGCGCGCCGATCTGTCCAAGATGACCGGCGGCGAGGTGCACCTCAATATCGTCGAGATTCGCAAGCCGGAGATCGAGGCCAAGCTGGTGGCCGAGAACATCGCCGAGCAGCTCGCGCGCCGGGTGGCGTTCCGGCGCGTCATGCGGCGCGCCATACAGTCCGCCATGCGGCTAGGCGCCCAGGGCATTCGCATCAACTGCGGCGGCCGGCTGGGCGGCGCCGAGATCGCGCGCACCGAGTGGTACCGCGAGGGCCGCGTGCCGCTGCATACGCTGCGCGCCGACATCGACTACGGCGAGGCCACCGCCAAGACCACCTACGGCACCTGCGGCGTCAAGGTCTGGGTCTTCAAGGGCGAGATTCTCGCTCACGATCCGATGGCCCAGGACAAGCGCGCCCAGGAGCAGCAGGTGGGCCGGGCCTGAGTCGGGGAGAGAGAACATGCTGTCGCCGAAACGCACCAAGTACCGCAAGGGCCACAAGGGGCGCATCCATGGCGCCGCCAAGGGCGGCAGCGCGCTCAATTTCGGCGCTTACGGCTTGAAGGCGACTTCGCCCGGCCGCGTCAGCGCGCGCCAGATCGAGGCGGCGCGCCGCGCGATCACCCGCCACATGAAGCGTTTGGGTCGGGTTTGGATTTGCGTCTTCCCCGACGTGCCGGTCTCCACCAAGCCGGCCGAGGTGCGCATGGGCTCGGGCAAGGGCACGCCCGAGTTCTGGGTCTGCCGCGTGCATCCCGGGCGCATCATGTTCGAAGTCGACGGCGTGCCGCGCGACTTGGCCGAGCGGGCGTTCGATCTGGCGGCGGCCAAGCTGCCGGTGGCGACCCGCTTCGTGGCGCGCCTGGGCGAGAGGCATTAGTGGATGAAGATCGAGGACCTGAGGACCAAGACGCCCGATCAGCTCGACGGCGAGCTGTTGGCGCTGAAGAAGGAGGCGTTCAACCTGCGCTTCCAGAAGGCGAGCGGGCAGCTCGAGAACACGGCGCGCGTGCGCCAGGTGCGGCGCGACATCGCCCGCATCAAGACGGTCCTCAACCGCAAGGCGCCGCAGGCGCGACAGGGAGGCTGAGGCATGCCGAGACGCATCCTGCGGGGCGTGGTGGTGAGCGACAAACCGGACAAGACCGTGATCGTCCGCGTCGAGCGCCGCGTCATGCACCCGGTCTACAAGAAGGTGGTGCGGCACGCTAAGAGATACGCCGCCCACGACCAGGGCAACGCCTGCAAGACGGGCGACGTCGTCACGATCCGCGAGTGCCGGCCGCTGTCCAGGACCAAGCGCTGGGAAGTGGTCGGCGCGGCGCCGGGCGAGGCGGTTCGGCCATGATCCAGATGCAGACCAACCTGGATGTGGCGGACAATTCTGGTGCCCGGCGCGTCCAATGCATCAAGGTGTTGGGCGGCTCGAAGCGCAAGTACGCCACGGTGGGCGACGTCATCGTGGTGTCGATCAAGGAGGCGATTCCGCGCGGCCGGGTGAAGAAGGGCGACGTGCATCGGGCGGTCATCGTGCGCACCGCCAAGGAGCTGCGCCGCCCCGACGGCAGTTCGATCCGCTTCGACCGCAACGCGGCGGTGCTGATCGACAAGCTGGGCGAGCCGATCGGCACGCGCATCTTCGGCCCCGTGACGCGCGAGCTCAGGGCCAAGAAGTTCATGAAGATCATCTCGCTCGCCCCGGAAGTGCTGTAGCGGGCGGCGGGCGAGAAGGTGCGGCGATGGCGATGAAGTGCAAGATCAGGAAGGGCGACCAGGTGGTGGTCATCTCCGGCAGCGATAAGGGCCGGCGCGGCGAGGTCCTGAAGGTGCTGCGCGAGGACCGCCGCGTGCTGGTGCGCGGCATCAATGTCGTCAAGCGGCACACGCGCCCGCGGCCCGGCCAGCCGGGCGGTATCGTCGACCTCGAGCTGCCGATCCACGTCTCCAACGTGGCGCATCTCGATCCCAAGACCGACAAGCCGACCCGGACCGGCTACAAGTTCGCCGAGCGCGGGCGCAAAGTGCGCATCGCGCGTCGCTCCGGCGAAGCCATCGACTGAGGGGGCGGCGAGGGACATGACAAGATTGAAGGAACATTACGTCAAAGTGCTGCGGCCGGCGCTGATGGCGGAGTTCGGCTACAAGAACCCGCTCGAGGCGCCGCGGCTCGACAAGATCGTCATCAACATGGGCGTCGGCAAGGCGGTGCAGGACGGCAAGAAGGTTGGCACCGCGGCGGCGGAGTTGGCCGCGATCGCCGGCCAGAAGCCGGTCGTCACCAAGGCGCGCAAGTCGATCGCCACCTATAAGCTGCGGGCCGGCATGAACATCGGCTGCAAGGTGACGTTGCGTCGCGCGCGCATGTACGAGTTTCTCGACCGCCTGATTACCGTGGCGCTGCCCCGCGTGCGCGACTTCCGCGGCGTGTCGGGCGACAGTTTTGACGGGCGCGGCAATTTCGCCCTCGGGCTCAAGGAGCAGATCGTGTTTCCCGAAATCGACTACGACAAGATCGATGAGATCCGCGGCATGGACATCGTCATCTGCACGACGGCGAATTCCGATGCCGAGGCCAAGGCCCTACTGCGGGGCTTCGACATGCCGTTCGCGAACTGAAGGACGGGAGAGGTTGGATGGCGAAAACGAGCGCGATCGAGCGCAACAAGAAGCGGGCCGCACTGGTGAAGAAGATGGCGCCGCGCCGGGACCGCCTCAAGGCGGCGGCGAAAGACGCTTCGCTGGCGCCGGAGGAACGTTTCGCGGCGCGCCTCAAGCTGGCGCAGTTGCCGCGCAACGGCTCCAGGGTGCGCCTGCGCAATCGCTGCCAGCTCACCGGCCGGCCGCGCGGCACCTACCGGAAGTTCAAGCTGTCGCGCATCGCGCTGCGCGAGCTGGCGTCAGCCGGGCAGATCCCCGGCATGGTCAAGGCGAGCTGGTAAGGAGGCGGTGAGATCATGACGATGAGCGATCCCCTGGGGGATATGCTGACCCGCATTCGCAACGGCCAGAAAGCGCGCCTTGACGCGGTGTCGACGCCCGCCTCGCGGCTGCGCGCCAACGTGCTCGAGGTGCTGAAGCGCGAAGGCTACATCCGCGGCTACAGTGAGGGGCCGGACGGTGAAGCGCCGAGCACCCTTCGCATCGAGCTCAAGTATCACGAGGGCGAGCCGGTGATCCGCCAGATCGCCCGCGTCTCGAAGCCCGGCCGGCGCGTCTATTCGAAGATCGCCGAACTGCGGCGCGTCTATAGCGGTCTCGGCATCGCCATTCTGTCGACCCCGCGCGGCGTGCTGTCCGACAACGAAGCGCGCGCCGCCAAGGTAGGCGGCGAAGTGCTGTGCAAGGTATTCTGAGGCAAGCGCCATGTCGCGCGTAGGAAAGTTGCCGGTTGCGGTGCCGAGCGGCGTCAGTGTCGAGGTCGTCGGCAACACCGTCAAGGCCATGGGCAAGCTCGGCGAGCGCGGCCTGGCGCTGAGCGAGCGGGTCGAGGTCCGGCTGGACAAGGACCGCATCTTGCTGAGCCCGCGTGGCGACAGCAAAGCGGCGCGCGTGATGTGGGGCACCGCCCGCAGCCTGGTGCGAAACATGGTGCTGGGCGTGGCCCAGGGCTTCAGCAAGAACTTGGAGATCAACGGCGTGGGCTACCGCGCGGCGGTGCAGGGCGGAAAGTTGACGCTGCAACTTGGCTACAGCCACGACGTGGTATACCCGATCCCGCCCGATATCGCCATCAAGTGCGAGAAACCGACCAGCATCACCGTCTCGGGCGCCGACAAGCAGCGCGTCGGCCAGGTGGCGGCCGAGATTCGCGCGTTCCGCAAGCCCGAACCCTACAAGGGCAAGGGGATCAAGTACGGCTCCGAGAAGGTCCGGCGTAAAGAGGGCAAGAAGAAATAGGACCATGGCGCAAGGTACGGAATTGATCGCGCGACGCCGGCGCCGGGTGCGCGCCGAGATCGCGCGTAAGTCGCGCGGCCGGCCGCGCTTGAGCGTGTTCCGCTCCGAGCGGCACATCTACGCGCAGGTAATCGACGACGGGCGCGGCGTCACCCTGGCGGCGGCCTCCAGCCTCGAAAAGGAGCTGCGCGCAGGGCTGCCGAAGGGCGGTGCCGACAAGGCGGCGGCGGGCGAGGTCGGCAAGCTGATCGCCAAACGGGCGCTCGCCGCCGGCGTCAAGGTCGTGGTATTCGACCGCGGCGCCTACCTGTTTCATGGCCGGGTGAAGGCCCTGGCCGATGCCGCTCGCGAGGGCGGCCTGTCGTTCTAGAGGGTGGTGGATGGTAAGGACCGGGAGACCCGATCGTCGCGAGCGCAGCCGCGAGGACAGCGATCTCGTCGAGAAGCTGGTTAGCATCAATCGCGTCGCCAAGGTGGTGAAGGGCGGCCGGCGCTTCGGCTTCGCGGCGCTGGTCGTGGTCGGCGACGGCAAGGGCCGCGCCGGGCACGGCGCCGGCAAGGCGCGCGAGGTGCCGGAGGCGATCCGCAAGGCAACCGAGCAGGCCAAGCGCCACATGGTGCGCGTGCCGCTGCGCGAAGGGCGCACGCTGCACCACGACGTGAACGGGCGGTACGGCGCCGGTCACGTCGTGCTGCGCGCCGCTAGGCCCGGCACCGGCATCATCGCCGGCGGTCCCGTTCGTGCCATCTTCGAGGCGCTCGGCGTCGCCGACGTGGTGGCCAAGTCGGTCGGCACCTCGAACCCGCACAACATGATCAAGGCGGCCTTCCAGGCGCTCGCCGCCAGCAGCTCGCCGCGCAGCGTGGCCGCGCGCCGCGGCAAGCGCGTGGGCGACATCATGGGCCGGCGCGACAGCGGCGAGCCGAAGGAGTAGCATGATGGTCGAGCACGGCGGGCCGACTTTGCGGGTCACCCAGATCGCCAGCCCGATCGGCCGCACGAAAGACCAGCGCGTGGCGCTGATCGGCCTCGGGCTCAACAAGATCCGGCGCAGCCGGGTGCTGCGGGACACGCCGGCCGTGCGCGGCATGATCGGCAAGGTGCATCATTTGGTGCGGGTGGAGCCGGCGCCCTGAATCCCGCGCCCCCTCGAGGATCGGACGAACCATGAAGCTGAACCAACTGTCGGACAATCCGGGGTCGCGCAAGGCGCGCATGCGCGTCGGCCGCGGCATCGGCTCGGGCAAGGGCAAGACGGGCGGGCGCGGCGGCAAGGGCCAGACCGCGCGTACCGGCGTGGCGCTCAACGGTTTCGAGGGCGGCCAGATGCCGCTGTTCCGGCGCCTGCCCAAGCGCGGTTTCAAGAACCTGTTCCGGCGCCATTACGCGATCGTCAACCTCGGCGGGCTGCAGCGGGCGATCGAGGCGGGCCGCCTCGATCCGGCCGTCACGGTGACCGCGGCCACGCTGGTTGCGGCCGGCCTCGTCCGGCGCCAGCGCGACGGCGTGCGCCTGCTGGCGAAGGGCGAGATCAAGAGCAAGCTTGCGGTCGAGGTGGCGGGCGCCTCCAAATCCGCCATCGCCGCAGTCGAGAAGGCGGGCGGCACGGTGCGGGTTGAGACGCCGGCCGCGCCGGACAAGGCGTAGCGCATGGCCTCCGCCGCCGAACAACTCGCCGCCAACATCAACTTCGGCGCCTTTGCCAAGGCGACCGAGCTGAAGAACCGCCTGTGGTTTACTCTGGGCGCTCTCGTCGTCTATCGCCTCGGCACCTACATTCCGCTGCCGGGCATCGACCCGGCGGCCATGGCCCAGCTGTTCCAGCAACATGGCGGGGGCATCCTCGGCATGTTCGACATGTTCGCGGGCGGAGCCCTCAGGCGCATGACGATCTTCGCCCTCAACATCATGCCGTATATCTCGGCCTCCATCATCATTCAGCTTCTGTCCAGCGTGTCGCCGACGCTCGATGCCCTGAAGAAGGAAGGCGAGGCGGGCCGCAAGAAGATCAACCAGTACACCCGCATGGGGACCGTGCTGCTGGCCACGGTGCAGGGCTATGGCATCGCCGTGGGCCTCGAGGGCATGCAGGGACCCGGCGGCGGCGCCGTCATCGATCCCGGGCTGTTCTTCCGGCTCACCACCGTGGTGACCCTGGTGGGCGGCACGATCTTCCTGATGTGGCTTGGCGAGCAGGTCACGGCGCGCGGCGTCGGCAACGGCATTTCGCTCGTCATATTTTCCGGTATCGTGGCGAACCTGCCGAGCGCGCTTGTGCGGACCCTGGAGCTGGGCCGCACCGGGGCGCTGTCCACGCTGTTGATCATCGTGCTGTTCATCATGGCGGTGGCCGTGATCGGCGGTATCGTGTTCTTCGAGCGAGCGCAGCGGCGCATCGTCGTGCAGTACCCGAAGCGGCAGGTGGGTGCCCGCATGTTCGGCGGCGACAGCTCACACCTGCCGTTGAAGCTCAACAGCTCCGGTGTGATTCCGCCGATCTTCGCCAGCTCGCTGCTGCTCCTGCCGCTCACGGTGGCCGGTTTCAGCGGCACGCAGGGACCGGAATGGCTGCAGGCGATCATCGTCTATTTGGGTCGCGGGCAGCCGATCTACCTGGCGCTGTACTTGTCGCTGATCGTCTTTTTCGCCTTCTTCTATACCGCCGTCGTGTTCAATCCGGCGGACACGGCCGAGAATCTGAAAAAGTACGGCGGCTTCATCCCCGGCATCCGGCCGGGCAAGAACACGGCCGAGTATCTCGATTACGTGCTGACGCGGCTCACCGTGGTGGGGGCCATCTACTTGGCGGTCGTCTGCCTGCTGCCGGAGCTCCTCATCTCGCAGTACGCCTTGCCGTTCTATTTCGGGGGCACCAGCCTGCTGATCGTGGTCTCGGTGACCATGGACACGGTGGCGCAGATCCATTCGCATCTGCTGGCGCACCAGTATGAAGGATTGATCAAGAAGACCAAGCTCAGGGGCCGGCGCGGATGAATGTCATCCTGCTGGGCCCGCCGGGCGCCGGTAAGGGGACGCAAGCCAAGCGGTTGGCGGACGCCGTCGGCGTGGTGCAGCTCGCCACGGGCGACATGCTGCGCGCGGCGGTGGCGTCCGGCTCGGCACTCGGCCGCCAGGCCAAGAAGGTGATGGACGCGGGCCGGCTCATGCCCGACGACATCATCATCCGCATGATCGGCGAGCGCATCGCGGCGCCCGACTGCAAGACGGGATTCGTACTGGACGGCTTTCCCCGCACCGTGAAGCAGGCGGCTGCCCTCGATGATCTTCTAGCCGAGCGCGGCCGACGCATCGATCGGGTCATCGAGATCGGCGTGGACGAGAAGGCGCTCATCGAGCGCATCGCCGGGCGTTTCAGCTGCGCCAACTGCGGGGCGGGCTATCACGACCAGTTCCAGCGCCCCAAGGTCGAGGGGGTCTGCGACCGCTGCGGGGCGACCGAGTTCAAGCGGCGCGGCGACGACAATGCCGAGACCGTCAAGGTGAGGCTGGAGGCCTATCGCGCCCAAACCGCCCCGATTCTGCCCTATTACCGGGACCGGGGGCTCTTGGCCAGGGTCGACGGTATGGCCGCGCCGGACGAGGTCGGCCGGCAGATCGAGGCGGCGCTTGGCGGGGTTGGAGGGCGTTGACTTGCGGGCCGAGGCCCCTATAATGCCCGGCCTCGGCCCGGGCCCCTCGGGCCGAGCGTCTTTGCGCGTCCGCGCGCTTTAGCAGGAGAACGTGAGTTGGCGCGAATCGCCGGTGTGAACATTCCCACCCAGAAGCGGGTGTTGGTCGCCTTGACGTATATCTTCGGCATCGGCGGCACCAGGGCCCGGAGCATTTGCGAGAAGGTCGGCATTCCGCCCGAGCGGCGCGTCAGTCAAATGACCGACGACGAGGTGGCGCGCGTTCGCGAGGTCATCGACCGCGAGTATCATGTGGAAGGCGACCTGCGCCGCGAGGTGGCCATGAACATCAAGCGTCTGATGGACCTGGGCTGCTACCGGGGCCTGCGCCACCGCAAGGGGCTGCCGGTGCGCGGCCAGCGCACCCACACCAACGCGCGGACCCGAAAGGGCCCCGCCCGCGCCATCGCGGGCAAGAAAAGGACCACGGTTTAGCGCGCCCGGAACTACTGAATAGGAATCAGCATGGCCACGACGACGACTGCACCGCGTGCGCGGCGCCGGGAGCGCAAGAATATCACTTCCGGCGTGGCGCATGTGAACGCCAGCTTCAACAACACCATCATCACGATCACCGATGCCCAGGGCAACGCCATCGCCTGGTCGTCCTCGGGCAGCCTCGGATTCAAGGGTTCGCGCAAGTCGACGCCCTACGCGGCGCAGGTGGCCGCCGATGCCGTCGCGCGCAAGGCGATGGAGCATGGCGTCAAGGTCCTCGAGGTCGAGGTCAAGGGTCCCGGGTCGGGGCGCGAGTCCGCCCTGCGCGCGTTGCAGGCGGCGGGCTTCACCATCACGTCGATCAAGGACGTGACCCCGGTCCCGCACAACGGGTGCCGGCCGCCCAAGCGGCGCCGGGTGTAGCCGAGGCGATATCGCGCGCTGGGGCGCGCCCTCCTCGGCGCCCCGGTCGGCATGGCTGCCCCAAGGGGGCGAGATCGATTGGTCGGCGAGGAAACCGCCGAACCGCTGGTTTACGGGAGACTGCGATGAAATCCGATCCCGCCATTCAAAGGAATTGGACCGAGCTCATCAAGCCGGCCAAGCTCGACATCGAATCGGGTCCCGACCCGCAGCGCGAGGCAACCGTGGTGGCCGAGCCGCTGGAGCGCGGCTTCGGGCTGACGCTCGGCAACGCGCTGCGTCGCGTGCTGATGTCTTCGCTGCACGGGGCGGCGGTCACGTCGGTGCACATCGACGGGGTGCTGCACGAGTTCTCCTCGATTCCCGGTGTGCGCGAGGACGTGACTGATATCGTGCTCAATATCAAGTCGATCGCCCTCAGGATGCACGGCGAGGGGCCGAAACGCATGCGCCTGCGCGCCGAGGGCCCGGGCGAGGTGACTGCCGTGATGATCGAGACCGGGCACGACATCCAGATCATGAACCCGGACCTGGTGCTGTGCACGCTCGACCAGGGAGCGAAGCTCAACATGGAGTTCACGGTCGAGGGCGGCAAGGGCTACGTCGCCGGATCGCTGAGCCGTCCGGAGGACGCGCCGATCGGCCTCATCCCGATCGACGCCCTGTACAGCCCGGTGCGTAAGGTGACGTACCGCGTCGAGAACACGCGCGTCGGCCAGCAGACCGACTATGACAAGCTCATGATGCAGATCGAGACCGACGGCACGGTGACGCCCGAGGACGCGGTCGCCTATGCCGCGCGCATTCTGCAGGATCAGCTCCAGCTCTTCATCAACTTCGAGGAACCGAAGGCGGTGAGCGAGGAGGCGCGCGCGGCCGAGCCGCCGTTCAACAAGAACCTGCTGCGCAAGGTGGACGAGCTCGAGCTCAGCGTGCGCTCCGCCAACTGCCTGAAGAACGACAACATCGTCTACATCGGCGACCTCGTGCAGAAGAGCGAGGCGGAAATGCTGCGGACGCCCAACTTCGGCCGCAAGTCGTTGAACGAAATCAAGGAAGTGCTGACCCAGATGGGCCTGCATCTCGGCATGGAGATTACCGGCTGGCCGCCCGAGAATATCGAGGAGATGGCGCGCCGGATCGACGAGCCGTACTGAGGCCGCAGCAGCCGCGAGGGGGCTGGGGCGAGGAGAGGAGAAGAGTTCGATGCGCCATCGCATAGGCGGCCGCAAGCTCAACCGCACCAGCAGCCACCGCAGGGCGCTGTTCGCCAATATGGCGACGGCTTTGATCCAGCACGAGCAGATCAAGACCACCTTGCCCAAGGCCAAGGAACTGCGCCCCTACGTCGAAAAGCTCATTACGCTCGGCAAGCGCGGCACGCTCCATGCGCGCCGCCAGGCGTTCGCGGCGCTGCGCGACGAGACCATGACGGCGAAGCTGTTCGGCCCGCTGGCGCAGCGCTACGCCAGCCGGCCCGGCGGGTACACGCGGGTCTTGAAGGCGGGGTTCCGCTACGGCGACCAGGCGCCGATGGCAATCATCGAGCTCGTCGATCGCGATCCGGCCGCCAAGGGCGAAGGGTCCAGGCCCGCGGCCGACGCGGCGGCGGAGGCCGGGACGCCGGCATGACCGGCCGCGCCGGGCGCCTGGGCGCAGCGCTTTCTATCGCGGCGTTCCTCGCGCTCGCGGCGTTCCTCGCGCTGGCGCCGGCGCGTGGCGAGGAACAGTCGGTCCCACTCTCGCAGGCCGAGATCGAGCTGTCGTTCGCCCCGCTGGTCAAGAAAACCGCCCCCGCCGTGGTCAACATCTACACCCGGCGCGTGGTCGAAACCCGCGCGGTCTCGCCGCTGTTCGACGATTCCTTTTTCCGGCGCTTCTTCGGCGACAACTTCAGCTTCGGTTTGCCGTCGCGGCGCCTGCAGAACTCGCTCGGCTCCGGCGTCATCGTCGCCCCCGACGGGCTCATCGTGACCAACCGCCACCTCATCAAGGACAGCGACCAGATCACGGCGGTGCTGGACGACGGGCGCGAGTTCGACGCCAGGGTGGTGGCGAGCGAGGAGCGCGTCGATCTGGCGCTGCTCCGCATCGATCCTCGAGGCAAGCCGCTGCCGGCGCTGCAGTTGCGCGATTCCGACGAGCTGGAGGTGGGCGACCTGGTGCTGGCGATCGGCAACCCGTTCGGGGTCGGCCAGACGGTGACCGGTGGCATCGTCTCGGCCCTGGCGCGCACCCACGTCGGCATCGCCGACTTCGGCTTCTTCATCCAGACCGACGCCGCGATCAACCCGGGCAATTCCGGCGGCGCCCTCGTCGCGATGGACGGCCGGCTGGTCGGCATCAACACGGCGATCTTCTCCGGCCGCGGCGGCGGCTCGATCGGCATCGGCTTCGCCATCCCGTCGAACATGGTGGCGGCGGTCATCGCCGCCGAGGCCGCCGGCGGCAAGCTGGTGCGCCCGTGGCTCGGCGTCGGCGGCCAGCCGCTGACGGCGGACCTTGCCGAGGGCCTGGGCCTCGAGCGTCCGGGCGGCGTCGTAATCAACGATCTCTATCCCGGCGGGCCGGCGGCCGAGGCCGGCGTCCGGCTCGGCGACGTGATCGTGGCGTTGAATGGCCGCGAGGTGAGAGACCCCCAGGCCCTGCGTTTCCGCCTCGCCACTATGCCGGTCGGCAAGACGGCCAGCCTGACCGTGCTGCGGCGCGGCGAACGGCTCGAAGTGCCGGTGAATCTTGCCGCGCCGCCCGAGACGCCAAGCGAGGAAACCGTGCTGCAAGGCCGCCACGTGCTGGCCGGCGCCACGGTGGCCAACCTGTCGCCGGCGCTGGCGGAGGATCTTGGCCTGAGCGGCGATTGGGCCGGCGTCGTCATCGCCGCGGTCAAGCGCGGCAGCCATGCCCATCGCTCCGGCTTCGCGGCAGGCGACGTGTTGCTGAGCCTGAACGGCGAGCCGATCGGCGACGTGGCCGAGCTGCAGCGTCTCATCGCGCAGCCGGCGGGCGGCTGGGAGATCGCGTTCCGCCGCGCCGGCGAGGTGCGCAAGATAGTCGTCGGCTGATCCGGCCGAGGGCACATGACCGGATTGTTCGAACAGTTGGCGCCGCGGCCCCTGGCCGATCGATTGCGCCCGCGCTCGCTCGACGAGGTCGTCGGGCAGGACCATCTCCTTGGGCCCGACGGCCCGATCGCCAGCATGCTCGCCGCCGGTCGCCTCGCCTCGATGTTCCTGTGGGGCCCGCCCGGCTGCGGCAAGACGACGCTGGCGCGCCTTCTGGCCGAGCGCTCGGACCTGCATTTCGAGCCGCTGACGGCGGTGTTCTCAGGCGTCGCCGACCTGCGCAAGGTGTTCGACGGGGCGAAGGCGAGACGCGCGGGCGGCCGGGGTACGCTGCTGTTCGTCGACGAGATCCACCGGTTCAATCGCGCGCAGCAGGACAGTTTCCTGCCGGTCGTGGAGGACGGCACGGTGGTGCTGATCGGGGCGACCACGGAGAACCCGTCCTTCGAGCTCAACGGGCCGCTGTTGTCGCGCGGCCGGGTGTTCGTGCTGAACCGGCTCGACGAGGCCGCGCTCGAGGTCATTTTGCGGCGCGCCGAGCAGGCGGAGGGCCGCGGTTTGCCCGTGGACGGCGAGGCGCGCGTCGCGCTGCGGGCGATGGCGGACGGCGACGGGCGCTATCTCCTCAACATGGCGGAAGCGTTGTTCGATCTGCCGGCGCCGGCGCGCCCGCTGGACGTGGCGGCGCTCTCCGCCGCGGTGCAGCGCCGGGTGCCGCTGTACGACAAGGCGCAGGACAGCCACTACAACCTGATCAGCGCGCTGCACAAGTCGCTGCGCGGTTCGGACGCCGACGCAGCGCTCTATTGGCTGGCGCGCATGCTGGCCGGCGGCGAGGACCCGCTCTACGTCGCCCGCCGGCTGGTGCGCTTCGCCGTCGAGGACGTGGGCCTCGCCGATCCCAACGCGCTCGTGCAGGCGCTGGCCGCCTGGGACACATACGAACGGTTGGGCTCGCCCGAAGGCGAGCTGGCGCTGGCGCAATGCGTCATCTATCTCGCCACCGCTCCGAAGTCGAACGCGACCTACGCGGCGCACGGCGCCGCAATGGCGGCCGCCCGGGACAGCGGCTCGCTGATGCCGCCGATGCACATCCTAAACGCGCCCACGCGCCTGATGAAGACGCTCGGCTACGCCGAAGGCTACCGCTACGACCACGACAGCGAGGACGCGTTCTCGGGCCAGAACTACTTCCCCGACGGGATGGCGCGCCAGGCGTTCTACCGCCCGGCCGGACGCGGCTTCGAGCGCGAGATCAGGAAGCGCCTCGACGAATGGGCCAGGCTGCGCGCCGAGCGGGCGGCGGGCGAATGAGCATGCGCCTCATCATCGCCATAGCGGCCGGGGGCGGCATCGGCGCCACGGCGCGCTATCTTGTCTCGGCGTGGCTGGGGCACTCGCTCGGCACGGAGTTCCCCTGGGGCACGCTCGCGGTGAACGTGACAGGCGGCTTCGTGATGGGCGTGCTCGTCGAGATCATGGCATTCGCCTGGTCGCCCAGCATCGTGATGCGCGCCTTCCTCACCACCGGCATCCTCGGCGGGTTCACCACCTTCTCGGCGTTCTCGCTTGAGTTCGCGGTCTTGGCCGAACGCGGCGCCGTCGGTGCCGCCGCCGCCTATGTCCTGGCCTCGGTCGCCGGATCCATAGCGGCGCTCTTCGCGGGTTTGCGCCTCGTGCGGCTCTTGGTCGCGTGAGCGGCGTCAAGACTCTCGCGGTCGCGGCCGACGAACGCGACCTACGGCTCGATCGTTGGTTCAAGCGGCATTACCCGCGACTGGGCCACGGCCGGCTCGAGAAATTGCTGCGCACCGGCCAGGTGCGGATTGATGGCCGGCGCGCGCGCGCCGGCGACAGGCTGGCGCCGGGCCAGCGTATCCGCGTTCCGCCGTTGCCGGACGAGGACAAACCGCGTTCGCGCCCGGTCGGCGCGGAGGACGCGGCCGAGCTGCGCCGCGCCGTGCTGCACAAGGACGCGGACGTGATCGCCATCAACAAGCCAGCCGGCCTGCCGACCCAAGGCGGCCCCGGCATCCTGCGTCATCTCGACGCCATGCTCGACGCGCTGCGGTACGAGGCGGCCGAGCGGCCGCGCCTCGTCCACCGGCTCGATCGCGACACTAGCGGAGTCTTGCTGCTGGCGCGCGGCGCTGGCGCCGCCGCCAAGCTCGCCGAGGCGTTTCGGCGCAAGGAAGTGCGCAAGCTCTATTGGGCCATCGTCGTAGGCGTGCCGAGCCCGTTTGAGGGACGGATCGATCTCGCGCTCGACAAGCGGCCGGGGCCGGCGGGCGAGCGCGTGGTGCCGGTGGAGACGGGCGCCGGCGCCGTCACCCGGTACCGGGTGCTCGAGCGAGCCGGCAAGCGGGTCGCCTGGCTCGCGCTCATGCCGCTCACCGGCCGCACCCATCAACTGCGCGTCCATTGCGCGGCCATCGGCACGCCCATACTGGGCGACGGCAAGTACGGTGGGCCGGCGGCGTTCCTTGCCGGCGAGCGGCTTCAGCCGCGGCTCCATCTGCACGCCCGCGCGATTTCGCTGCCGCGGCCGGCCGGTGGCACCTTGCGCGTCGTGGCGCCGCTGCCGCCCGACCTCGAGGAGACTTGGCGGTTCTTCGGCTTCGATCCCCGGCGCGATGACGATCCGTTCGCCGAGTTGGATGAATAGCGTTATATTGGCGAGAACGAAGCGTGGCGGTTTGAGGGCATACTCATGAAACTGTTCCTGAAGATCGTGGCGGGGATCGTGGCGCTGCTGGTCGTGGCGGCGGGCGCCGGCATCGTGCTGCTCAAGAACACCGACTTCAACCAGTACCGCGGCCTCATCGCCGAGCAGGTAAGCAAGGCGACCGGACGCCAGCTCGCCATCGCCGGCGACTTCGAGCTTGCCGTGTCGCTAATTCCCACGGCCGCCGTCGCGGACGTGACGCTGGCCAACGCTCCCTGGGGCTCCCGGCCGGAGATGGTGCGCCTGAAGCGCCTGGAGGCGGAGCTGGAGCTGCTGCCGCTCCTGTCGGGCGAGGTGAGGCTCCGCCGCGTCGTGCTGGTGGACGCCGACATCCTGCTCGAGACGGACGACAAGGGTCTCGGCAACTGGGTCTTCGTCAAGGCGGCCGGCGAGGCGGCGCCGGCCGGGGAACGGCGCCTGCCGGTCGTCAACCAGGTGACCATCGAGGACGCGCTCGTCACCTACCGCAACGGGGTCACCGGGAAGACCCAGTCGCTCGCCCTCGACCGGCTCGCCTTCGACGCCGCCGACGAGGCGAGCCCGATCGCGCTCGACATCGAGGGGGCGGTCAACGACAACCCGATCGCGATCGCCGGCACCATCGGCGCGCTCAGCACGCTGATGAGCGGCCAGCCGGTGCGCCTCGACCTCGCGATCGCCGCCGGCGGCGCCAAGGGCACGGTCCGCGGCGACGTCGCGCGGCCCATGCAAGGCGAGGGCATCGAACTCGCGATTGCGGTCGAAGGCGACAATCTCGCCGAGCTGTCGGCGCTCGCCGGCGGCGCGCTGCCGCCCGTCGGGCCCTACAGTCTGTCCGCCCGGCTCACCGACCCCAGCGGCGCCTACAAGCTCGACGGCGTGAAGGTTAGGCTCGCCGGCAGCGACCTCGCGGGCGAGATGATTGTGACGGTGGAGGCGGGTCGCGCGCGGGTCTCGGCCGACCTCACCTCAAGCTCGCTCGACCTTGGCGACTTCGGCGTCGAGCCCAAGGGCGCGGGGCCGGCGCGAACGGACGGCCGCGTGTTCTCGGACGCGCCGTTGCCGCTGGCCGGCCTCGGCGCGATCGACGCCTCGATCAAGCTCGGCGCGCGCAAGATCGTGCACCGGGCCGTAGCACTGGACGACGTGGCGTTGGACGTGGCGCTCGACGGCGGCAAGGTCGCGTTGTCGCGGTTCGCGGCGGGCCTGGCGGGCGGCAGTTTCAGCCTGAGCGGCGCGGTGGACGGTAGCCGGCGGCCGGCCGCCATCAACGTAAAACTCAAGGCGCGCGGCGTCGAAGCAGGCGCGTTGTTGCAGACGCTAGGGCTGAGCGACGCGCTCGCCGGCGGCAAGGCGAACCTCGATCTCGACGTCGCCGGCCGCGGCGATTCGGTGCGCCAGCTCATGGCCGGCCTCGGCGGTACCGTCCATTTCGACATGGGTAGCGGGCGCATCGACAACGATTTCGCCAAGATCATGCTCGCCGATATCTTTCAGTTGGTCTCCACCGGCGGCGCCGACATCTCCAATCTCAATTGCGTGGTGAGCCGGTTCGCTATCAAGGACGGGGTTGCGACCGCCAGGGGGCTCGTCATCGACACCCCCGGCGCCACCATCCTCGGCAGCGGACAGGTCAATTTGGCGACGGAGCGGCTCGAGCTCCGCTTCGAACCCTCGGCCAAGGAGACGAACCTGGTGAATTTGGCGGTGCCGGTGAACCTGGGCGGCACGCTCGCCGCACCCAAGGCGTCGCCTGATGCAGCCGCGGTCGCGGTCGGCGTCGCGGGCGCGGTCGTCGGGGTGGCGACGGGCGTCGGCATCGTCGGCGCGCTGGCCGGGCTCACGGCCGGCGTAGAGGCCACCTCGGACGGGAATCCTGCCGCCAATCCCTGTGTGGCCGCGTTGGCCGCCGACAAGCCGGCGGCGCAGCAGCCACCGGCGAAATCGACCGGCGAGAAGGTGCTGGACGACGCCGGCGAGGCGCTCGACGACGTGGGCAAAGCCCTCAAGGGTCTGTTCGACTAACCGGGGCGGCAGCAATGCGCGACATTCTGCGGCAACTGGAGGAGAAACGCGCGGCGGCGCGCGCCGGCGGCGGGGAGCGCCGCATCGCGGCGCAGCACGCCAAGGGGCGGCTCACCGCCCGTGAGCGCATCGAGCTGCTGTTCGACCCGGAGTCGTTCGAGGAATGGGGCATGTTCGTCGAGCACCGCTCGACCGATTTCGGCATGGGCGATCAGCGCATTCCCGGCGACGGCGTGGTCACAGGCCACGGCACGGTGAACGGCCGGCTCGTGTTCGTGTTCAGCCAGGATTTCACCGTGTTCGGCGGCTCGCTCAGCGAGGCCCACGCCGAGAAGATCTGCAAGGTCATGGACCAGGCGATCAAGGTGGGGGCCCCCGTGGTGGGCCTCAACGATTCCGGCGGGGCGCGCATCCAGGAGGGCGTCGCCTCGCTGGCCGGCTACGCCGAGGTGTTCCAGCGCAACATCCTCGCCTCGGGCGTGGTGCCGCAGATCTCGCTCATCATGGGTCCGTGCGCCGGCGGGGCGGTCTATTCCCCGGCGATGACAGACTTCATCTTCATGGTGAAGGGGTCCTCCTACATGTTCGTCACCGGCCCCGACGTGGTGCGCACGGTGACGCACGAGAACGTGACTCACGAGGAGCTCGGCGGCGCCGCGGCCCACGCCGGGAAATCGGGCGTGGCGGACCAGGCATTCGACAACGACGTTGAAGCGCTCCTGCAGCTGCGCCGATTCATCGACTTCCTGCCGGCCTCGAACCGCGACCAGCCGCCTGTGCGCCCGACGCCGGACCCCGGCGACCGGCTCGAGCCCTCGCTCGACACCCTGGTTCCCGCCAACCCGATCAAGCCTTACGACATCAAGGAATTGATCCTGAAGGTGGTGGACGAGGGCGATTTCTTCGAGCTGCAACCCGACTACGCGCGCAACATCGTGATCGGTCTCGCTAGGATCGAAGGGTCGACGGTCGGCATCGTGGCCAACCAGCCGATGGTGCTCGCCGGTTGCCTCGACATCGCGTCCTCGCGCAAAGGGGCGCGCTTCGTGCGCTTTTGCGACTGCTTCAACATCCCGATCCTGACCCTCGTCGACGTGCCGGGCTTCCTGCCCGGCACGGAACAGGAGCACAACGCCATCATCAAGCACGGGGCGAAGCTGTTGTTCGCCTTCGGCGAGGCGACGGTGCCGAAGGTGACCGTGATCACCCGCAAGGCCTACGGCGGGGCCTATGACGTGATGAGCTCGAAGCACCTCAGGGGCGACGTCAGCTATGCCTGGCCGACGGCCGAGATCGCGGTCATGGGTCCCAAAGGGGCGGTCGAGATCATCTTCCGCGGCGACCTTGGCGACGGCGAGCGGATCGCGAGCCGGACCGAGGAATACCGGCGGAAGTTCGCCAATCCCTTCGTCGCCGGCGCGCGCGGCTTCATCGACGACGTGATCATGCCGAGCACGACGCGCCGGCGCGTCGCCCGCGCGCTTTTGCGCCTGCGCGGCAAGCGCCTCGACAACCCGTGGAAGAAGCACGACAACATTCCATTGTAGGTAGCGCTTCATCCTTCGAGACGCGCCCCCTCATCCTGAGCCGGCTGACCTCTCCTTCGAGACGGGCCGATGGCCCTCCTCAGGATGAGGTCAGCCGGACGAAGGGCGGGCGCTCCTCAGGATGAGGAAACTAGAGGAGTAGGACCCCATCCTTCGAGACGGGCCCATGGACCTCCTCAGGATGAGGAAGCCAGAAAAACTCGCGCCTCATCCTGAGGAGGCCGCGCAGCGGCTGTCTCGAAGGATGAGGGGGAGCGTAAGAAGGTTGGAGCCGTGATGAATGCCTGCGCCTACATGGTCCGCTGCTCCGATGGCAGCTACTACGTTGGCTCAACCCGCGGCAATCTGGAGCTTCGGATCGCGCATCACGACGCCGGGATTTATGGAGGGTATACTTCCAAGCGGCGACCCGTTGCGCTCGTCTGGCATCAGGAGTTCGAGCGGATTACGGACGCCGTAGCGGCGGAGCGGCAAATCAAAGGTTGGGGCCGAGCCAAGAAGGAGGCACTGATCGGCGGCGACTTCGTGGAAATACAGCGGCTCGCCAGGCGCAGACGCAGGTATTCCTCGTCCTTCGAGACGCGCCC
>CAYPKW010000039.1:0-16634 GCA_964411425.1 uncultured Rhodospirillaceae bacterium
GCGACGCGTTCGACATCGAAGGATTAGGCGAGAAGCGCATCGAGGAGCTGCACCGCGACGGTCTTGTCCGCTCGCCGGCCGACGTTTTCCGGCTCAACGAGCGCCAGCAGGAGCTGGTCGAGCGCGAGGGCTGGGGCGAGCAGTCGGTCGCTAACCTGCTGCGCGCGATCGACGCGCGCCGGCGCATTTTGCTTGAGCGCTTCATTTACGCGCTCGGCATCCCCCAGGTCGGCGAGGCGACCGCCCGGCTGCTGGCCCGGAACTACGGCTCGCTCGCGGCATGGCGCGAGGCCATGCTGGCGGCCCAAGACGAGGCGTCGGCCGCCTACCACGAACTCGACAGCATCGAGGGCATCGGACCGTCGGTGGCGGCCGACCTGCTCGGTTTCTTCGCCGAGCCGCACAACCTCAAGGTGCTCGACGAGCTCGCGCGGGTGGGGGTCGAAGTGGAGGACTTCAAGGCGCCGTCCGCCGCCCGCTCGGCCCTGGCCGACAAGACCATCGTGTTCACCGGCACGCTCGCCGCCATGAGCCGCGGCGAGGCGAAGTCGCGCGCCGAGGCGCTGGGCGCCAAGGTCGCCGGCTCGGTGTCGAGGAAGACCGACTACGTGGTGCTCGGCGCCGACCCGGGATCGAAGGCCGGCGAGGCGGCGCGGCTCGGCGTCAAGACGCTGAGCGAGGAGGAGTGGTTGAAGCTGCTCGAACCGTGATGCGCGCGAGGGCCTCGGTCAGCCGGCGAGCGGCCGGGTCGCGGCCGCCAGCCATGCCGCGCTCTCTCCGTCGAGCAGCGCCGTCAATGTCTCGCGCACCCTCCGGTGGTAGGCGTCGAGCCAGGCCACCTCGTCCGCCGTCATCAGGGCCGGGTCGATGAGCGTGCGGTCGATCGGCGCCAGCGTCAGGGTCTCGAAGCCGAGCATGGGGCGTTCGCCGGCCGGCGTTTCGATCACCGTCACCAGGTTCTCGATGCGGATGCCGTAGGCGCCGGTCTTGTAGTAGCCGGGCTCGTCCGAGAGGATCATGCCGACCTCGAGCGGCACCCGGTTGGGCAGCTTGGAGATGCGCTGCGGGCCCTCGTGCACGCCCAAATAGCTGCCGACCCCGTGGCCGGTGCCGTGGTCGTAGTCGAGGCCGGCCTGCCAGAGGGGCACGCGCGCGAGCGCGTCGAGCTGGCTGCCCGTGGTGCCGCGCGGGAAGCGGGCGCGGGCGAGCGCGATATGGCCCTTCAAGACGCGGCAGAATCGATCGCGCATCTCCGCGCTCGGCGCGCCGATGGCGACCGTGCGGGTAACGTCGGTGGTGCCGTCGAGGTATTGCGCGCCCGAATCGATGAGGTAGAGCTGCCCCGGCTCGAGCGGGCGATCGGTCGCCGCCGTCGCCCGATAGTGCACGATGGCGCCGTTCGGGCCGGCACCGGAGATGGCGTCGAAGCTGAAGTCGCGGAACAGGTCGTTTTCCCGCCGGAAGCCAGCCAGCCGCTCCGCCGCCGCCATCTCGGTAATCCCGCGCGGGGCGGAGCCGAGCCAGGCGAGGAACTTCGTCAGCGCCGCGCCGTCGCGCCGATGAGCGGCGCGCGCGCCGTCGATCTCGACCGGGTTCTTGCAGGCCTTCGGCAGGGCGCAAGGGTCGGGTTTGCGCACCGCCGCCGCCCCGGCGGCGGCGAGGCGCTCGAACACCCAGGCGGCGGCGCCGGATGGATCGGCCAGCACGCGCGCCTTGGCGGCGCCCAGCCGGTCGAGCGCGGCGCCGAGGGCCTCGGGCGGGGCGATGGCGACGCCGTTGCCGAGGTGCGCCTCGACGCCGGGTGCCAACTTGCGCCGGTCGATGAAGAGCTCCACGCCGCCGTCTCGGTGCAGAACGGCGAAGCACAGCGGCAACGGCGTGCGCGGCACGTCGGCGCCGCGAATGTTGAGCAGCCAGGCGATCGAATCGGGCGCGGTCAGCACGGCGGCGTCGGCGCCTCCGTCCGCCAGCGACTGCCCGATGGCGCGCCGCTTCTCGCCGGCGGCCCGCCCGGCGAACTTGAGGTCGTGCGCCACCACGGGCGAGATCGGCGGCGGCGGCCGGTCCGGCCAGGCGGCGTCGAGCGGGTTGTCGGCGCAAGGAACGAGCGTGCCGCCGGCGCGTGCCGCCGCGGCCCGCAGCTTGTCGAGCGCGTCGGGCGTGTGCAGCCAAGGGTCGTAGCCGAGCCGCCCGTCTTTCGGCAGATTTAGGGCGATCCAGTCCTCAAGCGGCTGCTCCGCGAGGTGGCGCTGCTCGAACAGATCGGCGCCGACTTGGCTCTCAGCCTGCAGGGTATAGCGGCCGTCGACGAAAATCGCCGCCTTGTCGGCCAGGACCGCGGCGATGCCGGCCGAGCCGGTGAAGCCGGTGAGCCAGGCAAGCCGCTCGGCCGCGGGCGCCACGTATTCGCCCTGGTGCTCGTCCGCCCTCGGCACCAGGAATCCCGCAAGGCGACGTCTGGCCAGTTCTTTCCGCAGTGCAGCAAGACGGTCTCGCGCGGTCGCTGGGTTGGTCGCGACGCGCTGGGCGGCGAGGCGCCGGCGCAGGGCCCGGAGTTGGGCCCGCAGCGGACCCTTGGCCGACGGCGCGACGAGAACCATCCAGGCGTCCGGATCTTCTCCCGGCGGGGCGGCCTCCACGCCGGCCAGAAGCATCCGAAGTCCCTCCAGATCATGCGAAAACCCTGACTTCTTGAGCAACTCGGCCAGGGCCTCGTCGCCTCGGTAGGAGAGATTGCGCGCCGGCATGCCGATCGCCTCAATCGCCTGTTTTGGGGTGTGGCGCAAGACTATGGATGCTGCCGGCCGCCACAATTTCGCCATGCATATTTCAGATTTCTTTCATCATCTACATGCAAATTCCGCATAGGTGCAATGCAGTAAAACCGTTCCTAACCGGGCCGCTGGCGCACTATATTGGAGCATGTCACGGCCGTCGGCAATCAAGCGGACGCGCCAGCGTTATTGGGGTAAAGAATCATGACCCGCTTCATGGAAAAAGAGAAGGTGGTCGGCCGCGTCGATCCGGCCTTTGCCACCCGGACGACTTCGAGCCGCCCGACCGCGGCGGTGGCGACCCTTGTCGAGGCGCTGCGGCGCCGCGTCAGGCGTAGGGCCGTCATAGCCGAACTCGCCCGCCTGGACGACCGCATGCTCGCGGACATCGGCGTGGCGCGCCACGAGATCGCCGAGTTGGCGACGCGGACCGTGGGCGGCGCGGTGCCGGGTTGGGGAGCGATCGCTCTCCGGTTCCTGCTCGACCTCGTGGTCGATCCCGCCCGGCGTGCCTATGCCCGGCGGATCGCCTATCGCGATCTGATGAGGATGGACGAACGGATGCTGCGCGATATCGGGCTCACTCGCGCCGAGATCCCCGCGCTGTTCCGCGCTGGCCACCCGGCCGCCGACGGCGTGCGCCCGCTGAATCGCGGGTGCGCGGACATTGGGCCCGTGGCCCGAGATCTCGCCCAACGCCCGGCAGTCGCGGCCAACGCCAACTGCCAGCCTGAGGCCGCCTGACCGCCTATTGGACCGCGACCGTCGTCGGCTTGCCTTCCTCGCCCATGAAAACGACGAGGATCTTCGCCGGTTCTCCGGTCTCGTTGAAGCCCTGGTGCGTGTGGTTTATGTCCTCCAGGAACGCCTGGCCGGCCGTATAGACCCTCGGTTCTCCGCCCTCGGACTTCACGGTCAGCGTTCCTTCAAGAATATAGACGAACACGGGCACCGGATGCTGATGCAACGCGGTGCGGCCGCCGGGCTCTAGCACTCCGATCACCGAAACGATCTCGGCCTTGTCGGTCTGCGGATACTGAAGCTTGATTCCGCTGGCCGTCTGGCCGCCCTTGAGCAGCGGAGTTGCCTGGAAGCCCATGGGCAACGCCAGGTCTTCGGCGACGGATGACTGCATCCCGCCGGCAAGGAAAAGGCCCGCGCATATCGTCGAGACAAGTGCGCCGGCGACCGTCCATCGTTTTGCAGCGTGCATGGTCGTTCAACTCCCTATGGGGCCAGCGTCGCCTCTGGGACGCTGGCGATGCCGTGACAATACATCGAGGCCGCGCGAGAGGCTGCTGAATCATTGCCCGCCTCGGCGGCATCGCACCGGCTTCGTTCATCGCCCGACAACGAGGATCGACCAGCCGTCGAGGCGCCGGCGGCGGACGAGCTCGAAGCCGCGGCGCCGGTGCGCGGCGAGGACCATGTCCTCCTGGTCCGCCAGCAAGCCTGCCAGGATCGCCAGCCCACCCGGCGCCAGGTGGCACGCCAGCCCGCCGGAGAGCCGGCACAGCGGGCGGGCCAGAATGTTGGCGCTCACCAGATCGAACGGCGCCCCGCGCAGGATGGCCGGGGCGGCGTAGCCGCTGCTCTTGAGCGCGCGCACCAGCGAGCCGACGCCGTTCGAGCGGGCGTTGTCGCGCGCCACCGCCACGGCCTGGGGGTCGTTGTCGGCGGCGAGCACCGGCACGCGCCAGCGCTTCGCCATGGCGATTGCGAGTATGCCGCTGCCGCAGCCGAGGTCGAGCGGGCGGGCGAACCGGCGCGTCATACGAAGGGCCGATGACGGCGACCTCTTGCCTCGTGCTTTGAGACGCCGGCTTCGCCGGCTCCTCAGCATGAGGCAAGGGGTTGTTTTTGTGAACAAAACCCTCGTCCTGAGGAGCGCCCGAAGGGCGCGTCTCGAAGGACGGGCTACGAGTCGATCTCAGAGGCTCTTGGTATCAGCCGGTCGATCTCCAGGAGACAGCCGCGCGTCGTCGCGTGATGGCCGGTGCCGAAGGCGAGCCCCGGATCGACGCGGATGGGGATCGTGCCGCGCAGCCACTTGGCGATGTGCGCGCCGTGCACGAAGAAGCGGCCGGCGCCGGCAGGCCGAAGAGCGCGGCCGCGAGCTGCCCGGCGTCGGGTCTTTTCGCCGCCAGCGCTTCGACCTGCCAGACGGCGGCGCCCACCTCGAACGTCGAGAGCGCGATCGAGAAGGGTTCGAGCGCCGCTTCGACCGCGGCGACCCCACCGGGCACGTCGGCCGCGACCGGCACGCGAATGGACCACAGCGCGCCCTCTCTCATCCCGCCCGGTCAGCCGGCACCACGAAGCTCGCCATCACCTTCTTGGCGCCGGCCTTGTCGAAGTCGATGTCGAGCTTGCCGCTCTCGGCGGCGGTGACCCGGCCGTAGCCGAATTTCGTGTGGAACACCCGGGCGCCGACGGCGACCCGCTCGTCGCCGGAATTTAGCTTCGCGCGGTCCGCCGCCGCCCGGCGATGGCGCGGCGCCGAGGTCCACGCCGCCGCCTCGGCCAGCGCGCCGCCGGCGCCGTAGAGGCCGGTCTCGACCTTGACGGCGACGTGTTCGCGCGGTAGCTCGTCGATGAAGCGCGACGGGATCGCGGCCTGCCACTGGTTGTGCACGCGCCGATTGGCCGCGAAGGAAATGTAGGCCCGCCGGCGCGCCCGGGTCAGCCCGACGTGGGCGAGGCGGCGCTCCTCCTCGAGCGCCCCTTGGCCGCCCTCGTCGAGGGCGCGCTGATGGGGAAACAGCCCCTCCTCCCAGCCGGGCAGGAAAACGGCGTCGAACTCGAGGCCCTTGGCGCTGTGCAGCGTCATCAGGCTGACCATGTCCTGCGGCTCGCCCGCGGCCGTCTCCAGCACCAGCGACACGTGCTCCAGGAACGCGCCCAGCGTCTCGAACTCGGCCATGGCGACGATCAGCTCCTTGAGGTTCTCCAGCCGCCCGGCGGCGTCGGGCGTCTTCTCGGCCTGCCACATGGCGAGGTAGCCGGACTGGTCGAGCACGAGCTGGGCGAGGTCCGCGTGCGGGAGGTTCGCGCCGGCCTGGCGCCAGCGCTGGAAGTCCTCCACCAGCGCGCCGAGCGCGCGCCGCGCCGCCGGCTTGACCCCCGGGTTCAACCCGGGGGCGGTCCCGACGAGCCGGCGCGCCGCCTCGCCGAGCGACACGCGCTCGGCGCGCCCCACCCGGTGGAGCGCGCCCAGCGTCGACTGGCCGATGCCGCGGCGCGGCGTGTTGACGATGCGCTCGAAGGCGAGGTCGTCCTCCGCCTGATGCAGCACGCGCAGGTAGGCGAGCGCGTCGCGGATCTCGTGGCGCTCATAGAAGCGCGGGCCGCCGATCACGCGGTAGGGCAGAGCCAGCGCCATGAATCGCTCCTCGAACTCGCGCGTCTGGAAGCCGGCGCGCACCAGGATCGCGATCTCGCCCAGCCGGTGGCCGGCGGCTCGCAAGGCCTCGATCTCCTCGCCCACGGCGCGCGCCTCCCGCTCGCCGTCCCACACGCCGCGCAGGCTCACCTGCTCGCCCGCCTCGGCCTCGGTCCACAGGGTCTTGCCCAGGCGCCCCTGATTGTGCGCGATCAGCCCCGAGGCCGCCGCCAGGATGTGCGGGGTGGAGCGGTAGTTGCGCTCCAGGCGCAGCACGCGGGCGCCGGCGAAATCGGCCTCGAACCGCAGGATGTTGCCGACCTCGGCGCCGCGCCAGCCGTAGATCGACTGGTCGTCGTCGCCGACGCAACATAGATTCCGGTGCTGCTGTGCCAGCAGCCGCAGCCACAGGTACTGCGCCACGTTGGCGTCCTGGTACTCGTCCACCAGGATGTAGCGGAACTGCCGCTGGTAGCGGGCCAGCACCTCCGGCTCGGCCTGCAGCAATGTAAGGTTATGCAATAGAAGGTCGCCGAAATCGCAGGCGTTGACGGCGACGAGCCGCTCCTGGTAGGCGCGGTAGAGATCGAGCACCCGGCGGTCGACCGATCCCTGCTCGGCGGGCGTCACCTTGTCGGGCGCGAGCCCGCGGTCCTTCCAGCGCTCGATGGTGCCCAGCACGGCGCGCGCCGGCCACGCCTTGCCGTCGAGCCGCGAGGCGGGGAGAAGCTGCTTCACCAGTCGGAGTTGGTCGTCGGTGTCGAGGATCGTGAAGTTGGACTTGAGACCGACCGATAGGGCGTGCCGGCGCAAGAGGCGCGCGCCGAGCGCGTGAAAGGTGCCGAGCCACCAGCCCTCGACCGGGCGGCCGAGCAGCGCGGCGACGCGCTCCTTCATCTGGTTCGCCGCCTTGTTGGTGAAGGTGACGGCGAGCACCTCTCCGGGCATGGCCCGCCCGGTCAGCAGGATGTGGGCAAGGCGCGTCGTCAGCACGCGGGTCTTGCCGGTGCCGGCGCCGGCCAGCACCAGGACCGGCCCGTCGAGCGCCTCGACGGCGGCGCGCTGGGCCTCGTTGAGGGCCGCGAGATAGAGGGGTGGCTCGGCCATGGACGGAGCTATATAGCACCCTCCGCCCGCCATCCCATCCCCGCCCGCGTCGCGGCGCAGGGCGACCATCTGGCCGGTGCAGTCGCAGCGCCGACGGCGGCGGCCGAAAAGTGTTGACTTCCGAAGGGCCTTGCTGAACAAATCATGAACCAGTGACCGTCCGGTGCCGCTTCTGTCTGCACAAGCCATTTGAGGAGCTATGGGACCCTTGAACATCCCAGTCACGGACGTGGCCGCGATAAGCGCAATCGACTCCGTATCGATACTGGCGGCCGTGGCCTCTGCGCTGGCGGAACCGAGCGCAACCCATTCCGTTCCCGAACGGGGGCTGATCGCCAGGACCCGTCCAGTCGATGCTTCATTACTGCGGTTGGTGCGGGCGTTGATCAAGGCTGGGAGCGACCCGCTCGGCGAGGCGTTTTGTCGGCTTCGACCCGCCGTTGACCGTCGGGCCAGCGGCGCCATCTACACCCCCGCCGCCATTGTCCGGAGCATGATTCTCTGGGCCGCCGAACAGGGTACGCCGGCGCGCATTGTCGACCCGGGTTGCGGTTCCGGCCGTTTCATTCTGGCCGCCGCGCGCCGGTTCCCTAGGGCCGACCTGGTGGCGGTCGACACCGACCCGCTGGCCACCCTGATGCTGCGGGCGAATGCCTCCGTACTCGGCGTGGCCGACCGGCTGACAATCCAATGCGAGGACTATCGCCGGATCACGCTGCCCGCCATCGACGGCGCCACGCTGTTCATCGGCAACCCGCCCTATGTACGGCACCACGACATTGACGCGGACTGGAAAACCTGGCTCGCCGAGACGGCCGCCGCGTACGGCTGCAACGCCAGCAAGCTCGCCGGGCTGCACATCCACTTTTTCCTGAAGACCCGGGAACTCGGCAGGGCCGGAGATTGCGGCACCTTCATCACCTCGGCCGAATGGCTCGATGTGAACTACGGCGCCGTGCTCCGCACCATGCTTGCGAACGGTCTCGGCGGCGCCGCGTTGCACGTTCTGACCCCGGAGACCATGCCTTTTCCCGGCACGATCACCACCGGCGCAATCACCTGTTTCCGCGTCGGGCGGCGCCCCAGCCAGATGGTGATGCGGGCGGTCGGCGCGCTCGATCAATTGGGCAGCTTGGACACGGGCAGGGCTGTACCCTGGCCAAAGCTGGAGAAGGCGCGCCGCTGGACTGCGATCATCAAACCGGCAGCGAAAGCACCGGCGGGTTACATCGAGCTTGGCGAGCTCTGCCGCGTCCACCGCGGCCAAGTCACTGGCGCCAACGATATCTGGATCGCAGGCGCGTATCCGGGCGAACTGCCGGCGGCGTTCCTGTTTCCCACCGTCACCAAGGCCCGTGAAATCTTGCGCGCGGGCCGGGTTCTCGAGTCCGCGGACTTGCTTCGCCGCGTCATCGACTTGCCGGTCGACCTCGATGCGCTGGAGGCACCGGATCGAGACCGCGTTGACCGTTTCCTCGATTGGGCGAAGGCGCGGGGCGCCTGCAAGTCCTACATCGCTTCGACACGCCGCGCCTGGTGGTCGGTCAATCTCCGCGCCCCGGCGCCCATCCTTTGCACCTATATGGCGCGGCGGCCGCCGGCCTTCGTACGCAATCTCCACGGCGCACGGCACCTCAACATCGCCCACGGACTCTATCCGCGCGATCGCTTCAGCGAGGCCGACCTCATGGCGCTGGTTGTGTACCTGTCGAGTCACGTGCGGACCGATTCGGGGCGCACCTATGCAGGCGGGCTGACAAAGTTCGAGCCGAAAGAGCTTGAGCGAATCATGATTCCCCAGTTAGAAAAACTACATGAAGTCACCGATCAAATGGACGGCGCGGCAGTTGCGGGGCGACGCCGAGGAAGCGAGAGCAATATTTCGGCGTGAACGTCTCGATGAACCGCTGGAACTCTATTCGCGTTTTTTCGCCGCGTTCGATCCGATTTTCCGGTCGATTGTCGAGAAGTTGCCGGATCTATTCGTGGACGAACTCGACCCGAGCGTTCTGGTCGAGATGGTACAGAACAAGGATAGCCGCACCGCCCTTCGCTACCTGGCCGCGCCGCCGATTTCCGAAGACGATTTGAAGACGCTTGCCGAAACCACGCTGTCAGCGACAGCCCTGAAGCGAAATCCCGATCAGGCGCGGCGCGTGCGAGCGATTGTGCTGCATATCATCGACCCACACCGTTTCCCTTGGATAGCTGAAATGCGCGATCCGGCGGACCACGAACGCCAGCAAGCGGTCATCGCGTCCGCAGCTCTGGTCGCTGCCAAGAAAGTCGAAACCAGCCGGCGCAAGGATGCCAAGAATATTCAGGAATGGAAGGTGAAGGACTTGCTGCGCGGCCTCAAATTCAAGGAGGAGCCGCCCCGCGACATTCCCCTGCTCGACCGGGCACCGAACCCCGGAAAATTTTGCGGCGAAAGCAAACTCGGCGACATGCGCGCCGACTTCGTGGTTCGACTCCCTGATCGCCGGGTCATGGCGATCGAGTGCAAGGCGTCGAACAGCGCCGTTAATTCGTTCAAGCGTGTCAATCACGAAGCGGCCGGGAAGGCCAAGAGTTGGCTCACTGCTTTCGGAAGCCGCCAAATCGTGCCAGCCGCCGTCCTCAGCGGTGTGTTCAACTTCGGTAATCTCGAAACAGCGCAGAGCTCGGGGCTGTTTCTGTTTTGGGGATTCCGGCTTCAGGACCTTGCGGATTTCATCGTATCGACTAAGCGTTGAACCGAGCTGGGCCCTGTGGACGAACTCGAGCCACGGTTTGGGGTGATAAGGGGACTGGTCCCTCTTGCTGTTCCGGGCGAGAAATGCCGGTTAGCACCGTCGCCACGGCCGCGCGTCCGGCTAATGCGCCGAGTCCGCGCCCTCCCCCAAGGGCTTGTACACCTCCTCGTCGGGCTCGCCCTCGACGATGAGGAAGCCCAAGAGCCCGCGCTCCAGCCGGCTCAGCGCGTGATCGACCAAGAGGAAGCGGCCCGGTACCTCGAGCTTGAACTCCGTCACCACGGCGCCGCCGGGCGGCACGGAGACGGTCTGGATGCCCCGTGCCGGCTCGCTCAAGAGGTCGCCCCAGTCGTAGACGCGGTCGAAAATCTCGCCGATGACGTGGAACGAGGAGGTGAAGTTGGGACCGCCGACGCCGACGTAGAGGCGCACGGTCTCGCCCACCCGGGCCTTGAGCGCGTGCTCGGACGTGAGCGCGCCCACGGCGCCGTTGAACACGAAGTACTCGGGCGCCTCGGCGAGCAGCTTCTCGACGCTGAACTCCTGGCCGCCCAGCTGGCCGAACGGCGCCTCGGTGTAGATCTCGCCCTGCATGACATAGAACTCGCGGTCGACCGGCGGCAGGCCGCCCTCCGGCTCGACCAGAATGAGGCCATACATCCCGTTGGCGATGTGGTGCGCCACCATCGGCGTGGCGCAGTGATAGACGTAGATGCCGGGCACCAGCGCCTTGAAGTCGAGCCGCTTTTCGCCGCCCGGATCGACCTGCAGAAACGCCGCGCCGCCGCCGGGGCCGGTCGCGGCGTGGAAGTCCACCGAATGGATCATGGCGGAATCCGGGTCGTTCTTCATCACCACTTCCACCGTGTCGCCGACGCGCACCCTGAGGAACGGGCCGGGCACGGTGCCGTTGAAGGTCCAGTACTGGAAGGTGGCGCCGGAGGCCAACTGGCCGTCGAGCTCCACTGCCTCCAACTCGACGCGGACGCGCGCGGCCGGGCGGTCGCCCACCGGCGGCGGCACGGCCGCCGGGTCCATAACGATGTCGGGCGCCGCCACCGCCGCCTCCGGCACCCGCGCCTTGATCACGAAACGGCCCTCCATGCCCGCCTGGCGGTGGCCCGGCAGCGAGCAGTAGTAGCTGGTCGTGCCGGGCGCCTTGGCGCGAAACGCGATGGTCGTGGCACTGCCCTTGGCGACGACGTGCTGCGAGGCGGCACCCTGCTCCGGCAGCACGACGTCGTGCTCGGCCCCTTCGCCGTTGATCAGCGTGATCTGGACCACGTCCCCCTCGGCGGCGCCGAGATCGGGATTGACGACACCGTCGATGGCGCCGCCGAAGCCGATGTACACCATGCGGCCCTCGGCGATGCCGGTGCGCAGCGTGTACTTCACGTCGGCCACGTAATCGGCCGGTATCGAGGGATCGCGCGCCGCGAGCTGCGCCGCCGGCGCCGCCGCGGCCGGCGCCGCGGCGCCGGCGAGCGATTTCATATAGGCGATCAGGTTGGCGCGGTCCTCGGGTTTCTTGACGCCGGTGAAGATCATCTTGGTGCCGGGCACGAGGCTGGACGGGCCGGCAAGGAACGCATCGAGGGTCCGCTCGTCCCAGGTAAGTTTCGAGCGCGCCAGCGCGCTCGAATAGCGGAACTCGGGCAACGCGGCCGCCGGGCGCCCGATGACGCCGGCGAGGCTCGGGCCGACCTTCCTGACACCCGCCTCGAGGCTGTGACAGGCCTGGCACTTGCGGAATGTCCGCTCGCCGGCGCCGATATCCTCGGCTCCCCATCCGGGCGAGGCCGCCGTCGCCAGCCCCACCATCGCCGCGGCGATCGCCATCCGCGCGCCGGTCCTCATGTCAACCCTCCTCGCTTGGGCTCGATTCAGACCTAGCGATTCACGCCGCGTCCGCCATGCGACAGAACGCCGCGCCGGGCGATTCTCCGGCGAAGCGGACCGGCGCCTACTTGGGCGCCCGGAAACCGGTCTTCGCGCCGCGCGCCTTCTTCATGGCGCGCACCGCTTCGGCCGGCGTGATCAGCACCGTGGTCTTGGTCCGGCTGACGGCCCCGCTCCGGCCTATGGTGAGCAGGGCGGCGGTCATGGCCTCGTTGCTCGGGAACTCGGCGATGGCGACGCCGTCGTACTCGCCGAAGGCGAGATAGTACTGCAGCAGCTTGCCGCCGAACGCCTGGAACAAATCCTCGACCACCTTGGAGCGGTCGCTGGGCTTGCGCACCAGCGCCGCCATGGCGGATTCCTTGTAGGACCACTGGATCATGTAATGCGACATGGGCGAACCTCCCTCATCCTGCCCGCGAGGCGTTGGCCCCGCGGGGCGTCACGATAGCGCGAATCGGCGCCGCTGTCCGGGCGAATGCGCGGGCGCCGCGGGACGGTGAGGCAAAGCCGTACCAAGTGGCTCAGTTCTTGGCGATGGTCGAGGAGTTCGGATTGACGATGGAGGATCGCCCGTGACGCGCTATCACATCAACCTGTTCTGGTCGAAGGCCGATGGTTGTTGGGTGGCCGACGTGCCGGACCTCAAGTCCTGCTCCGCCTTCGGCGACACGCCGGCGAAAGCCCTCGCCGAGGTCGAGACGGCAATCGAGGCGTGGCTGGCGGTCGCGCGGGAGGACGGCCTGCCGATCCCGGAGCCGCGCTACCGCCCGGCGATCTACGCGACCAGCTGACGCGAAGAAACCTGAATCTCAACCTTCGGACAATGTCCGATAGATCGGCATGGAGGGCACGACCGGCCCTTGGACGGCCGGCACCCGCAGGCTATATGCTTCCCCCATGCGCCAGACGAGCGAGCCCGTCGTCACCGAGCGTCCGTTCGCGGCCGGCGTGCCGTTCCGCCTCGTCTCCGACTACCGCCCGGCCGGCGACCAGCCGCAGGCGATCGAGGAATTGACCGCGGGCCTCGGCCGGGGCGAGCGCGACCAGGTCCTCCTCGGCGTCACCGGCTCGGGCAAGACCTTCACCATCGCGCACGTCATAGAGAACGTGCAGCGCCCGACCCTCATCCTGGCTCCCAACAAGACGCTCGCCGCCCAGCTCTACGGCGAGATGAAGGGTTTCTTCCCCGACAACGCGGTCGAGTACTTCGTCTCCTATTACGACTACTACCAGCCGGAGGCCTACGTGCCGCGCTCCGACACCTACATCGAGAAGGAATCCTCGATCAACGAGCAGATCGACCGCATGCGCCATTCGGCCACCCGCGCGCTGTTCGAGCGCCGCGACGTGGTGATCGTGGCGTCCGTGTCCTGCATCTACGGGATCGGCGCGCCGGAGACCTATTCCGCCATGACCGTCACGCTCAGGGCGGGGCAGCAACTGGCGCGCACCGATCTGCTGCACCGCCTGGTCGAGATGCAGTACCGGCGCAACGACACGAATTTCGTGCGCGGCGCTTTCCGCGTGCGCGGCGACAGGGTCGAGATCTTCCCCGCCCACCTGGAGGACCGCGCCTGGGGCTTGTCGCTGTTCGGCGACGAGATCGAGGCGATCCACGAGTTCGACCCGCTCACCGGCGAGAAGACGGCGAGCCTCGGCGAGATCAAGGTCTACGCCAACAGCCACTACGTGACGCCCAAGCCGACGCTGCAGCAGGCGGTGAAGCTGATCAAGGTGGACCTGAAGGCGCGGCTCGACGAGCTCGCCAAGGTGAACCGGCTGCTCGAGGCCCAGCGCCTGGAGCAGCGCACCACTTTCGACCTGGAGATGATCGAGGCCACCGGCGCCTGCGCCGGGATCGAGAACTACTCGCGCTACCTGACGGGGAGGAAGCCGGGCGAGCCGCCGCCGACGCTCTTCGAGTACCTGCCGGGCGACTCGCTCCTCATCGTCGACGAGAGCCACGTCACGGTGCCGCAACTGGGCGGCATGTATCGCGGCGACTACCAGCGCAAATCGACGCTGGCCGAATACGGCTTCCGATTGCCATCCTGCACCGACAACCGGCCGCTCAAGTTCGAGGAGTGGGAGCGGATGCGCCCCGAAACGGTGTTCGTTTCGGCGACGCCCGGACCCTGGGAGCTGGAGCGCACCGGCGGCGCCTTCGTCGAGCAGGTGATCCGCCCGACCGGCCTCATCGACCCCGTGTGCCTGGTGCGCCCGATCGAGACGCAAGTCGACGACGTGATCGCCGAGTGCCGCGAGGCCGCGCTGAAGGGCCAGCGGGTCTTGATCACCACGCTCACCAAGCGCATGGCCGAGGACCTGAGCGAATACATGCACGAGGCGGGGCTCAGGGTACGGTACGTCCATTCGGACGTGGAGACGCTGGAGCGCATCGAGATCATCCGCGATTTGAGGCTCGGCGCCTTCGACGTGCTGATCGGGATCAACCTCTTGCGCGAGGGCCTCGACATCCCGGAATGCGCGCTGGTTGCCATCCTCGACGCCGACAAGGAGGGCTTCTTGCGCTCGCAGACCTCGCTCGTGCAGACCATCGGGCGCGCCGCGCGCAACCTCGACGGGCGGGTGCTGCTCTACGCCGACGTGATGACCCGGTCGCTCACGGCCGCCATCGCCGAGACCAACCGGCGGCGCGAGAAGCAGCAGGTCTACAACGCGGCCAACGGCATCACGCCCGAATCGGTGCGCAAGGGAATCGCCGACATCCTGGGCTCGGTGTACGAGCGCGACCACATGACGGTCGCCATCGACGCCGGCTTGGACGGGCATCTCGTCGGCCACAACCTCAAAGCGCACCTGGCCGGCCTCGAGAAACGCATGAAGGCGGCGGCGGGCGACCTCGAGTTCGAGGAGGCGGCGCGCCTCAGGGACGAGATCAGGCGGCTCGAGGCGCTCGACCTGGGGCTCGGTCCCGAGGGCCGCCCTCGCCCGCGCTCGGTCGCCGGCGCCCCCGGCAGCGACGCCCGGCGCGACGCCAAGCGCCGCGCCACGGCGAGGACGCGAAGAGGGGCGTGAGGGCGAGGCGGGGTCGGCTCATGCCGAGGACCGTCGCGCGACGCATCGACGACGTGATATAGTCGCTTTGTATCGGCAGTCCCGGCGAGCGACCAAGCATGGCACACAAGGAACCCGTTACCGCCATCGAGCGGATCTATACGGTCGTCTTTCAGCCCTGCGATCGAGGCTACGGCTACACGGTGACGTGCCCGGCCCTGCCCGGCGTGGTGAGCGAAGGGGAATCGCTCGAAGATGCACGCACGAAGGCCAAAGAGGCGATCGAGATCTACCTCGAAAGCCTGCAAGAAGATGGGCTGCCCATTCCCGAGAGCGAGGAGGACCTTGTCGAGCCGATACGCGTGAGCGTCCCCACGCGGGCATGACGCGCCTTCCGGCGCTGGGCGTGCGCAAGGTCATGCGGGCGCTCGAACGCGGCGGCTTTCATGTAACTCAACTCTGACCCCGTGTTTCCCGGTGTTTTCGGCCCTGCACCCGGCCGCCCGCCGTCATTTCGGCAGCGTCGGCGACACGGAAGCGGCGGGGGCATTGAGCGGCGGCGGTCCGGGCCACCGCCCGCGCCGCTTGACATCGGTAAGGGACGTGATGTAACGTAAGGAAATTACAGTGGAGTAATGCGGCGATGGCCACGGCGACGCTGACCAGCAAGGGCCAGACCACGATTCCCAAGGAGATCCGGGAGCGCCTCGCGCTCAAGCCCGGCGACAGGATCGACTTCATCGTCCTGCCAGACGGAAGCGTGCGGCTCGTGCCCATGAACCTGCCGATCGCGTCCCTCAAGGGGATGCTGGGAAGACCGGCGCGGCGGCTACCGGGCAAGAAGCTCGACGAGGCGATCCGCGAAGGGTGGGGAACACGCTGGCGGCGCTTCGCCCGCTCGTCGAATTGAATCGCCGTGATCGGCCTCGATACGAACGTCCTCGTACGCTTGCTCGTCGAGGACGACCGACGACAGTCCGGGCGCGCCGCCGGCGTTCTCCGGGAGGCGTGCACCGCGGAGTCGCCCGGCTACGTCAACCATATCGTGCTGTGCGAACTGGTCTGGGTCCTTCAGGCCAGATACCGTTTCGGCCGCGCGGCCATCGCCGGCACGGTCAAGGCCCTCTCTCAGTCGAGCGACGTTCGCCTGGAGAACCCTGCGGCGGTTCGACGCGCCCTCGACAGCTTCGTCGCCGGCAGCGCCGATTTTGCCGACTGCCTGGTCGGCATACTCAATCGAGAGGCCGGGTGCGGCACTACGCTGACTTTCGACCGCGCCGCCGCGGCGCTGCCGGACTTCAAGTTGGCGTAGGCTACCGGCCGGGCTTCAAAGCTGGTCGCCCCGCGCCGCCTGCGGCTTCGCATTCGAGGATGCCACGTCGCCGAGCGACTGCACAACTCGCCCGCGGATTGCTATGCTCAGCTGGGAGCGGCGTTCCCGGCCGGCGTGCCGTACGAGATCATGCTGAACGAGGCCGATCGCCGCGAGCCGTACGAGGGCGACGGCGGGGTCAGGTTCAAGAGGAAGGAGTAGGCCATGGCCGAGAAGGGCAAGCCGTCGAGCAGGTTCGTGTGGAACCCCGGCGATGTGGAGGTGGTGGAGACCCCGGGGGAGCCCGCCGCGACGAGCGGGGTGCTACCCGCGACGACGGAGGTGCCCGAAGAGCCGAGAGGGACCCCCATGACAAGTCCGTTCAAGCCCCCCGCCCTCGACCC
>CAYPKW010000039.1:16734-21627 GCA_964411425.1 uncultured Rhodospirillaceae bacterium
AAGAGCCGAGAGGGACCCCCATGACAAGTCCGTTCAAGCCCCCCGCCCTCGACCCCCAAGCCGTGCCCGCACGCACCGGGTCGGGATATCCGGAGCCGTACCGCGCCCTCGTCGCCGGGCGGGAGCGCCGCGCACTGGGCGACGCCGCGGGTCTCAAGAAGTTCGGCGTCAACCTGACGCGCCTCCCGCCCGGCGCCGCCTCCTCGCAGCGCCACTGGCACACCACCGAGGACGAGTTTGTCTATGTCCTCGAAGGCGAATTGACCCTCGTCACCGACGCGGGCGAGCAGCGCCTCGGCCCCGGCATGGCGGCAGGCTTCCCCGCCGGCACGCCGGACGGCCACCACCTCGTCAATAAGTCGGCGGCCGACGCCCTCTACCTCGAAGTGGGCGACCGCCCCGCCGCCGACGAGGTGACATACTCGGACATCGACCTCCACTTGCGCTGGAGCGGCGGCCCGGACAAGTTCACCCGCAAGGATGGAACCCCGTACTGAGAGGGGCGCGACATGAGCGAGAAGATCACGAAATCCGACGCCGAGTGGCGCCAGGCGCTCACCCCGGAGCAGTACCGGGTGACGCGGCAGAAGGGCACCGAGCGCGCGTTCTCCGGCCAATACTGGGACAGCCACGAACCCGGCATGTACCGCTGCGTCGCGTGCGGGGCGCCGCTCTTCCACTCCGAAACCAAGTTCGACTCGGGCACCGGCTGGCCGAGCTTCCACCAGCCGGTCGCCGGCGGCGCGGTCGCCACGGAAACCGACCGCAGCCTGTTCATGACCCGCACCGAGGTGCTGTGCGCCCGGTGCGACGCCCATCTCGGGCACGTGTTCAAAGACGGGCCGGCGCCGACGGGCCGGCGCTACTGCATCAATTCGGCCGCCTTGAAGCACGATCCCGGCAAGACGTAAGGGGCGCCCTCCGCCAGGGCCTGGCGGAGGGTGACCGCCGGCCGCGACGGGTCAAAGAATATTGTAGCCGCGCCCGATCAGGCAGTTGTCGAGGATCTCCTGCTGCCTGCTGACGCCGTAGGCGGTCCCGCCGACCAGGCCCACGATTGCCCCGGTCGCGGCGCCGATCGCCGCGCCCTCGCCGGCGTCGCCCGCGATCGCCCCGCCCACAGCACCCAGCGCCGCGCCGCCCGCGGCCCCGCCCAGGGTGCCCACGGCGGCACCTCCCGCCACGTTCTGCTGGTCGGCGTACTGCCGGCACTGCTGCAGGTCCACGAGATACTGCTGTTGATTGAAGCCCGGACGCGCGGTGTCGACCAAGGGCTCGTAGACGAACGGTTGAGAGCTCCCGGCGCATCCCATCAACGCGACGAGAAGCCCTCCCAATAAGATTGGTCGCATCATGATCCACCCCCATTCTTGCTCATTGTCGAATTGTATCGCCTGGCGGCGGCGTGTCAAACGGCCCTTATCGCGGCCCGCCATCGGCCTCGCCATGCGGACGCTCCGGCTCTTCCCGTCCGGGTTCGGCGACCGCCGCCGGCCTTGCGCCGGCCGACCCGGCCGCGCATCCTGGCGCCATGGCGCTCTCCACCGTCGGCCCTCTCGGCGCCGTTCTCGTCACCGGCGCCGCCAAGCGCATCGGGCGGGCGATCGCGCTCGATTTTGCGCGGGCCGGCTGGGCGGTCGCCGTGCATTACCGGCAGAGCCGCGCCGAGGCAGAGGCGACGGTGGCCGAGATCGCGCGCGCCGGCGGGCGCGCCACGACGCTGCAAGCCGATCTCGCCCGCGAGGCCGAGACCGACGCTCTGGTGCGGCGCGCGACGGAGGCGTTGGGGCCCCTCACCTGCCTCGTCAACAACGCCTCGGCGTTCGACAACGACCGCATCGACACTGTGACGCGGGCTTCCTGGGACGCGCACATGGAGACGAACCTCAGGACGCCGCTGGTACTTTCGCAGGCCTTCGCCCGCCAGTTGCCGCCGGAGACGGACGGCAACATCGTCAACCTCCTGGACCAGCGGGTGTGGAATCCTACGCCGTACTTCCTGTCCTACACCGTGTCCAAGGTGGGCCTGTGGGCGCTCACCCGGACGCTCGCGCTCGCGTTGGCCCCGCGCATCCGGGTGAACGCCATCGGCCCCGGCCCGACGCTGCCCAGCCCGCGCCAGACGGCGGAGCAGTTCGCCCGCCAATGCGCCGCCATGCCGCTCGGCCGCGGCACCACGCCGGAGGAGATATGCGCCGCGCTTCGCTTCATCCTGTCGGCTCCGGCCATGACCGGGCAGATGATCGCGCTGGACGGCGGGCAGCACCTGGGCTGGGCGGTCCCCGGTGCCATCGCCCGCGAGTGAGGCGGTGTTGCCTCGCACCGGCTGCGGGGCGATAATCCCCGCCTCTCGCGGCGAGCCGTCATGACCAGAGCCAAGTCCGATCCGAAGCCTAGGCTGGTAAGCCCCGCCCCCGCCGCCGAGCCGGCCGCGGGCGAGGCGCATGTGTTCGTGCGCGACCTGGTGTTGTCGGCCAGGGTTGGCGTGCACCAGCATGAGCGGGTGGCGAGCCAGCGGGTCCGCATCAACCTCGATCTGACGGTGGCCGAGGCCGGCCCAGTCAACGACGACCTCGACCGGGTGGTGTGCTACGGCGAGCTGGTGACCGGTATCCGGGCCGTCGTCGGCACCGGCCACGTCAACCTGGTGGAGACCCTGGCCGAGCGCATTGCCGCCCGGTGCCTCGAGGATCGCCGGGCCCTCGTCGCCCGGGTGCGGGTCGAAAAACTCGATGTCTATCCCGAGGCCGAGAGCGTCGGCGTCGAGATCGAACGGCGCCGGCCGCGCTGGTAACCGCCGGCACGGAAGAGTTGTGCACAGGCGGGCGTCGAGGCCCCTCGCGCGGCGCCGGATAGCCCTAAAATCGGCGGATTTCCGCGTCTTTTCCGGTTCGGTAACGACTCTGTCAAACTAAATGTCGTGATTTCAATAGGTTAGATATTCGTGCTCAAAATATATGCATTGTCGCAAAAATGCCCGAATCCTTGGGCCGCAGCGCCCCGGGCATGGGACTTGTCAACAGACATATCCAGAGAAATCGTGGATATCTGCTTGACTGCGGCACCCGGTCGCTGAGGCGGATAGAAGCCCTTGTCCAAGGAACGCGGCGGAGGCGAATTCAGCGCGGCGCGCGCAGGCCCCTTGCGCGGCCGGGCGCTCATCGCGGCCGAGCTAAAGACGCTGCCGGAGCGCCCCGGCGTCTACCGCATGCTCAACCGCGCGGGCGACGCGCTCTATGTCGGCAAGGCGCGCAGCCTGAAGAAGCGGGTGGCGAGCTACACCCGGTTGCGCCTGCTGCCGACGCGGCTTCAGCGCATGGTGGGCGAGACCGCGGCGCTCGAGGTGGTCACCACGCATACCGAGGTCGAGGCGCTTCTCCTCGAAGCCAACCTGATCAAGCGGATGGCGCCGCGCTACAACGTGCTGCTGCGCGACGACAAGTCGTTCCCCTACATCCTGATCACCGGCGATGACCGGGCGCCGCGGATCGCCAAGCATCGCGGCGCGCAGACGACGCCGGGCGACTACTTCGGCCCGTTCGCCTCGGCCGGCGCGGTGAACCAGACGATCGCCACGCTGCAACGCGCGTTCCTGCTGCGCTCCTGCCCCGACACGGTGTTCGCGAGCCGCACGCGGCCCTGCCTGCAATACCAGATCAAGCGCTGCTCGGCCCCTTGCGTCGGGCGCATCGGGAGGGAGGACTACGCCGAGCTGGTGCGCCAGGCGCGCGACTTCCTCGCCGGCCGCCGGCACGGCGTGCGGGAGCGCCTCGCGGCGGCGATGCAGAAGGCGAGCGAGGCGCTCGACTTCGAGTTGGCCGCGCGCTACCGCGACCGCATCCGGGCGCTCACCCAGGTGCAGGCGCACCAGGACATCAACGTCGCCGGTATCGACGCCGACGTGATCGCCGTGCACCAGGCCGGCGGCCAGACCTGCATCCAGGTGTTCTTCTTCCGCGCCGGCAGCAACTACGGCAACCGGGCCTATTTCCCTGTGCACGACCGCGACCTCGGCGCGCCCGAGGTGCTCGCCGCCTTCATCGGACAATTTTACGACAACAAGGCGCCGCCGCGCCTGGTGCTGGCGAGCGAGGCGCCCGCCGAGGCGGCGCTGATCGAGGCGGCACTGTCGCTCAAGGCCGGGCGGCCGGTGCGCCTCCTGGTGCCGCGGCGCGGCGACAAGCGCAAGCTCATCGTCCACGCACTCACGAACGCGCGCGAGGCGCTGGCGCGGCGCATGTCCGAGAATGCCTCGCAGCGCCGCCTCTTGGACGGTCTGGCGGCGGCGCTCGGCCTCGAGGCGGCGCCCGAGCGCATCGAGGTCTACGACAACAGCCACATCCTCGGGCGCCACGCCTACGGCGCGATGATCGTCGCCGGACCGGAGGGCTTCCTGAAGGCCGCCTATCGCAAGTTCGCCATCGCCGGCGTCGAGGGCGCCGCCGGCGGCGACGACTACGCCATGATGCGCGAGGTGCTGACCCGCCGCTTCGCCCGCGCCCTCAAGGAGGACCCGGAAAGGGCGCGCGGCAGTTGGCCCGACCTGGTGCTAATTGACGGCGGCCAGGGCCACCTCAACGTCGCCCTCGAGGTGTTCGCCGAGCTCGGCGTCAACGACGTGGCGGCGGCGGCGATCGCCAAGGGACCGGAGCGCAACGCCGGGCGCGAGCGCATCCTGCTGCCGGGCCGCGCGCCGCTCGAGCTCGAGGCCAGGGACCCGGTGCTCTATTTCCTGCAACGCCTGCGCGACGAGGCGCACCGCTTCGCCATCGGGACCCACCGCGCCAAGCGCTCGAAGCAGATCGGCGCCTCGCCCTTGGACGACGTCCCCGGCATCGGCCGGCGGCGCAAGCAGGCGCTGCTGCACCACTTCGGCTCGGCGCGCACGGTGGC
>CAYPKW010000040.1:0-21193 GCA_964411425.1 uncultured Rhodospirillaceae bacterium
ATCGTGCCCACGTTGCAGTGCGGCTTCGTCCGCTGGAATCTCGCCTTGGCCATGGTCTGTCCGTTCCTGGTTCTCTTGTCGGTTCAACCCGATCGGTTCTTGCCTAAGCGGCGGTGTTGCGCGGGCTGGAGCGGGTGACGGGAATCGAACCCGCATAACCAGCTTGGAAGGCTGGAGCTCTACCACTGAGCTACACCCGCGACTGGGTTTACGTGATGCGATCTCCCGATTCGTCTTGCGCTGCGCTTGGAGTGCCGCTGGTGGAGGGGGTAGGATTCGAACCTACGTAGGCGTGCGCCAACGGGTTTACAGCCCGTCCCCTTTAGCCACTCGGGCACCCCTCCGCACGGCCAGTTGGCGCTCAGCGGCGGAGCCAGCGGACTATGCTTTCATCAACCTTCTTGTCAACTGAAAACGCAGCAATCCGCGCCCCGGCCCTGCGGCAAACGGCGCCTAGGGACGAGTGCGTTGGTGGCAGCCAGCGAAATCGGTGCGTATAGTAGCCGCCGATATGCCGAAACGCAACAAGTTTGAGCATCGGCCGGCGCCCGGTCCGCGCCGGCGGGAGCGCCGCCGGCAGGCGCCCGGCGGCACTTATTGGCTTTACGGCACGCACGCGGTGGCGGCGGCGCTGGCCAACCCTGGCCGGCGTATCCGGCGCCTCGTCTATGCCGCCGACGCCGGACCGGAGGTGCGCCGGCTCGCCGGAGAACCGGGAGCGCCGGCGGCGGCGGCGGTCGAGCGGGCCGCTTTTGCAAGCCTGCTGCCGACAGGCGCCGTCCATCAAGGCGTGGCGGCGGAAGTCGAGCCGCTGGCGCCGGTCGATTTCGGCGAACTGTGCCAAGGCTTGCGGCCGCAGGCCCCCATCGTGGTCCTGGACCAGGTGACCGACCCCCACAACGTCGGGGCGATCCTGCGTTCGGCCGCCGCCTTCGGCGCCGCCGCGGTCGTGCTGACGCTGCGCCACGCCGCGCCGGAGACCGGCGTGCTGGCCAAGGCCGCGTCCGGCGCCCTCGATCACGTGCCCCTGGTTCGGGTCGCCAACCTGGCGCGCGCGCTGGCCGAGTTGAAGCGAGCCGGGTACTGGTGCGTCGGATTGGCGGCGGAAGCGAGCGAGACCCTGGCGCAATGCGACCTCAGCGGGTCCATCGCGATCGTGCTCGGCTCCGAGGGCGAGGGTTTGCGCCGGCTCACCCGCGAGACCTGCGACGTGCTGGCGCGGCTACCCACCTCCGGGCCGATCAAGGAGCTGAACGTGTCCAATGCCGCGGCCGTGGCGCTTTACGAGATCGCCCGCTCGCGCGGCGACGCGAGGAACGGGCCCCGCCCAACATGACGATCATTCTTTTCCTGCTGCTGTTGGCCGCCGCCGTCTCGCCCGCATCGGCCGATGATACCCTCGACAGCGCGTTTCGCTGGTTCGACAGCTTCGACCGCGACGACGACGGCGCGCTCACCATCGACGAAATGCGTCGGCTCGGCGGCAAGCGGTTCCGGCGCGCCGACGTGGACGGCGACGGCGCCATCAACGCCGTGGAGTACCTGCGCGGCATTCCGGCCGACGACGAGACCGAGCGGAAACGCGTTCTCAAGCGATTCCAAGCCATCGACACCGACAAGGACGCCCTGGCGACCGGCGAGGAGCACGACGCGTTCCTGGCGCTGGTGGTCGAGGCGGCCGACGCCGACGCCGACGGGGTCATGACGCGCGACGAATTCGAAGCCGCGGTGACCGGCCGCAACGACTGACCATGCACCCGGCCGAAATTGGACTCGGTTCCTGTCTCCATGCTACCCTGACGGTGGTTTGACCTTCACATCCAACCGAAAGACGCGGCCATGCAGCAGACCGCCAAGGTCGTCGAGTTCGACCCCTCGCCCAACAATCTCGAAGCCTACTGGATGCCGTTCACCAACAACCGGCAGTTCAAGAGCAAGCCGCGACTGCTGGTCGGCGCCAAGGACATGCATTACACCGCCGTCGATGGGCGGCGCATTCTCGACGGCACCGCCGGCCTATGGTGCGTCAACGCCGGCCATTGCCGGGACAAGATCGTCGAGGCCGTGCGCGCCCAGGTCGGCAAGATGGACTATTCGCCGGCGTTCCAGATGGGCCATCCCCTGGTGTTCGAGCTGGCCGGGCGGCTGGCCGCCCTGCTGCCCGGCGACCTCGATCATGCGTTCTTCACCAATTCGGGCTCCGAAGCTGTCGACACCGCGCTCAAGATCGCCATCGCCTATCACCGGGCCCGCGGCGCCGGCACTCGTCAGCGCCTGATCGGGCGCGAGCGGGGCTACCACGGGGCGGGTTTCGGCGGCATCTCGGTCGGCGGCATCGCCGCCAACCGCAAATTCTTCGGCGCGCTGCTCAACGGCGTCGATCACCTGCCGCATACGCTGGACATCGCCGGGAACGCCTTTACCCGCGGCCAGCCGGCCCGGGGCCTCGAGCTGGCCGACGAACTGGAGCGCATCGTGGCGCTGCACGACGCCTCCAACATCGCCGCCGTCATCGTCGAGCCGGTGGCCTGCTCGACCGGCGTCATCGTGCCGCCGCAGGGCTACCTGAAGCGCCTGCGCGAGATCTGCGACAAGCACGGGATACTGCTGATCTTCGACGAGGTGATTACCGGCTTCGGGCGGCTCGGCGCCAACTTCGCCGCCGACCATTTCGACGTGCTACCGGACATCATCAGCACCGCCAAGGGGCTGACCAACGGCACCATTCCGATGGGCGCGGTGTTCGTGCGCAAGGGCATCTACGACGCCTTCATGCAGAACCCGCAGGGGCCGATCGAGCTGTTTCACGGCTATACTTATTCCGGCCATCCGGTGGCCGCGGCGGCCGCCGTTGCCAGCCTCGACCTGTACAAGGAGGAAGGGCTGTTTGAGCGCGCGCGCGGCCTCGCCGGCTACTGGGAGGACGCCGTGCATTCGCTCAAGGGAACCCGCAACGTCATCGATGTCCGTAACCTCGGCATCATCGCCGGCATCGAGCTGGAGCCGCGCCCGGGCAAACCCGGCGAGCGGGCCTTCGAAGCCTTCCTCGGATGCTTCGACAAGGGGCTGCTGATCCGCGTCACCGCCGACATCATCGCCTTGTCGCCGCCGCTGATCGTGGCCAAGAACCAGATCGACCAGATGGTCGGCACGCTGGGCGAGGTGCTGAAGGAAGTCGCCTAGCCGGCGGCGCGATTTCGGGGCGTTCCATGCTCATCGGGGTACCCAGCGAGATCAAGACGCACGAGTACCGCGTCGGCCTGGTGCCGGCCGGCGTACGGGAACTCGTCCATCACGGCCATAGGGTGCTGGTCGAGACAAAGGCCGGCGCCGGCATCGGCTTCGCCGACGCCGACTACAGGGCCGCCGGCGCCGGCATTGCGCGCGCCGCCGCCGAGGTGTTCGCCAAGGCCGACATGATCGTCAAGGTGAAGGAGCCGCAGCCGGCCGAATGCCGGATGCTGCGCCGGGGACAGGTGCTGTTCACCTATTTGCACCTGGCGCCCGACCGCCGACAGACCAAGGGCCTGATGGCGTCGGGCTCGACCGCGATCGCCTACGAGACGGTGACAGACGCGCAGGGCGGCCTGCCGCTGCTGGCGCCGATGAGCGAAGTGGCCGGGCGCATGGCGGTGCAGGTCGGGGCCCATTGTTTGGAGAAGGCGTCCGGCGGCTCCGGCATGTTGCTGGGCGGCGTGCCCGGTGTGCCGGCCGCCAGGGTCGTTATCATCGGCGGCGGTGTCGCAGGCACGAACGCGGCCCGCATGGCCATGGGCTTGGAGGCGCACGTGACCGTGATCGACAAATCGCTCGGCCGCCTGAAGCGGCTCGACGAGCAGTTCGGCGCCAAGCTGCACACGATTTACGCGACGCTGGACGCCATCGAGAGCCACGTGATCGGCGCCGACCTGGTGATCGGCGCCGTGCTGGTGCCGGGGGCGGCGGCGCCCAAGCTGGTGACCCGCCAAATGTTGAAGCGGATGCGCCCCGGCTCGGTCCTGGTCGACATTTCCATCGACCAGGGCGGTTGCTTCGAAACCAGCCGGCCCACGACACACGCCAAGCCGACCTACATCGTCGACGGCATCGTGCATTATTGCGTCGCCAACATGCCGGGCGCCGTCGCGCGCACGTCGACCTTCGCGCTCAACAACGCGACGCTGCCCTTCGCGGTCGCGCTGGCGAACAAGGGTTGGCGGCGGGCCTTGGCCGACGACAAGCACCTGCGCCACGGCCTCAACGTGCATGACGGCCGCGTCACTTACAAGGCGGTCGCCGACGCCCTCAGGCTGAAATACACCCCGGCGGAGGAAGCGCTCGGCCTTTGACGCCGCCGCCGAGCCGGCCGGTTTCACAGCATGTCGCGCAGCCGGTACCAGGCCATGGCGAGCGCCAGCGTTGGCGTGCTGAGCCATCTGCCGCCGGGAAACGTCGAATGCGGCAGCCGCGCGAACAGGTCGAGCCGCTCGGCCTGGCCGGCGATGGCTTCGGAGAGGATGCGCCCCGCCACGCCGCTGAGCGCCACGCCCATGCCCGAGAACCCGTGCGCGAAAAAGACGGTCGGCGTGAGCCGGCCGAGATGCGGCGTGCGCTCCATGGTGATCGCCACGCTGCCGCCCCATACGTAGTCGAACGGCGCATCGGCGAGTTGCGGGTAGATGGCCAGCATCGAGCGCCGCATCGCCGCCGGCAGATTGGCCGGCATGAGGGTGGAGTAGCTCACGCGCCCGCCGAACAGCAGGCGATGATCGGCGGACAGCCGAAAGTAGTTGAGCACGAAGTTGGCGTCCGCCACCGCCACGTCGTCGCGGATCAAGCGGCGCGCCCGCTCGGCACCGAGCGGCCGCGTCGCCGCCACGTAGGTGCCGGCCGGCATGATCTTGCGGCGGATCTTCGGCACCAGCCAGCCGAGGTCGGCGTTGCCGCACAGCGCGAGGAACCTCGCCCGCACGCGGCCGCCAGCCGTCTCGGCCGACGGCATCGCGCCGGTGTCGAGCCGCGTCGCCCGCGAGCCCTCGAAGATGCGCGCGCCCGCCTGCAGCGCCGCGTCGGCAAGCCCCAGGCAATAGTTGAGCGGATGCAAATGCCCCGCGCCGGTGTCGAGGACGCCGCCGACATAGGCCCTCGTCTCCAGCATGTCGCGCAGCTCGGCCACCTCGACGAGCCGCGCCTTGGCGTAGCCGTACCGGCCGCGCCAGAGTTCCAGTTCCGCGCGCATGCCGTGCATCTGGCGGGGCTTCGCCGCCACGTGCAGGTAGCCGGGCTTCAGGTCGCAAGCGATGCGATGGCGAGCCACGCGCAGGGCGATGATGTCCTTCGCCTCCTCGGCGACCCGCCAGAGCCGCAAGGCATCGTCCGGGCCTACCCACTCGGCGACGCGGTCCATGCCGGGCGAATAGCCGGAGCAAATCTGGCCGCCGTTTCGGCCCGAGGCGCCCCAGCCGACCCGCGCGCCCTCGAGCACGACGACCCGGTAGCCGCGTAGGGCCAACTCCAGCGCCGCCGACAGCCCGGTGAACCCGGCGCCGACGACGCATACGTCGGCTTCGACGTCTCCCTCTAGCTCGGGGTGCTCGGGCGCCGGGTTGCCGCTCGCCGCGTAGTAGGACTCGACATGAGGTATCGCTGCCATCGTCCGCTACACGGTCCGCAAGTACCACTCGTATTCGAGGTTCGAGACCACGGCCTCGAACTTGCGCCGCGGCAGCTCGACGATCGAGACCTCCGGATGGGCCGCCAGGAACGCCTCCGGTTCGCTCGACGGTTGCTTCGATTGCATGAGGGGCCGATGGAGCCGAAGATGGGGTCGCCATTCCTGCCGATCCCGCCGGCGCCGTCAAGCCGCGGCCCGGCCGCCCTTCCGTCTCGATGGCGCCCTTCGCTGCGTTACCCGGCCTTGCCCGCCAGCCCGTGCTCCGGGTGACGGCGGTCGCCGCGCATGTTGCGCTTGCGCACATAGGTGATCTTCGCCGCGGGCCTGGCGGACTTGGCCTTGAGCGCGGCGATCAGCGCGTCCTCCGCCTCCACCGTCACGTGCTCGGACCTGCCGGCGAGGTTCATGCCAACCGTGTAGCTTGAAACCAAGTGACTGTCTCCCCAAAGGTCGAATCAATATAGCACGGAACGCCCCGTCCAGGGTGCCCCGCCTTGCCAAGCTTTCCGGGGCCGTGTTAGCCATTCGCGGCCCGCCGACCCCTTTTGCCCGCAACCCCGCACCGGTGCCATGACCGAGATCGCAGAGTGGCTCAAGGAACGCAAGATCAACGAGGTCGAGTGCCTGGTGGCCGACATCTCGGGCATCGCGCGCGGCAAGATCCTGCCGGCCGCCAAGTTCATCAAGAGCGTGCGCGAGCATTCGCTGCGCCTGCCCGAGAGCGTCTTCGTGCAGACCGTCACCGGCGAGTATCCGGAGGACGAGGAAGATCTGATGGTCGGGCCGGCGGACGTGGACGTGCTGCTGCAACCCGACCCCGACACGCTGCGCCTGGTGCCCTGGTACGCCGAGCCGACCGCCCAGGTGATTTCCGACTGCTTCTACAACAACGGCGAGCCGGTCGAGATCGCCTCGCGCCAAGTGCTGCGCCGCGTGCTGGCGCTGTACGACGAGCGCGGCTGGCGCCCGGTGGTGGCGCCCGAGCTGGAGTTCTTCCTGGTGCAGGTCAACACCGATCCCGACCTGCCGCTGCTGCCGCCCATCGGCCAGTCGGGCCGCCCCGAGACCGGACGCCAATCCTACGGCATCGACGCGGTCAACGAGTTCGACCCGATCTTCGAGGACGTGTACGACTACTGCGAGGCGCAGGAGATCGACATCGACACGCTGACGCACGAATCGGGCGCGGCGCAGATGGAGATCAACTTCAATCACGGCGACCCGCTGCGCCTCGCCGATCAGGCGTTCCTGTTCAAGCGCACGGTGCGCCAGGCGGCGCTCCGGCACAAGGTGTACGCGACGTTCATGGCGAAGCCGCTGACCAACGAGCCGGGCAGCTCCATGCACATCCACCAGTCGGTGCTGGACAAGCGCACCGGGCGCAACCTGTTCGCCGACCGCCAGGGCCGCGACAGCGCGCTGTTCCGGGCGCACGTCGCCGGGCTGCAACGCTATCTGCCGCAGGCGATGCCCTTGGTGGCGCCCAACGTGAATTCCTACCGCCGCCTGCAACCCTACTCCGACGCGCCGATCAACGTGCATTGGGCGGTGGACAACCGGACCGTGGGCCTGCGCGTGCCGGTGTCCGCCCCCGCCGGGCGGCGCATCGAGAACCGCTTGGCCGGCGCCGACGCCAACCCCTATCTCGCCATCGCCGTCTCGCTTGCCTGCGGCTATCTCGGCATGGTCGAGCGCCTGAAGCCGACCGAGCAGATCGAGGGCAGCGCGTACCGCCTGCGCCACACCCTGCCGCGAACGCTGTACGACGCCTTGCAGCGCTTCGAGGGCTGCAAGGCGATCCGCCCGCTATTGGGCGAGAAGTTCATCCGCTGCCTCGTCGGCGTGAAGAAGGCCGAGCTCGAGGCCTACCAGCGCGTCATCAGCTCCTGGGAGCGCGAGCACCTGTTGCTCAATGTCTAGCACCGACCAATGAGGATCCTGCTTGTCGGCGGCGCCGGCGCGATGGGCAGCGGCACCGTGCGCGACCTCGTATCGCCGCTATCGTCCGGCATCGGCCAGGTGACGATCGCCGATACGTCGCTCGATCGCGCGCAAGCGCTGGTTGCCCGCCTCGCCGACCCGAGGCTGCGGGTAGCCGCTCTCGACGTGGCGGACGAGCGCGCGCTCGGCGCTCTCCTTGCCGACGCCGACCTCTGCATCAATGCCGTTCCCACCTTCGCCGGGCACCAGATGACGATCTTTCATGCCTGCCTCGACGCACGAAAGACCTATGTGGACTATGGCGGCATGGGCGTTTTTACCGTCAAGCAGAAAGCGGAGCACGAGGCTTGGAGAAAGGCCGGCGTGACCGCGGTGCTGGGGCTCGGCGCCGATCCCGGCATCTCCAACATGCTGTGCAAGGCGGTCGCCGAGCGATTGGATCGCATCGAAAAGATCAATCTCTACTGGGCCGCCACGATCATCGGCCCCGAGAACCCGGTTCTCGTGCCGCCCTACAACGTCGCCACCGTTCTTGCCGAGTATGCCAACCCTTCGCAGCAGTTCATCGACGGCAGGCTCAAGGAAATGCCGCCACGAAGCGGCCGCGAAACTCTCGTCCTGCCGGAGCCGTGGGGCAGGACGGAGTTCATGCATACGCAGCATTCCGAGCCGCTGACCGTGCCCTTCGCGGCGGGCATTCGCGACAAGGGCATCCGCGAGTTCACCTGGAAGCTGCATTTGCCGCGCCGCGAGCACGAGGCATGGGTGGGCCTCGTCAAGGCGGGCTTCGGCGACTTCGACGACCCCGTGGAGGTGGGCGGCGCCGCGATCAAGCCGGCCGCCTTTCTCGATGCGATCATCCGCCGGAACATGGCGCGCAACGAGCGCAGGATTCCGGCCCAGGAGGCCCACGAGTTGCATCTGGCGATCGGCCAAGGGACGCGCGACGGCAAGCCGTGCACCGTGAACCGCGCCGTCGTCGGCGCGCCCGACCCGGCCCATGACGGCTACGTCGACCCGGGCACCTCGATGGGCCTTTCCATCGGCGTGCAGTTGATCGGCCGCCAGCCGCCGAAACCGGGCGTCTGGGGGCCGGAGGAGTATTTCGACGTGGCGCCGTTCATGGCGGAACTGGAGAAGCGCCGCTTCAAGGTCCTGCGGGACATGCCCGTGGATCGCGCCTAGGGCTATCGCATTTGACTGCGATCGGCTTTCCTCCTCTTTCGAGACGCGCCCTTGGGGCGCTCCTCAAGATGAGGAAAGCCAACAACGAGCCTCATGGTGAGGAGGCCGCGACAGCGGCCGTCTCGAACCATGAGGCCGCAATCCGCCAAATGCGATTCCCCTGGGGCCGCGTCTAGGAGGTTTCTTCCCGGCGCCGATTCCGTGCTAGAGTCTCTCGATGATCTCGGATTTCCATCGCCGCGCCGACCGCACGCGCCAGTCGCGCCGGGCGGTGCTGCTTATCCTCTGCGCCCGGATCGGCTTCAACCCATAGCGCGCTCCCGACCGCTTCGATGCGGCCCCGCGGCCGCGGGCGCAATAATTCGGTTCGGGAGATTCACCAATGACCGCCACCAGAGTCCGCAATTCGACCGCCGAATGGCAGGCGCTCGACCGCCTGCACCACCTGCATCCCTTCACCGACCACGCGGCGCTGGCCAAAGAAGGGACGCGCATCATCACCCACGCCGACGGCACCTACGTCTGGGATTCCGAGGGCCGGCGCATGCTCGACGCCTTCGCCGGGCTGTGGTGCGTCAATATCGGCTACGGCCGCAAGTCGCTGGCCGAGGCCGCCTACAAGCAAATGCTGGAGCTGCCCTACTACAATACCTTCTTCAGGACCGCGACGCCGCCCGCCGTGGAACTGTCGAAGGCGCTGGTCGAGATCGCCCCCGCCGGCCTCAACCGCGTGTTCTACGGGCTGTCGGGCTCGGACGCCAACGACACCATCGTGCAGATGGTCCGCTACTACTGGAACCTGAAGGGCCGGCCCACGAAGAAGATCATGATCTCGCGCCAGTACGCCTATCACGGCAGCACGCTGGCCGGCGCCAGCCTCGGCGGCATGGACTACATGCACAAGCCGGCCGACCTGCCGCTGCCCGGCTTCGTGCATGTGATGCCGCCCTATCATTTCCGGCTCGGCGACGGGATGGCGCCGGACGAGTTCGGGCTGAAGGCGGCCGCGGCGCTCGACGCGAAGATCCGCGAGCTCGGCGCCGACAACGTCGCCTGCTTCATCGGCGAGCCCATCATGGGCGCCGGCGGCGTCATCATTCCGCCGCGCACCTATTGGCCCGAGATCCAGTCGATCTGCGCCAAACACGACGTTCTTCTCGCCGCCGACGAGGTGATCAGCGGTTTCGGGCGCACCGGCAACTGGTTCGCCAGCGACTACTTCAAGATCGAGGCCGACTTCATGACCTTGGCCAAGGGGCTCACCTCCGGCTACCTGCCGCTGTCGGCCGTCATGGTCGCCGACCGGGTGGCCGACGTGCTGGCGGGCCCGGAGGTGGAGTTCAGCCACGGCTACACCTATTCCGGCCATCCGGTCTGCTGCGCGGTGGCGCTCGAGAACATCCGGATACTGAAGGACGAGAAGCTGGTCGAGCGGGTGAGCGACGACACCGGCCCGTATCTTGCCGCGCGCCTCGCCGAGCTGGCCGACCATCCGCTCGTCGGCGAGGTGCGCAGCCTGGGATTAATCGGCGCCATCGAGCTGGTCAAGAACAAGCAGCCGCGCCAGTTGTTCGATCCGCCCGGCAAGGTGGGCGTGATCTGCCGCGAGCACTGCCTCTACCTCGGACTGATCATGCGCGCCACTCGCGACACGATGCTCTTGTCCCCGCCGCTCATCTGGACGCGGGCGAATATCGACGAGTTCGTGGAGTTGACGCGGCGGGCGCTGGACCTGACGCTGGCCGACGTGAAGAAACTATAGTGCGACGGGAGCGCGGAGATGCGCAATCTTCGGTATGACCGCGAGGACATTTGGCGGAAGGACCGCGACCACTGGATCCACCCGTGGACCGACTTCGCCACGTTCAAGGAGACCGGGTCCGACGTCATCGTCCGGGGCGAGGGCATCCACGTCTTCGACGCCGACGGCCGGCGCTACATCGACGGCATCGGCGGCCTGTGGTGCGTCAACATCGGCTACGGGCGCGAGGAGATGGCCCTGTGTCTCGCCGAGCAGGCGCGGCAAATTCCGTACTACTCCGCCTTCAACCACCTGACGACGCCGCCCGCCGCCGCGCTGGCGGCCAAGCTCGCGGAGCTGGCGCCGGGCCCGCTCGGCCACGTGTTCTACGGCAACGGCGGCTCGATGGCCAACGACGCCGCGATTCGGATCGTCCACTTCTATTTCAACCGCCTGGGCCGGAAGAAGAAGAAACACATCGTCTCGCGCATCGACGGCTACCACGGCTCGACGCTCCTCACCGCCTCCGTCACCGGCGTCATGTTCGACCGCATCGGCTTCGACGTTCTCGAGGAGGGCATCCATCACCTGCCCTGCCCCAATCCCTATCGGCGCCCGGACGGCATGAGTCTGGAAGAGTTCTCCGACGCCAAGGTGGCGGAGCTCGAGAACAAGATCCTCGATCTCGACCCGGAGAACGTCGCCTGCTTCATCGCCGAGCCGATCATGGGGGCGGGCGGCGTCATCGTACCTCCGCCCGGCTATCTGCGGCGCGCCCGCGAGGTGTGCGCGAAATTCGGCGTGTTCTTCATCGCCGACGAGGTGGTGACCGCCTTCGGGCGCCTCGGCCACTGGTTCGCCTCCAAGGACGCGTTCGACTGCCAGCCCGACATCATCACCTGCGCCAAGGGCCTCACCTCCGGCTACCAGCCCTTGAGCGCGACGCTGCTGTCGGACGAGATCTACGACGTGATCAGCGTGCCGCAGGCCAAGGGCGCCATGTTCACCGAGGGGTTCACCTATTCCGGCCACGCCGTCTGCTGCGCCGCCGGCCTCAAGAACATCGAGATCATCGAACGCGAGGACATCTGCGGCCACGTGCGGCGGACGGGCCCCTACTTCATGGAACGGCTGCGGACGCTCTACGACCTTCCCATCGTGGGCGACGTGCGCGGCAGCCACTTCATGCTGTGCGTCGAGATGGTGGCGGACAGGCAGACGAAGGCCCTGTTGCCGCCCGAAGCCGACATCGGCAGCCGCATCGCGCGCCATTGCCAGAAGCGCGGCTTGATCGTGCGCCCGCTCGGCCACCTCAACGTCTTGTCGCCGCCGCTCATCATGACCAGGGACGAGATCGACGAGCTGGTGGCGATCATGCGCCAGTCGATCCAGGCCAGCATGGACGAACTCACGCGCGCCGGGCTCTGGCGCGGCTGACGCGGACGCCAGGCGTCCTTGCATCGCGGCGCCGCGGCCCTGTAGTCTCGGCCCACATGGGGTCACGGCGAGGCGCGCCATGAGCACTGTCACCGTCGCCGCCACGCAGTTCGCCTGCGGCGCCGACAGCGACGCCAACGTCGCCAAGGCGGAACGGCTGGTGCGCCGCGCCGCCGGCGACGGCGCCCAGATCGTGCTGCTGCAGGAGCTGTTCGAGACGCCCTATTTCTGCAAGGACCAGAAGCGGGAATTGTTCCAGTTGGCGCGCCCGGCCGACCGCCATCCCACCCTGGCGCGCATGGGGCGCCTCGCGGCCGAGCTCAAGGTGGTGCTGCCGGTGAGCTTTTTCGAGCGCGCCAACAACGCCTATTTCAACTCGATCATGGTGATCGACGCGGACGGCCGGCAGCTCGGCCTCTATCGCAAGTCGCACATCCCGGATGGCCGCGGCTATCAGGAGAAGTTCTACTTCAATCCCGGCGACACCGGGTTTCGCGTTTGGGACACCAGGCACGGGCGCATCGGGGTCGGCATCTGCTGGGACCAGTGGTTCCCGGAATGCGCTCGCACCATGGCGCTTCAGGGCGCCGAGATTCTTTTTTACCCGACCGCGATCGGCTCCGAGCCGCAGGATTCCGAGCTCGACAGCCGGGAGCACTGGCAGCGGGTCATGCAGGGCCACGCCGGGGCCAACATGACGCCGCTGGTGGCATCCAACCGCGTCGGGCGCGAAGAGGGCGAGAGCTGCGCCATCGCCTTCTATGGTGCCTCCTTCATCGCCGGGCCGTTGGGGGAGATGATCGCCGAGGCCGGCGACGATGATGAAACGGTGCTGACGGCCAGCCTCGACCTCGCCCGCATCCGGGCGATGCGCGCCTCTTGGGGCATCTTCCGCGACCGCCGGCCCGAACTCTACACGCCGCTGCTGACGCTGGACGGGGTGGACGTGGCTTAAGGCGCCGGATGACCATCGACCTCATCGTGCCGACCCCGTCGGCCTACGCCTATCCCCTCCTGCTGAAGCAGCTCTTGCACACGCCGCTGGCGCGGGCGCCCGACCAGGAGATCGTCTATCGCGGGACCTTGCGCCACCGCTATCGCGATTTCCGCGGGCGCCTCGGCAGGCTCGCCAACGCGCTGACGGGCCAGGGCGTCGGCCCGGGCACGACAGTGGCGGTGATGGACTGGGACAGCCACCGCTACCTCGAATGCTACTTCGCGGTGCCGATGATGGGCGCCGTGCTGATGACGGTGAACGTGCGGCTTGGCGCGCAGCAGATCCAATACTGCCTCAACCACTCGCGGGCGGAGCTGTTGCTGGTGCACGCGGACTTCCTTCCGGTGCTGCGGGACATCGAGGGCGGGCTGGAGCGGCTGAAGCGCTTCGTGCTGATCGCGGACGGCGCCGATGCGACGCCGCCGGCCGGTTTCGCCGGCGAGTACGAGGCCCTGCTGGCGGCGGCGGCGGCGGACCGCGACTTCCCGGACTTCGACGAAAACGCGCGCGCCACGACGTTCTACACGACAGGCACCACGGGGCTGCCCAAGGCGGTGGCGTTCAGCCACCGCCAACTGGTCCTGCACACGCTGGCCGCGGGCATGGCGCTCGCCGGGCCGCCCGAGCGTCAGCGCTTCCATGCGGGCGACGTCTACATGCCGCTTACCCCGATGTTCCACGTCCATGCCTGGGGCGTGCCCTACGTGGCGACGCTGATGGGGGTGAAGCAGGTCTATCCCGGCCGCTACGAGCCGGCGGCGCTGCTCGGCCTGATCGCCCGGGAAGGCGTCACCTTCTCGCACTGCGTCCCAGCGATCCTCCAGATGCTACTCGGCGCGCCGGAGGCAGACGCCGTGGACCTGTCGCGCTGGAAGGTGGTGATCGGCGGCTCGGCGCTGCCATTGGGTCTGGCGCGCCGGGCGCAAGAACGCGGCATCGACATCTGGTCCGGCTACGGCATGTCGGAGACCTGCCCGGTGCTCGCCCTCGCGCAAGTGAAGCCGGGGCCGGCGCAGGCACCCGAGGCCGACCTCGCGCTGCGCTGCAAGACCGGGATGCCGATCCCGCTCGTGGACCTCAGGGTGGTCGACCCGGACATGCGGCCCCTGCCGTGGGACGGCAAGTCGGTCGGCGAGGCCGTGGTGCGGGCGCCCTGGACCACGCTCGGCTACGTCGGCGACGCGGCCGCCTCCGAAGCCCTGTGGCGCGGCGGCTTTCTGCACACCCAGGACGTGGCGCACATGGATGGCGAGGCGTACTTGCAGATCACGGACCGCCTCAAGGACGTCATCAAGACCGGCGGCGAATGGGTGTCCTCGCTGGAGCTCGAGAGCCTCATCTCGCGGCATCCGGCGGTGGCGGAGGCGGCGGTGATCGGCGTCGCCGACCAGCGCTGGGGCGAGCGGCCGTTGGTGCTCGTGGTGGCGAAGCCGGGACAAGACGCCGCGGCCCTTCCGGCGATCGTCAAGGCCCATCTGCAAGGCTTCCTCGCCAGCGGCGCCATCCCGCGCTACGCGCTGCCGGAGCGCGTCCTCGTCCTCGAGGCGATCGACAAGACCAGCGTCGGCAAGATCGACAAGAAGCTGCTGCGCCAGAAATACGGCGGGCCGTGATTGCGGCCAGCCTCAATCGAAGAGCCCGCCGAGGGCGCGGCCGCGCCCTTTCCCTTTCCTCAGCAGCGCAGCCGCCGTGAGTACGCCGGCAAGGCTCACCGCCAGCGTGATGACGACGATTGCGGCCACGTCGCCTTTGAGGCCCGGCTTGAAGGACGACAGGATGTAGACCGGCAGCGTCGAGGTGCCCGGCCGTTGCACGAACAGCGAAATGATGACGTCGTCGAAGGAGAACGTGAACGACAGCAGGACGCTGGCGAGCACGGCAGGGGCCATCAGCGGCAGCGTGATCTCCAGGAAGGCGCGCCACGGCACGGCGCCGAGATCGGCCGCCGCCTCCTCCAGCGTGCGATCGTGGCCTTCGGCGCGCGCCCGCACGATGAGGACCACGACCGCCACGTTGAACAACGAGTGGCCGACGGCGAGCCGCAGCAATCCGTCGTAGAGACCGAGGCGGTCGAGCCAGATCATCTGGCCGATTGCCGAAACGAGCTCGGGCGTGCCGAGGATGACGAACAGGAGTACCAGGAACGGCGCGGTCCAGCGGCCCTTCCGTCGCGCCAGCGCGATGCCGGCCGGCACGCCGAGCGCGACCGCGATCAGCGCATTGATGGTCGCCGCCTTGAGCGAGACGGCGAGAGCGCTGACCACGCGTGGGCTGTCGATGGCCCGGATGTACCAATCCGTGGAGAACTCGGTCCAGATATAGAGGTTCCGACCGCCGTTGAACGAATAGACCACGACCACCAGAATCGGCAGGAACAGAAAGGCGAAGACGAGCGCCGTCCAGCCGCGCAGCGCCATTCGTGTCGCCTTGCCCCGCCTCTGCGCCATCGCCGTTCCTCGGGCCGCTCGCGTCAGATCGCCGGGCCGCGCACGAGGCGCAGGAGGCCCCTCGCCGCGACGAGCGCCAGCTGGCCCGCGAGCACGACGCCCGCCAACAGCATGATGAGGATGATCGCCATCGCGGCACCGACCGGCAGGTTCTGCGACGCCAGGATCTGGGTCGCCACCAGATTGCCCACCATCAGCCCCTTGGCGCCGCCGAGAATCGCCGGCACGACGTAATCCCCGGCCGCGAGGATGAAGGTGAGGAGGACGCCGCCCGCAATGCCGGGCGCGGCGAGCGGCACGGTGACGGCGAGGAAGGTCCGTACCGGGCCAGCGCCGAGGTCCATGCTGGCGCGCAGGAGCGCCGGGTCGATGCGTTCGAGGGCGACGAAGATCGGCAGGACCATGAGCGGCAGATAGTTGTAGATGATCCCGAGCTGCACCGCGGCGTTGGTGTCGAGCATCGTCAGCGGCCCCGTCAGGAGGCCGAGCGCCTGTAGCGCCTGCGACAGCTGGCCCTCGGGTGCGAGGACGATGCGCCAGGCGAAGGTCCGCAACAGGAAGCTGGTCCAGTAAGGCAGCACGAGCAGGAACATCAGGCCCGCGCGCCACCGCGCCGGCACATGGTTGGCGAGCGCGTAGGCGACCGGGAACCCGACGACGACGCAGGCGAGCGTGCCAAGCCCCGCCGTGCGGACCGTGACCCAGAACACGCGCAGGAATAGCTCCGAGGTCGCGATGACGTAGTTGCCGAGCGACAGCGTCTCGAGCGAAACCGGCCCCTCCCCCGGGTCCGCCGGCTTCGTTCCCAGGCTGTAGATGCCGATCCACACCAGCGGCACGACGAAGAAAAAGCCCCACCACAGCAGGGACGGCCCGGCCATGGACCAGCGCGGCAGCCGGCGTCTTCGCATCACCGGGCCGACCGCCCCCTCATTCCGCGTCGGCGCCGCTCGCGCGGCGACGGCCGATCGCCTGAACGCGGGTCGCGATCTCTTCGAAGGGAAAGATGGCGCCGTGCTCGCGCGGCCAGTACGCCCACACGCGCTCGCCATCCTGTGGGCGCTCCGGCGCGTTGCGTGGAAGCCGGCTGAAGATCTCGCCGCCATTCGCCATGCGGACGACGTACTCGAGGGCGTCGCCCAACATGACGACGGCGATGACTTGGCCCTCGACCTTGTTCGTGCCGCCCTCCGGTTCGCGCCGCGACAGGCTCACGTATTCGGGCCGGACCGCGGCGAGGCCGCGGCTGCCGGCCGCGAGATGCTCCGCGCAGCGCGCGGCCTCGATGGCGATGCCGGCGTCGGCCGTGAGGCGTCCCTCAGCATCCTCGATGCGCCCGGCGAAGAAGTTCTGCGATCCGACGAAGCCCGCGACGAACGCCGTGCGGGGGCGGTCGTAAAGCTCCGAGGGTGTGCCCACCTGATCGACGCGTCCCTCGCGCATGACCGCGATGGTATCCGACATCGCCAGCGCTTCTTCCTGGTCGTGGGTGACGAAGATGAAGGTGATCCCCAACTCGTGCTGCAGGAGCTTCAACTCGACCTGCATCTGCTGGCGCAGCTTGCGGTCGAGGGCGGCGAGCGGCTCGTCGAGCAGCAATACCGACGGGCGCTTCACGAGGGCGCGCGCCAGTGCCACGCGCTGCTGTTGCCCGCCGGAGAGCTGGGCGGGCCTGCGCTGCGCGTAATCGAGTAGCTGCACCATTTCGAGCGCCGCCCGGACCCGCGCCCGGCGCTCGGCCCCGCGCACGCCGTCCTGCCGCAGTCCGAAGGCGACGTTCTCCGCCACCGTCATGTGCGGAAAGAGCGCGTAGCTCTGGAACACCGTGTTCACGTCGCGGCGATAGGGCGGCAACTCGGTCACGTCCCGCCCGCCGATGCGAATCATCCCGCTGTCAGGCAGCTCGAAGCCGCCTATCATGCGTAAGACGGTCGACTTGCCGGCGCCCGAGGGGCCGAGCAGCGTGACGAAGCTGCCGGCCCGCACCTGCAAGGACAGGTCGTCCACCGCCTTGAAGGCGCCGAACAGTTTGGTCACGCCTTCGAGATCGACCTCGCTCGCCATCGCCCGCAGCTCTGCCCTCGCGGTGCGGCGGGAGCGACGCCCATGGCGTCGCGGCCGCCGGTACCGTTCGTTGGGTCGCGCCGAGCCTCGCCGCCAGTCACAAGGCCGCGGCGGCCTTGAACTTGGTCAGAATCTGAATGCGCTGGTCGTAGGTCTCGTTGCGCTGGGTGGTTTCGCCGCGCTTCATGACCTCGGCCGGCGGGAAGATCAGCGGGTCGCTCGCCACCTCCGCGGTGAGGTGCGCCTCCGCACCGGTGACCGGCGACAGGAAGCCGGTGTAGGTGATCTCCCGCGCCGCCACCTTGGGATCCAGAACGAAGTTCACCCACGAGTGCGCCGCCTTCGGGTGCTGCCCGCCGACCGGCAGGTGGTAGCTGTCGAGCCAGGCCTCGCTGATGGGCTCCGGATAGACGAAAACCAGGTTGGGGTTCTTCGACTGGTCGATGGACTGGCGCGCGTTGCCGTTCCAGATCTGCGCCAGGATCACCGTCCCGGAGGCCACGTCCTGCACCGGATAGGAATTGAAGATCCTGATGTGCTTGCCCAGTTCCTCGACCTGGGCCTCGGCGTCCTTGAGCGCCGCCGCGTCCAGGGTGTTCCAGGACACGCCCTTCGACCAGAAGATGGGCGCGATGGCGAGGGGATCGTCCAGGAGCGAGGCGCGGCCGCTTGCCTCCTCGCGGAGAGCGGCCAGGAAATCGCCCCAGGTCTTCATCTCGCGCGTGATCACGCTCTTGTCGTAGATGAAGCCTTCGGAGCCCCACGACTTGGGGATCGTGTACTCGTTTTCCGGGTCGAACTCGGGATGCGCGATCTCCGGCCGGATGTTGCCGGCATTCGGAATCAGCGACTTGTCGTACTTGCCGACGAGGCCGCCCCGGATCAAGAGCGCGATCATGAAGTCGGTGTTCATGCCGAGGTCGTAGCCGCTGTTGCCGCCGGCGAGCTGGAGCTTCGAATACATCTCGTCGTTGCTGGCGTAGGAGTCGTAGACGAGCTTCGCGCCCGTCGTCGTCTCCCAGGCGGCGATGTTGTCCGGGCTGATGTAGTCCGCCCAACCCATCATGTTGAGCTGGTCCTCGACCTCCGCCGCCGCCCGCGCGCCGCCGAGGCGCCACGTTCCCGCCGCCGCGCCCGCGGCGACAATCGCGCCGCTCTTTAGCAGGCCGCGCCGCGACAGGCGGCGACCCAACCCCGATCTCGCGAGCAAGCGCGAGCGCTCGAACCTGTCCATAAGATCCTCCCTTGTTGTGCGATCAGTTGCCGATGTGAATCCAGGTGGCTTTGAGCTCGGTGTATTTTTCCATGGCGTGCAGCGACTTGTCGCGCCCGAAGCCGGACTGCTTGAAACCGCCGAAGGGCGAGGAGATGTGGCCGTTGTCGAAGCAGTTGACCCACACCACGCCGGCGCGCAAGGCCCGCGCCGTCTTGAACGCCTTGGAAATATCCCTGGTCCACACCGCGGCGGCGAGGCCATAGATCGTGTCGTTGCCGATGCGGACCGCCTCCTCGGGGTCAGTGAAGGAGATGGTGGACAGCACCGGGCCGAAGATCTCCTCCTGGGCGATCGTCATGCGATTGTCCACCTTGTCGAAGATCGTCGGCTCGACGTAGTAGCCGCCGGTCTCGGCGCGCACGCGCCCGCCGCCCATGACCAACCTCGCGCCCTCCTTCTTGCCGGCTTCGATGTAGCCGAGCACGCGCTCGAGCTGCACCTTGTCCACAATCGCGCCCATGCCGGTCTTGGGGTCGAGCGGATCGCCGGGCTGCAGTTTCCGGCCCACCTCCATGATCTTCTCGACCACGCGGTCCTTGACGCTCTCCTCGACGATGAGGCGCGAGCCCGCGTTGCACACTTCGCCCTGGTTGAAGAAGATGCCCCAGGCGGCGGCGGTGGCGGCGGCGTCGAGGTCAGGGGCGTCGGCCATGATGATGTTGGGCGTCTTGCCGCCGCACTCCAGCGACACCCGTTTCATGTTCGATTCGCCGGAATACTTGAGGAAGAACTTGCCGACCTCGGCCGAGCCGGTGAAGGCGACGCAGTCGACGTCCATGTGGCGGCCGAGCGCCTGGCCCGCGGTCTCGCCGAAACCGGGTACGACGTTGAACACGCCCTCCGGCAACCCGGCCTCGGCGGCGAGTTCGGCGACGCGGATCGCGGTCAAGGGCGACTGCTCCGCCGGCTTCAAGACTAGACTGTTGCCGGTGGCGAGCGCCGGCCCGATCTTCCACGACGCCATCAGCAGCGGGAAGTTCCACGGCACCACGGCGGCGACCACGCCCAACGGCTCACGGCGGATGAGCGAGATCGCTTCCGGCCCGGTGGGCGCGATCTCGTCGTACAGCTTGTCGACCGCCTCGGCGTACCAGCGGATGCAGCCGGCGGACAGCGGAATGTCGATCTTCGAGCTGTCGCGGATGGGTTTGCCCATGTCGAGGGTTTCCAGCAACGCGAGTTCGGTCGCGTGGCGGTCGATGAGGTCGGCGAAGCGCGCCAGCACCCGCTTGCGCTCGGACGGCGACAGGCGCGACCACGTGCCCTTGTCGAAGGCCGCGCGCGCCGCCTTGACGGCGCGGTCCACGTCCTCCTTGTCGCACAGGGCGACGCGGGCGAGCACCTTGCCGTTGGCCGGATTGATCCGCTCGAAGGTCTTGCCGGAGGCGGCCGGCACGTATTTCCCGCCGATGAACGCCTGGGTGCGGTAGTCGAGGCGATCGGCCTCGGCCCTCCATGTGTCGATGCTGAGAGCGGCGGACATAAGGGTTCTCTCCCGTTGCGACGCGGCCGGATCTGAAGTCTAGCGGCCGGCCCCTCGCCCCGCAAGCGCGGCCCGGGGCCGCGGCTTTGCGTAAAGGAGATGGTCTAACTATACGATTTTCGAGGAACGACCCGAATTGCCGCGGAACGGCGCCGTTTTTTTGGCCGACCGAAGGTTCTTCACGATATCAAACAGCGTCCGGTCGCGAAAGCCGAGGCAAGACGCACGCCGCCGCCCCGCCGAGTCACTCGTCTTATAGGAACTTTTTCACGCCAAGTCAAGGGCCGTTGCAGGCGGGACGGTAGTGCGACAGTATGTAGCGGCGTGTCACCTTATCCTTCGTAGCACTGGCCCTCGGTGCCGTAGCAATTTGTGTATGGCGGGCAGCACCAGGTTTGTGTCGGGCCGGCGCAGCCCACGTTGTCGGGGCCGCAGCAAATCGCCTCGCCGTTTGATGGGTTGAAGATGCAGTTGGGAAAATCCGGCGGGCAATAGCAGTCGGTTTCGGTGTAGCAGTCGCACGCCTGGGCCCAGGCGTTGCGCGGGACGGCGCTGATCATCGCGCTGAAGATCAGTGTGCGGACGAAGGCTGCGAGCACGCGGCGGCGCGGCCACAATTCGGCCTGTTGCTCGGCGATCGTGCCGCCAGTCGCCCTGACCGCAGTGGCGCGTACGGAGCGGCGCGTGAACATTTAGCCATGGGCGACCCATAGGGCGGTCAGCGCCGCGGCGATTCCCGAGGCCGCGATTGCGAGGGCGGGCGCAAGGAGTGCGGTCGCAAGGCCTGCTATGACCGAAGCGCCGGCCGCACTCAAAAACGCGGTGCGCATGCAGCGCGAACAGCGGCCGAACTGGCCAGTGATGCCCTGGTTCAGTCTGGAAAAAAGGTCAAGCATGGTCTTCTCCCCTAGGGCGTGGCGAGTTCGCACTCATCGATCATGATTACTGTGACAGTGCAGATTACGGTGA
>CAYPKW010000041.1:0-20909 GCA_964411425.1 uncultured Rhodospirillaceae bacterium
GGGGAGATACGGACACTAGCGGAAGGCGGTCCGGCCGTCAGGCCGGCCGGACGCGGGGCTGCCATGCGGGAAGCGAGAGGATCAGCCGCCGTGCGACGCCTCGGCCAGGCGCAGGGCAATGGCGGGCATCGTCTCCGCCGCCACGTTGGCGAAGGCGAAGCGCAGGTAGCGGTCCTGCCCGGGCCCGAACATGCTGCCTGGCAGCGCCAGGATGTTCTGCCGGTCGGCGAGCCGGCGGGCGACCTCTAGCCCCGGCCGGCCGGCGAAGGGATGGCTCAGATAGGCGAAGTAGGCGCCGGCGCTCACCAGCTCGAACTCGACATCGTTGCGGGCGAGCGCCTCCTGCAGCGCCCAGCGCCGCTCGCGCATCATCAGCGTATTGGCGCGCCGCCACTCTCCGAGATGAGTGAGTCCGAAGAGCGCCGCCTCCTGCCCGACGCGCGGCGCGCAGATGGCGACGCAGTCCATCGCCTTGGCGATCTCGCGCACCAGGCTCTCGCCGGCCACGATCGAGCCCACCCGATAACCGGTGAGGCTGAACACCTTGGAGAAACTGTAGAGCTGCACCAGCGTTCGCGGCCACTCCGGGTCGGCGAACAGGCCGTGCGGCGGCGCATCGGCCGGCAGGAAGTCGCGGTAGGTCTCGTCGATCACGAGAGCGAGCCCGCGCGACTTGGCGAGTTCGTAGAAATCGGCGATGACGTCGGGCGGATAGACGGCGCCGGTCGGGTTGTTGGGCGTCACCAGCACGATGGCGCGAGTGCGCGGGCCGATCAACCCGGCCGCCTCCTCCGGGTCCGGCACGCCGGCGCGATCGGGCCGGAAGCGCAGATGCGCCGCCCGCACCCCCAGCATGTCGAGCCACATCTGGTGATTGAAGTAGTAGGGCAGCGGCAGAATCACCTCGTCGCCGGCCTGGGCGAGCGCCAGGAGCGCCAGGCAGAACGCCTGGTTGCAGCCGGCCGCGATCAGCACCCGCTCGGACGCGATGGCGGCGCCGTATCCGGCCGACAGATCGGCGCCGAGAGCCGCGCGCAGGTTGCCCATCCCTTCGATCTCGGTGTAGCGCGCCGTTGCCGGCTCCGCCACCGCGCGCGCCAGATGATCGGTCAGCGCCTTGGGCGGTGGATATCCCGGCACCGCCTGGGCGAGGTCGATCAGCGGCCGCTCGGCCGGAAACCGGCGGCCCTTGATCCAGCCCTGCGCCTCGGCGATCGGCGGCGCCGCCACGGCGGCGATGAGCGGGTTCACTCGCGGCGTCATGGCCTTGCTGTAACGAATCCCGCGCGGCCTGTCATCCCGGCCGGAGAATGGGCGACGGTTCCCTTTCACTCCGCCTTGAGATCGAGGCGCTCCAGGTTCGCCTGCGCGGCGTCGCCCGCGGGCGTACCGGCCGCCTGCGTCACCACCTTGAGCCAGTCCTGGCGTGCGCCCTCGGGGTCGTCGGTCAGGCGGCGAATGGTACCGCGCTCCAGGAGCGCGGCCGGATCGTCGGGGTCGAGCTGGAGCGCCCGCTCGACGTCCTCGCGCGCCAGATCGATGCCGTCCACGTAGCGGTAGGCGCTTGCCCGGTACACGAGAATGTCGGCCCGTTCGGGCGCCAGCTCGGCGGCACGGTTCAGGTCGTCGATCGCCTCCCAGTAGTTCTGAGCCGCGGCCCGCGTCAACGCGCGATCCACCAGCAGATCGACGTTATCCGGCGCCAACTTCAGCGCCGCCGCCTGCACCCCGTGGGCGCGCTCGAGCTCGCCCGCCATGAACCAGGCCTGCCCGGCCTGGGCCAGCAACTCCGCCGCGAGCGCCACCCGGTCCGCCGGCATCGCGCCGCCGGCCTTCTCCAGCCGCACCGCGGCGCCCGCATAGTCGCCGAGCCCGATCTGCGCCACCGCCGCGCAGTGCTGCGCCGCCTCGCCGCCGCCCTGCGCCGCCCAGGCGAGCGCGCTTTCGAAGCCGTCCTCGGGCGTGCGCCGGGCGAGCGTCATGCAATCCTCGTATTCCTGCGCGTTCCTGAACTCCTCGGCGGCCTTGTCGTCCGCGCTGCCGGAGAGCGCCGGATGCGCCGCCTGCGGCGCGAGCGCGAGGCAGATCGCCACCGCGCGGCCCACGGAAAGGATATGCCACTTGATGCCCATCGCCATGGAACCCTTGCGCCGGTGGAGGCGAATTGCAAGCTTGCGGAGCCATGAACCTCTATTCGCGCCTGTTCTGCTTCGGCCTCGGTTACTGCGCCCTGCGGCTGGCCGCGGCCTTGCGGGCGGAGGGCTGGCGGGTCGCCGGCACCTGTCGCGGCGAAGCGAAGCTGAGCGCGCTCGCCGCCGAGGGCTTCGAGACCTTCGCGTTCGACCGCGATCGGCCGCTCGCGCCGGCGGCGCTCGCCGGCGACACTCATCTGTTGAGCTCCGTGCCGCCCGATGCGGCCGGCGATCCGGTGCTCGACGCCCACGGCGCCGACATCGCGCGCGCCTCGGGCCTTGCATGGGTCGGCTACTTCTCCACCACCGGGGTCTATGGCAACCGCGGCGGCGGCTGGGTGGACGAGTCGAGCGAGCTTCGGCCCACCGGCGAGCGCGGCCGCCGGCGCGCCGCCGCCGAGGCGGGCTGGCTTGCGCTGTGGCGCCGGCGCGGCGTGCCGGTGCACGTCTTCCGGCTGGCCGGCATCTACGGGCCCGGGCGCAGCGCCCTCGACGCCGTTCGCGGCGGTACCGCCAAGCGCGTGCGGAAGCCGGGCCAGGTGTTCGGCCGCATCCACGTGGACGACGTCGTAGCCGTGCTGCGCGCGTCCATGGCGAGACCATCGCCAGGCGCGGCCTACAACCTGTGCGACGACGAGCCCGCCTCGCCCGCCGAGGTGGTGGAATTCGCCGCCGGCCTGCTCGGCCTGCCGCCACCGCCGGAGGTGCCCTTCGAGCAGGCCCAGCTCGGCGACATGGCGCGGAGCTTCTATGCCGACAACAAGCGGGTGCGCAACGAGCGCATCAAGCGGGAGCTCGGCGTCAAGCTGCAATATCCCGACTATCGCGCCGGCCTGCTGGCGCTCCTGGCCGCGGGCGGGTGATGGCCGGTCAGGAAGCGCGGCGCGAAAGCTCTTCGACGAGAGCCATGAGACGCTCGAGATCGGCCGCGCGCGACAGGCGGTGGTCCCCGTCCTTGACGAGCGTCACGGCGACGTCCCTCGCGGCCAGACGTTCCGCCAGCCTGAGGGCCGTGCGCCACGGCACCTCGGCATCGGCCATGCCGTGCAGCAGGCGCACCGGGCAGCGGATCGGAATGGGCCGGCCCAGCAGAAGATGATCGCGGCCGTCCTCGATCAGCCGGCGGGCGATCGGATAGGGCGGCTCGTAGGCGCTCTCCCGCACGAGCGTGCCGTCGCGCATGAGCCGTTCGCGCTCGCCCGGCGCCAGCGCCTGCCAGATCAGCTCCTCTGTGAAGTCGGGCGCCGCCGCGACACCGACGAGACCGGCGACGCGCGCCGGCCTCGCCAGCGCCGCCAGCAGCATGATCCAACCGCCCATGCTGGATCCCACCAGGAGCTGCGGCCCTTCGGTCGCCCGGTCGAGGACGGCGAGCGCGTCGTCGCGCCAGCGGGCGATGGTGCCGTCCCCGAAGTCGCCCGACGAGACGCCGTGCCCGAAGTAGTCGAATCGAACCAGGCCCTGGCCGCGCTCGCGGCAGAACGCCTCGAGGGCCGTGGCCTTGGTTCCGGTCATGTCGGACCTGAATCCGCCAAGGAAGACGACGCCAGGGAGCGCCGCGCCCGCCGGCCGCGCGAGGAGCCGGCGGTAGGCGATTGTCGCCCCACGCCCGCGTGCTAAGATCGCGGGCGTGGCGGAGAAGGAGAGTTCGGGCGTGACCATGAACGACGGGGAGCGGCGGTGACGGAGACCGGCGGGACGCGCGCCCAGGTTTCTAGCACCACCCGCCGGGCGCCGGAAGCGACGCCGGCGGTGGTCCTGCAAGTCGTCCCCCGCCTGCTGCCGGGCGGCGTCGAGCGCGACGCCGTCGAGATCGCGGGCGCCGTTGCCGAGGCGGGCGCCACGGCGCTGGTGGCGACTTCCGGCGGGCCGCTCATCGGCGAGGTGTATCGGCTCGGCGCCAAGCCCATATTCCTATCTCTCGAAGGCCGCGGCCTCTTTGCCATCTATCGCAATGCAGCGCAGCTTGCCCGCGTCATGCGGCGGCGCAAGGTGGATATCGTGCACGTGCACGCGCCGGCCATCGCCTGGAGCACCATGCTGGCGGCGCGGCGCACCGGCTCGTTCTTCGTCACCACCTGCCGCAGCACCTACCCCAGTTCGGGCAGCTTGGCGCGCCGTTACAGCGAGGCGCTCGTCAAGGGCGACCGCATCATCGCCGTGTCCGAGTTCGTCGCCAATTTTCTGCGCGTGCAGCACCCGAGCGCTGGCGCCCGCCTGCGCCTGGTAGAGCGCGGCGTCGACCTGGCGCGCTTCGATCCCGAACGGGTCACCGCCGAGCGCGTGGTGCAGCTAGCCCATCAGTGGCGGCTGCCGGACGGCGTGCCAGTGGTCATGCTGCCCGGCCGCTTCGCCCCCGAGAAGGGCCAGGACATCCTGATCGAGGCGATCGCGCGCCTCACCGACCGCGAGCTGTTCTGCGTGCTGGCCGGCTTCGAGGTGGGCCATCCCGGCCACCGCGACGCGCTCGAACGGCGCATCGCCAAACTGCGGCTGGGCGCCCGCATGCACGTCGCCGACAACTGCAAGGACATGCCGGCGGCTTACATGCTGGCCGATGTGGTTGTAGCGGCCGCGCACGCGCCGGGGAGCTCGGGGCGCGCCATCCTGGAGGCCCAGGCCATGGGCCGTCCCGTGGTGGCGATCGACCACGGCAACCTGCGCCGGCAGATGGATGGCGGCTACATGACCTGGCTGACCGAGCCCGGCGATCCGGCCCGGCTCGCCGCCGCCATCGCCCAGGCGCTCGAGTTGCCGTCGACGACGCGGGCGCGCCTGGCGCCGCTAGCCATCGCCAACATGGCGGCACGCTATTCCAAGAGCGCGATGCTGGACGCCACGCTCAAGGTCTACGGCGAACTGCTGGGCGCTTATGACGAATCCGGCGCCGCCGACCCGGCGGCGGCGGGCGGCACCGCCTTGACTCCGGTTTGATTCCTTCTAGATTGCCGCCGACCCGCCGCAACGACGCCATGGTAGCTTGAAGCCCGTGCCCCCGACCAGCCGCCGCCCGCCCGAGGACAACGTCCTGCGGCTCCGCTTGTAGATGGTCGCTCTCACCCTTCCCGACGGCAGCGTACGCCGCTTCGACGGCCCGGTGAGCGGCGCCGAATTGGCGGCGGCCATCGGCCCCGGGCTCGCCAAGGCGGCGCTGGCGGTGAAGGTGGACGGAGTGGTGCGGGACCTGGCGAGGCAGCTCGCGGAGGACGCCAGGGTCGAGATCGTGACCCGCCGGGATGCGGCCGCGCTCGAATTGCTGCGCCACGACGCGGCGCACGTGATGGCCGAGGCGGTCCAGGAACTCTATCCCGGCACTCAGATCACTTTCGGGCCGGCGATCGAGAACGGCTTCTATTACGATTTCGCGCGCGGCGAGCCGTTCACGCCGGAGGAATTCCCGGCCATCGAGGCGCGCATGCGCGAGATCGTCGACCGCGACGAGACGATTACCCGCGAGGTGTGGTCGCGCGCCGCTGCCATCGCCTACTTCGAGTCCAAGGGCGAGCGGTTCAAGACCGAGCACGTGGCCGCGATTCCGGACGGCGAGGAAATCAGCGTCTACCGCCAGGGCAGCTTCGTCGATTTGTGCACCGGCCCGCACCTGCCGTCCACCGGCAGGCTCGGCAAGGCGTTCAAGCTGATGAAGCTCGCCGGCGCCTATTGGCGCGGCGACGCGCGCAACGCCCAGTTGCAGCGCATTTACGGCACCGCCTGGGCGGACGAGGCGCAGTTGGAGCGCCATCTCCAACAGCTCGAGGAGGCCGAGAAGCGCGACCACCGGCGCATCGGCCGAGAGATGGGCCTATTCCACCAGCAGGAGGAGGCGGCCGGCAACGTGTTCTGGCACGCCAAGGGCTGGACGCTCTATCGCACGCTCGAGGAATACATGCGCCGGCGCCTTGAGCGCGCCGGCTACCTGGAGGTGCGCACGCCGCAGCTCCTCGACCGCTCGCTGTGGGAGGCGTCCGGCCACTGGGACAAGTTCCGCCAGCACATGTTCACGGCGGAGGCGGAGGAGCGCGTGCTGGCCTTGAAGCCGATGAACTGCCCCTGCCACGTGCAAATCTTCCGCCAGGGCCTCAAGAGCTACCGCGACCTGCCGTTGCGCATGGCCGAGTTCGGCTCCTGCCACCGCAACGAGCCCTCGGGCGCGTTGCACGGCCTCATGCGCGTGCGCGCCTTCACCCAGGACGACGCGCACATCTTTTGCACCGAGCAGCAGATCACCAGCGAGAGCGCCCTGTTCTGCGCTCTATTGCTCGACATCTACCGGGATCTGGGGTTCACCGACGTGCGGGTGCGCTTCGCCGACCGGCCGACGGCGCGCGCCGGCGCGGACGCCATCTGGGACCGCGCCGAGGCGGCACTCAAGGCCGCCGTCGAGGCGGCCGGGCTGCCGTACGAGATGGCGCCGGGCGAGGGCGCGTTCTACGGGCCGAAGCTCGAATTCGTGCTGCGCGACGCCATCGGCCGCGACTGGCAGTGCGGCACGTTGCAAGTCGATTTCGTGCTGCCCGAGCGCCTGGACGCGAGCTACGTCGGCGAGGACGGCGCCAGGCACCGGCCGGTGATGCTGCACCGTGCCATCCTGGGCTCGATGGAGCGCTTCATCGGCGTGCTGATCGAGAACTACGCGGGCAAGTTCCCGCTTTGGCTCGCCCCGGTGCAGGCCGTGGTGGCGACCATCACCGGCGACGCGGACGGCTACGCCCGGCAGGCGAAAGAGGCGCTCGACGCCGCCCGGCTGCGGGCCGAGCTCGACCTGCGCAACGAGAAGATCGGCTACAAGGTGCGCGAGCACAGCCTCGCCAAGGTGCCGGTGCTGCTGGTGGTGGGCCGGCGCGAGGCCGAGGGCCGCACGGTGGCCGTGCGCCGGCTCGGCCAGGAGCGCCAAGAAGTCCTTGCGCTGGATGAAGCGGTCAATAGACTGCGCACGGAGGCGGCGGCGCCGGGCAGTTGACCCGGCCGGCCGCGGCAATCAGAAGGAGAGGGATCGATCGCCAGACCCACAGTCAATAGCACGCCGTCCCGCGACGGGCCGCGCGTGAACGGTCAAATCAATTCGCCGACCGTCCGGCTCATCAACGAGGACGGAGAGATGGTCGGCGTCGTCAACATCCGGGAAGCGCTGGAGATGGCGGCCGAGGCGACGCTCGATCTGGTCGAGATCTCGCCCACCGCGGCGCCGCCGGTATGCAAGATCCTGGACTACGGCAAGTTCAAGTACGAGCTGCAGAAGCGCAAGAACGAGGCGCGCAAGAAGCAGAAGGTTATCGACGTCAAGGAGATCAAGCTGCGCCCCGGCATCGACCCGCACGACTACGCGGTCAAGATGCGCGCGATCAACCGCTTCCTCGGGGAGGGCGACAAGGTCAAGGTGACCATGCGTTTCCGGGGCCGCGAGATGGTTCACCAGGAGCTCGGCCTCAAGGTGCTGGAGCGGGTGCGCGCCGAGTTCGAGGAGCTCGCCAAGGTCGAGCAGTCGCCGCGCCTCGAAGGCCGCCAGATGATCATGGTCATGGCGCCGAAGTAGCGCCGGCTCAGAGATAGCCCGCTATCGTCCGGGCCATCTCCTCCGGCCCGACCTCGGCCCCGAAATGGGTGAGGTAACGGCCGTCCGGTCCCATGAGATAGACGGCCGAGGAATGGTCGACGAGAGCGGCCTCGCCCTCCTGCCGCGGCTGGTAGTAGACCCGGTAGGCGGCGGCCACGCGCCGGATCGCCTCGCCACCGCCGGTGAGCGCCACTAGGCGGGGATGAAAGTTGGTTGCGTACTCATGCAGCCGCTCGACCGTGTCGCGCGCCGGATCGACGGTAATGAACAGCGGCGCGATTTCGGCCGCTTCGTCGCCGAGCGCGTCGAGCGCGGCGCTCATGGTGGCGAGCGCGATCGGGCAGACGTCGGGGCAGTAGGTGTAACCGAAGAAGACCAGCATGAACCGGCCTCGGAAGTCGCCGTCGCGGCGCGGCACCCCGTTCTGGTCGGTGAGCTCGAAGGCGCCGCCGACGAGGCTCGCGCCGACAGCGGCCGGCGGGCGATCGCCCACGAGCCGCCACACCGCGAACCCCGCCAGGACGAGGCCGAGCGCGATGCAGACGGCGGCAAGGGCGCGGACGGCCGGCGATTTCGACATCGCAGCGCGGCCGCCGCGACGCTTCTTAGTAACGAGCCAGCGCGTTGCGCAGCGGCTGCGCCTGGGCGTTGGAGAACTTGCGCTCGATCACGATGGCGTAAGGCGTCGCACCCGCGCCGTAATACTCCTCGTTCCAGGAGTCGCGCTTCAAGACTCCGGCGCCTTCGAAGGAGATGCCCCCGAACAGCCCCTTCGTGTTGGCGAAGGAGTACACGTCGGCGTCCAGGTTGGTGGTGGTGTCGGCGCCGAGCCCGCGGCCCACCGGGCCGATCGCCACGCTGATGTCGCCGCCGAACTTCATCTGGTTGTCGAGGATGGCGTCGAGCGCCTTTTCGCTCATCACCGTGAAGATCACTTCCGACACCTGTCCGCCGATCTGCAAACCGATGCTGCCGGCGGCCATTGTATAAAAAGCGGGATGGCTCCAGCCGAGTTTGGCATCGCGCACCAGCAGCACGCCGGTGCCCCCCTCGCCACCGATGATGAAGCCGCCCTTGATGAGGCTGGGGTAGATGAGCACGGCCTTGGAATCTTTGACGTAGTTCTTGAGCTCCGAGAAGCCCGTGTCGCCGATCATGCGCTCGAAGGTATAGCGCGAGGTATCGACCAGCTCCTGCTGGTCGGAGGCCGCCGTCGCGGGGCGCGCCGCGAGAAGGCAAAGCGCCAGCACGAACAGGCCGGCAACGGATCGGGTGAGGCGCATCTGCGGTCCCTCCAGGTTTTTGGGCCGAGGCAGCAAGAGAGGCTATCACGCCAGGCAAATTTGGCAATTCTTGGGCAACGTCATCGGCGCAGCCGGTCCAGGGCCTTCTGCAAGTCCGCGTTCGCCCCCCCGCCGTCCGCCGAGGCCGCGGGCGGCCCCGCCTTGGCGACCTTGACCGAAGCCGGCGGCAGGTAGGCCGGGCCCGGCAAGGGGCGCACCGGAGCGCCCACCAGCGCCTTCGTCATGAATGCCCGCCACAGCCGCGCCGGCGCCGCGCCACCGGTGACCTTGGCCATTGGCCGGCCATCGTCGTTGCCGAGCCACACGCCGGCGACCAGTTCGGCGGTGAAGCCAACGAACCAGGCGTCGCGGAAGTCCTGGCTGGTGCCGGTCTTGCCGGCGGCCGGCCGGCCCGGTTGGGCCGCCTTGCCGGTGCCCCACGCCACCGTCGCCGACAGAATGTCGAGCATGGCCGCGAGCGGGCGCGCCTGCACCAGCCGGCCAGGCCCCGAGCCCTCGCGCCGGTAGAGCATGGTCCCCCCGCTATCGCGAACCTCGACGATGCCGTGCGGCCACACGCCGTAGCCCTCGTTGAGGAACACGCCGTAGGCCCCGGTGAGATCGACAAGTGTCACCTCGTCGGCGCCGAGCGCGATGCTGGGGCCGGAGCCCAGCCGCGACGTGATGCCGAGGCGCCCGGCCGCCTCGACCACGGCCGCCCGGCCGGCACGCTCGGACACCTGCACCGCCACGCTGTTGAGGGAGCGCGCGAAGGCCTCGCGCAGGGTGACGTTGCCGTAATACTTGTTCTGAAAATTGGCCGGCCGCCAGCCGCCGACGGAGATCGGCGTATCGAAAAACACCGCGTCGGGCGAGAGGCCCCGCTCGAAGCCGGCGAGATAGACGAAAACCTTGAACGCCGAGCCCGGCTGGCGCAGCGCCTGGGCCGCGCGGTTGAACTGGCTTCGCCGGTAGTCGCGCCCACCGACCATGACGCGCACCGCGCCGTCGCGTTCGAGGGCGACCAGCGCCGCCTGCTCGGCGCCGAGCGTCTCGCCCTCCCGGTCCAACAGGCCCGCCACCTCCGCCTCGGCGATGCGCTGCCAAGCCGGTTCGAGCGTGGTCAGCACGACGAGGTCGCGCTCGCTGTAGCCGACGTAGCTCGACACCTGGTCGAGCACCCAGTCGGCGAAGTGCTGCCCGAGCGGCGCTACCGCCGCGAACCGCGATTCCGCCTTCTCCTCGGCGGCACGCGCCACCTGGTCCGCGCTCAGGTAGCCGGCTGCCGCCATGCCGTCGAGCACGAGCCGGGTGCGGTCGGCCGCTAAGTTGGGGTCGCTCAACGGGTTGGTGCGCGAGGGCGCCCGCAGCATGCCGGCCAGCATGGCGGCCTCGTAAAGCGACAGCCGCCCAGGGGCCTTGCCGAAGAACTTGCGCGCCGCGGCGTCGATGCCGTAGGTGCCGGCCCCGAAATACATCCGATTGAGATAGAGCGTCAGGATCTCTTCCTTCGTGAAATGCCATTCCAGCCACCAGGCCAGCAGCAGCTCCTGGCCCTTGCGGCGCAACGTGCGCGCCGGCGTCAAGAACACGTTCTTGGCGAGCTGCTGGGTGATGGTGCTGCCGCCCTGCGCGATGCGCCAGTGACGCAGGTTGACGTAGGCCGCCCGTGCCAGCCCGATCGGGTCGATGCCGAAGTGGCGGTAGAAGCGGCGGTCCTCGGTGGCGAGCACCGCCTGCGGCACGTAAGCGGGCAACTGCTGTAGGTTGACCGGCTCGCCGTAGAGATCGCCATAGGTGGCGAGCAGCGAGCCGTCCGCGGCAATGAGCGTCACGGCGGGCCGGCGCTCGATATGGGCGAGCCGGCCTACGTCCGGCAGGTCGTAGGCGAGCCACCCGACGCCGAGGACGGCGAGGACCCCGGTCCAGATGGCGCCGATCAACGACCACTTGAACAGCGCCCAGAGGACGCGCCGGGGCCTGCGGCGATGGAAGACGCGGGATCGGCCGGCCATGCCGGTTCCTTACGAGATTCGTCAACTCTTCGCTATGCCACCAAAGGGGCAATTTCGAGGCAGGACACGCTCGCCGCCGCCAATGCGCCCTCTCATCGGTGCGGGGACAGATCCTTGATGGTGGCCCGCGGGCCGCAGAGCTGGCAGTTCGGGTCGCGGTTCACCTTGAACTTCCGGAACGCGGTCGCCAACGCGTCGTATACGAGCAGGCTGCCCGACAGGCTCTCGCCCAGCCCGAGCAACTCCTTCAGCACCTCGGTCGCCTGCAGCGAGCCCATGCTGCCGGCGAGCGCGCCCAATATGCCCGCCTCCTCGCAGCGCGGCACGAGGTCGGCGGGCGGCGGTTCGGGAAACAGGCAGCGATAGCAGGGGTGGGGTTGGCCTAGATAAGCCTTGAACGTGGCGATCTGGCCATCGAAGCGCAGCAGGGCCGCGGTCACCAGGGTCCTCTTGCCGAAGTAACACGCGTCGTTGACGAGGAACCTGGTGGCGAAGTTGTCGCTGCCGTCGGCCACTAGGTCGTATCGGGCGATGAGGTCGGCGGCGTTCGCCGCCGTAAGCCGCACCGGGTGCTGGACCGTTCTTACGCCGGGATTGACGCGCGCCACGCCCTCGGCCGCGCTTGCAGTCTTGGCGGCGCCGACGCGGTCGGTGGCATGGATCACCTGGCGCTGCAGGTTCGACAGCTCGACCGTATCGTCGTCGACGATGCCGAGCGTGCCCACCCCCGCCGCCGCCAGATAGAGCAGCAACGGCGCGCCGAGACCCCCGGCGCCGACGACGAGCACCCGCGAGGAGAGGAGCCGCGCCTGGCCCGCTTCACCCACTTCGTCGAGAATGAGATGGCGGGCGTAGCGATGGAACTGCTCCTCGCTCAACTCGTTCGGCGCCATGTCCCTCACCCTCCGGTGGAGCCGAACCCACTGGCGCCGCGCCCGCTCAGCGGCAGTTCCGCCGTCTCGTTCCAGGCGACGCGGGTGACCGGGCTCACCACCAGTTGCGCGATCCGCGCCCCGCGCCGCAGCGTATAGGGTTCGCGGCCGAAATTGGCGAGAACGACCCCGATCTCGCCGCGATAGTCCGCATCGACGGTGCCCGGCGCGTTCAGCAGGGCGAGGCCCAACTTGAGCGCCAGGCCCGAGCGCGGCCGCACTTGCGCCTCGTAGCCTTGCGGCAAGGCGATCGCGATGCCGGTCGGCACTAGGGTGCGGTCGCCCGGGCCAAGCACGACCTCGCCCTCGACCGCCGCCAGCAGGTCCATGCCTGCGGCGCCGGGCGAGGCGTAGGCCGGTAGCGGCAGGCCCGCCCCGTGCGGCAGCCGGGTGACGGCAACGACGATCTCGTTCAAGCTAGTACCGACCTTCACGGATAGGTGGTACGCCTGACGGTCTGCCGCAATCGCCGGCCAGGCGCGAAGGCGCCGCCGATGCCAGCATCGGCAAGCCTTCGCAACGCCGCCGGCGGCAGCGGCAGGCCGCCCGGTGGGTCGCCGCCCGCCGGCCCCCGGTTCGTCGCCGACGCTCGCCGGTGCTGGCACCGCCTTCGCGTCGGCTCCTGCCGGTCATCCTGCGGGCGGCGATCATGCGTGCTACCTATCCGTGAAAGTCGGTACTTTGGCCAGTCGGCGGGCGATGCGCTCGACCAAACGCTCGGCCACCTCGGCCTTACCCAATTCGGGCCAAGTCTCCACCCCGGCCTTGGTGACGAACCGGATCATGTTCTTGTCGCCGCCGAAGACGCCGGGCCGCGACACGTCGTTGGCGAGTATCCAGTCGCACCCCTTGGCGCGCCGCTTGGCCTTGGCGTTGGCGACCAGGTTCTCCGTCTCGGCGGCGAAGCCGATCAGGAGCCGCGGGCGCCGCTTGCCGGCCTTGGCGAGGGTCTTGAGGATGTCCGGGTTCTCGGTCAGATCGAACTTGGGCGGGGCGGATTCTTTCTTGATCTTGCGCGTCATGGCCCGCGCCGGGCGCCAATCGCTCACCGCCGCCGCGCAGACCGCCACGTCGGCCGGCAGCGCTGCGAGGCAGGCGGCCAGCATCTGCTGGGCGCTCTCCACGCGCCGCACCTCGACGCTGGGCGGGTCGGGCTCGCCGACCGGTCCCGTCACCAGGATCGTCTTCGCCCCCGCTCGCGCCAGCGCCGCGGCTATCGCGTGGCCCTGGCGGCCGGAGGACCGATTGGCGAGGTAGCGCACCGGGTCGATCGCCTCGTGGGTCGGGCCGCTGGTGACGAGCGCGCGCCGGCCGCCGAGCGGCGCCTCGCCGGCGAAGTGGCGCTCGATCGCCGCGAGGATGTCGGCGGGTTCGGCCATGCGGCCCGGCCCATGCTCGCCGCACGCCATGTCGCCCTCGGCCGGGCCCACCCGGAGGACGCCGCGGCGTTCGAGCAGCGCCAGGTTCTCGCGCGTCGCGGGGTGACGCCACATGCGGTGGTTCATGGCGGGGGCCACCATCACCGGCTTGTCGGCGGCAAGCAGCGCCGTGCTGGCGAGATCGTCGGCCCGTCCTTGGGCGAGCTTGGCCAGGATGTCGGCGGTGGCGGGCGCCACCACGACGAGGTCGGCCTCGCGGGTCAGCCGGATATGGCCCATCTCGCTCTCGTCGGTGAGCGAGAACAGGTCGGTATAGACCTTGTCCTCGCTAAGCGTCGCCACCGACAACGGGGTGACGAACCGCGCGCCGCCCTCGGTGAGGATGCAGCGCACGGCAGAGCCGCGCTCGCGCAGCCGGCGGATGAGATCGAGCGACTTGTAGGCGGCGATGCCGCCCGCGACGATCAGCAGTATTCGCTTGCCTGTCAGCATGGGCCATCGGGGAAATTGCTGCGCCGCCAAGGCTATAGGTCGGGGAGTGTAGGTGCAAGCCGCGCTCAGGCGAGGAGGAGCAGCAGGCCCAGCGCCGCGATGGCGAGCCACAGCGGCCAATGTGATCCGCCGCCGCCGGACGGCTCGAGCCGCGGGCGGGCGCCCTCGCTCAAGGCGGCGGCCGCCCGCTCCAGGGTCGCGAGCTGGGCCGGCAGCCGCTCGGCCAGCCGCGCCAGCTCGCCCAACGTCTCGCGCAGCCGCGCCTCGGGGCCTCGGTTGACGCGCATCCATTCCTCGATCAACGGGCGCGCCAGCGTCCATATGTTGAGGCCGGGATTGAGCTGCCGGCTCACCCCTTCCGCCATCAGCATGTTCTTCTGCAGCAGCAGAAGCTGGGGCTGAACCTCCATGTCGAAGCTCTCGGCCAGGCGAAACATCTGGCCCAACAGCCGGGCGAACGAGATTTCCGCCAGCGGCCGGCCGAAGATCGGCTCGCCGATCGACCGACAGGCTTGGCCGAACAGCTCCGGCGAGTGGTGCGCCGGCACGTAGCCGGCGGCGAAATGAATGTCGGCGAGCCGCCGGTAGTCGCGCTCGAGCAATGCCAGCAGCATGTCCGCGAGATAATAGCGGGTCTTGCGGTCGAGTCGGCCCATGATGCCGAAATCGACCGCGCCGATGGTGCCCGCGCCGTCGACGAACATATTGCCGGGGTGCTGGTCGCCGTGGAAATAGCCGTCGCGGAAGGTCTGCTTGAAGAAGATCGCCGCGGCGCTGGTCAGCACCGCGTCGACGTCGAGGCCGGCGGCGATGATGGCCGCGCGGTCGTCGAGCCGGACGCCGGCGATCCGGCGCACGGTCAACACCCGGCGCGCCGTGCGCCGCCAGTCCACCTCCGGCACCCGGTAGCTGGGGTCGCCGGCGAAATTGGCGGCCAACTCGACCGCCGCCGCCGCCTCGAGCCGCAGGTCCATCTCCAGCCGAACTGTCTCGGCGAAACTCCGCACCACCGCCACCGGTCGCAGGCGGCGCAGCTTCGGCTGGGTCCGTTCGACGAGCTCGGCCAGCCACTGCAAGAGATCGAGGTCGCGCGCGAACGCCCGCTCGATGCCGGGGCGCAGGACCTTGACCGCCACTTCGACCGCGCCCGGCTCCTCGCCCGGCTGCGGGCGCACCACGGCGTAGTGCACCTGGGCGATCGAGGCGGCGGAGACCGGCGTATCGGAGAACTCGGCGAACAGCTCGTCGATGGGTTGGCCTAGTTCGGCCTCGACCGTGGCCCGCGCGGCGGCGCCGTCGAACGGCTCCAGGCGGTCCTGCAGGCGCGACAGGTCGGCCGCCGCCTCGTCGCCGAGGAGATCGGAGCGCGTGGACAGCATCTGCCCCAGCTTGATGAAGGCGGGCCCCAGCTCGGCCAGCGCCACCGCCAGCCGTTCGCCGGACCGGCCACCGACGGCGCGGCCGCGGCCGGCGAACAGGCCGGCGGCCAGCAGCACGACGGGGGCGGCGCCCGCCCCTTGCAGCGCGTCGGCGAGCGGCTCGAGCGCGCCGTGACGCGCCAGCGTGCGGGCGATCCCCAGCAGCCGCAAGAAATGACGCAGCGCCCGGAACATCGCTGTGCGAAATTCAGAGCCGCCAGGCGGAATGGAGCGCGGCGATGCCGCCCGACAGGTTGCGGTATTTCACCAATTCGAGGCCCGCGCCGGCGATCATCTCGGCCAGCTCCTGTTGCCGGGGGAACCGCCGAATGCTCTCGACCAGATAGCGATAGGCGTCGGCCCGCCCGGTCACCAGGGCGCCAAGCGCCGGCAGCACGTGGAACGAATAGCGCTCGTAGGCGCGGTCGAGAAGGGGCGAGGCGACGTGGGAGAATTCGAGGCACATGAACCGCCCGCCCGGCCGCAAGACGCGGAACGCCTCGCCGAGCGCCCGCTCGATCCGCGCCACGTTGCGTAGGCCGAAGGCGATAGTGTAGGCGTCCATGCTGCACCGGGCGATGGGCAGCGCCTCGGCATCGGCGGCGATCCAGTCGATGCCCACCAGAACGCCGCGGTCGATCGCCCGGTCGCGCCCGACCGCCAGCATGGCCGGCGTCAGATCGCACACGGTGACGCGGGCGCCCTTGCCGGCCCGCTCGATGAAACGCAACGCTATGTCCCCGGTGCCGCCCGCGACATCGACCAGACGATGGCCCGGGCGCGGCGCCAGCCAGTCGATCATCGTCCGCTTCCATAGGCGATGAACGCCGCCCGACATCAGGTCGTTCATCAGGTCGTATTGGCCGGCGACGCCGTCGAACACGTCGCGGACCAGCCGCGTCTTGTCCGCGGCCTCGACGCGCTGGAAGCCGAACCAGGCCCCGCTCTCGGTTGCGGTATCGTTCTCCTCCGCCATGCCATCGAACATAGCGCCTCGACCTGCGCATGCGCTACCGTGGCGCCGGAGTCATGCCCGAACTGCCCGAAGTCGAGACCGTCTGCCGCGGCTTGGCGGCCTGCCTGGAGGGCCGGCGCCTCGTGTCCGTCCGGCAGCGGCGCGCGGACCTGCGCTTTCCGCTGCCGCGGCGCTTCGCCGCCCGCCTTACCGGCCGGCGCGTGTCGCGGATCGGCCGGCGTGGCAAATACATCCTGGTGTATCTGGACGACGGCAACGTGCTGCTCTGCCATCTTGGCATGTCGGGGCGGATGCTGGTGGGCGACGGCGCCATCGAGCCGCACGACCATGTAATCGTCGAGACCGACGACGGCACCACGGTTCGTTTCAACGACGCCAGGCGGTTCGGGGCGATGGACCTCGTCGCGGCCGCCTCGCTCGATCGCCACAAGCTGTTGCGCGGGCTCGGACCGGAGCCGCTCGGTCCCGGGTTCGACGGGCCGCTGCTCGCAAGGCGGCTAGAGGGGAAACGGACCGCGATCAAATCCGCATTGCTCGACCAGCGGGTGGTGGCGGGCCTGGGCAACATATACGCCTGCGAGGCGTTGTTCCGGGCCGGGCTGTCGCCGCGCCGGCTCGCCCGGTCGGTGCAGGGCGAGCGTGCCAAGCGCCTCGCCGCCGCGATCCGACGCGTGCTCGGCGCCGCCATCGCCGCCGGCGGCTCGTCGATGCGCGACTACGTGCGGCCCGACGGCGAGCTCGGCTATTTCCAGCATCAATGGGCGGTTTACGATCGGGAGGGCGAGCGTTGCCCCGGCTGCACCTGCCGGGCCGGTATCCGCCGCATCGTGCAGTCCGGGCGCTCGACATATTATTGCAGCCTGCGGCAACGCTGATCGGCCATGACAGGCGGCCGCCGGACTGCTAAAAGCGCAAGCATGACACGATGGTTGCCGGTGGCCCTCGCCGCGGCGCTTGCGTTGGCCCTGCCACGATGGGCGGCGGGCGACGAACCGGCGGCTTTCCTCGCCGGCGTCGAGGACGTGCCGGTGATGCCGGGCCTCACGCAGTTGGAAAGCGCCGGGGTCGCCTTCGACGCCTCCACGGAGCGCATCGTCGTCGCCTGGGCGGCGGGCGCGGTTGGCAAGGACGATGTCCTCCGGTTCTACGGCGATACGCTGCCGCAGCTCGGCTGGGTCATGGACCGGCCCGGCCGCTTCCGGCGCGACGGCGAGGCGCTGCAACTCGACTTCCTCGCCGGCGATATCCTGACCGTGCGCTTCACGCTGTCGCCCGACTGACCTTCCGCCATCATCCATCCCTGGGACAGTGCATGGCCTATCGACACATCATCGTGGAGAAGCGCGGGCGCGTCGGCCTGGTCACGTTGCATCGCCCGGAAGCGCTCAATGCGTTGTGCGATGCCTTGATGGCGGAGTTGGGCCAGGCGCTGGACGACCTCGAGGCGGCCGACGAGATCGGCGCCATCGTGCTGACCGGCAGCGAAAAAGCGTTCGCCGCCGGGGCCGACATCAAGGAGATGCGCGACCGCGACTTCATCGACGTCTATCGCCGCGACTTCATCACGCGCAGCTGGGAGAGCGTCGCCCAGTGCCGCAAGCCGGTGATCGCCGCCGTGGCGGGTTACGCACTGGGCGGCGGCTGCGAGGTCGCCATGATGTGCGACATCGTCATCGCGGCCGACAACGCGCGCTTCGGCCAGCCGGAGATCACCATCGGCGCGCTGCCCGGCGCGGGCGGCACCCAGCGGCTGACCCGCGTCGTCGGCAAGGCGAAGGCGATGGAGATGTGCTTGACCGGGCGCATGATGGACGCCGAGGAGGCCGAGCGCTCGGGCCTGGTCGCCAGGGTCGTGCCGGCGGCACGCCTCATGGACGAGGCGATGGCGCTGGCCGACAAGATAGCCGGCATGTCGCAGCCGATCGCCATGATGGTGAAGGAGGCGGTGAACCGGGCCTACGAGACGACGCTGGCCGAGGGCATCCGGTTCGAACGGCGCCTGTTCCATGCGGCCTTCGCCACCGAGGACCAGAAGGAGGGCATGGCCGCCTTCGCTGAGAAACGCAAGCCGGCGTTCAAGAACCGCTGAGCCCGCCTTGACGGCTGCGGACGCCGTGCTATAACGCCGCCCCCACCCTGGAACGGCAGCCTCGCCATGGCGCATCACAAGTCCGCGCAGAAGCGCATTCGTCAGACCGAGAGTCGCGCCGCGATCAATCGCGCGCGCGCGAGCCGCATCAAGACCTTCATCAAGAAGGTCGAGACTGCGATCGCCAGCGGCGACCGGACGCGCGCGCTCACCGCATTGCGCCAGGCGCAGCCGGAGATTCATCGCGGCGTCAACCGCGGCGCGCTGCATCGCAACAGCGCGGCGCGCAAGCTGTCGCGTCTTTCCGCGCGCATCAAAGCGCTTTAGCAAGCCGTCGCTCACTCGCGTCGGCAAGTTTCCGCGTCAGTGCATTATGATTCCGTGCGCTTCGCGCGCGCGCGAGACTTGGCCCGCGCGCCGTGGCTACGCGAACGTGCAAGAATGTCACGCCGCGAAAAATTCTTTTGCGATTCGGTTGCGGAGATGTTGCCAACGACGCGCGGAAACGCGTACAGTGCCGCGCGGGGGATGAAGGGGGAAACGCCGGTCTTCGAGTAGGTCCGGATTCAAGTAAAAATCCCACCAGATTACTTGCAAATCCTGGGCATCGGCGGAACCGATGCAATAAAATTCTGGCTCTCGGCGCGCCGCTGGCCAGCCGCCCGGCGTGCCCTGAAAATTCGACGAGGGGCGTGCGAGAGATTTTCCAGGCGACGCGTTCTCGGAACGGCGATGAAGGTTTTCGTGAGATCATGGCCTACGCCGGCGACGTGACATCGAAAGAGGCGTGGGACGTGCTGGCGAAGGAACGCAATGCCGTGCTCGTCGACGTGCGCTGCGATGTCGAGTGGTCGTTCGTCGGCGTGCCCGATCTATCGTCGCTTGGCAAGCGTGCCGTCCTGTTGTCGTGGCAGCTCTACCCGACCATGTCGGTCGATGCCCGGTTCACCGACAAGCTGGCCGCCATGGCGCCGGACCGCGAAGCGCCGCTCTTTTTCATTTGCCGATCCGGCAATCGTTCGCGTGCCGCGGCGGCGGCGATGACGGCGGCCGGATATCGTCGCTGCTACAACCTGGCGGACGGATTCGAGGGCGCGCACGATGGCCTGCGCCATCGCGGCCGTGTCGCCGGATGGCAGGCCGCCGGGCTGTCATGGACGCAAGACTGAGCGCCGCCGGGGGGGACGAATTCGCGCATGACATCGGGGGGGGACGACAACCAGCTCGGCCAACAGTGGGCGCGCGTGCGCGGCCAACTGCGCCAGGAGCTGGGCGAGGCGGCGTTTCGCAGCTGGCTGAAGCCGCTGACGCTGGCGAGCCGGCGCGGCGCTGAACTCCGTCTCGCGGTGCCAACGCGCTTCATGCGGGACTGGATCGCCGGCCATTACGCCGACCGGCTCAAGGACCTCTGGCGGGGCGAAGATCCGTCCATCCAGGCGGTCGAGATCATCGTCGACACGCGCGAACCGGCGCGGGGCGCCGGGGAGGCCGTGGCGCGCCGGCCCGCGGCCGAGACCGCCAAGCCCGACGCGGCAGGCAACGGCGCGCGCGGCGAGCCCGATGACCAGATCGGCGCCTCGCTCGACGCCCGGCTTACCTTCGACAATTTCGTCGTCGGCAAGCCGAACGTGCTCGCCTACACCGCCGCCCAACGGATTGCGGAGGCGAGCCAAGTCACCTTCAACCCCTTGTATCTTTACGGCGGCGTCGGCCTCGGCAAGACCCACCTGATGCACGCCATCGCCTGGCACATCCGGCGACGCGCGCCCGAGCGCCGGGTCATCTACCTCTCCGCCGAAGTGTTCATGTACCGTTTCATCCGGGCGTTGCGCGACAAGACCGTGATGACCTTCAAGGAGCAGTTCCGCTCGGTCGACGTGCTGATGATCGACGACGTGCAGTTCATCAGCGGCAAGGAATCGACGCAGGAGGAATTGTTCCACACCTTCAATGCGTTGGTGGATCAGAATCGGCAGGTGGTGATCTCGGCCGACAAGTCGCCGTCGGACCTGGAGGGGGTCGAGGAGCGCATGCGCTCGCGACTCGGTTGGGGCCTGGTGGCCGACATCCACCCCACCACCTATGAATTGCGGCTCGGCATCCTGCAAGCGAAGGCCGAGCGCCTCAAGGCGGAGCTCCCGGGCAAGGTGCTGGAATTCATCGCCCACAAGGTGACCGGCAACGTGCGCGAGCTCGAGGGGGCGCTCAACCGACTGGTCGCCGACGAGCGATGGATCGGCCGGCCGATCACGCTCGAAACCACCCAGGAGGCGCTGCACGACCTGTTGCGCGCCAGCGACCGGCGGGTCTCCATCGAGGAGATCCAGAAGCGGGTCGCCGAGCACTACAACATCAAGTTCTCCGACATGCATTCCGCCCGGCGCGCCCGCGCCGTGGCCCGGCCGCGCCAGATCGCCATGTATCTGTGCAAGCTGCTGACCACGCGCTCGCTGCCCGAGATCGGCCGCAAGTTCGGCGGCCGCGACCACACCACGGTGATGCACGCGGTGCGCAAGATCGAGGAGCTGAGCCGGGTGGACAGCAGCTTCGCCGAGGACGTGGAGCTGCTGCGCCGCATG
>CAYPKW010000042.1:0-20822 GCA_964411425.1 uncultured Rhodospirillaceae bacterium
GCGGCCTCCGGCGTGACAGGCCGGCGCTCTAACCAACTGAGCTACACCCCCGTTCGGCCGGCGGACCTTTCTACCGAGGGAGCCGGCTATATAGAGCATATTTCGGTCAGATGGAACCGGCTCTGTTTGCGCGGCGGCGCGGTGACCTGCCTTCGCGAAGCCCGCTCCCGCCTTCACGAAGCCCGCTTCGGAGGGCAAAGGACGGCCGGCGGGCGAAGCAAGGTCCGCCAGGAAGAGTGCGCCGCCCGATGCAAGGCATCGGGCAAGCGCTCTGACGCCGCGGGCGCCCTCCGTGGGCAAACCCCGTGGGGGCCCCAGGCGCTTTTCGGCAAGGGCGGCGTCAGCGGCCTTGGCCTTAGGCCCGCTATGCCCTGCGGCCCCTTGCCTCACCCTTGCCGAAATTCGCTCTGGCAGAGCGGTTCCATCTGACCGAATCATGCTCTGGGCCAGCGCCGTTGCGTAGTCAAGCCGGCCGCCGGCTGGTGGGCGATGACGGACTCGAACCGCCGACATCCTGCGTGTAAAGCAGGCGCTCTTCCAGCTGAGCTAATCGCCCGCCGGCAGACCGACTCTAACGGCGCCGCCGCGCCCCTCAAGCAAAATCGGCCGCCCGTCCCGGCGGCCGATCCTGCGCATCCGATCGGTCGGCCGCGCGGCCTATCGGTTCACCGCGACCTTGAGCGCCTTGCCGGCCTTGAACTTCACCTGCTTCGAGGCCGGGATCTTGATCGCCTCGCCGGTGCGGGGATTGCGTCCGATGGACGCCGCGCGTTTTGTCACCAGGTACGTGCCGAATCCCACCAGCCGAACCTCGCCTTCCTTCTTCAAGGCAGCCGTCACGCCATCGAGCACGGCATCGACCGCCTTGGTCGCCTCGCCCTTCGACAAACCCGTCTTCGAAGCGACGACGTTGATCAGATCGTTCTTGTTCACGTTGAGCACCCCCTATAGTCGCACAATGAGATGAACTGCCATTCGCCCCAGACAGCGTCAGTCTAGAGTGCCATCCGAAGCCGCGTCAATCGCCCAACCGAGTTTATCCCCAAGTTTCCCAGCCGTCCCGGCCAATCCGCCAAGCCTCCGGCGCCGGGGGGCTAATGGGTGACGATGCCGCGTTCCTCCTCGCCGGCCGGCGCCGGCGTCTTCTCGACCTCCGCCGGCTCGACCCACTCGATCGGGGTCGGCGCCCGAACCAGCGCTTCCTTCAACACCTCGTCCACGGTGGCGACCGGCACGATCGTCAAGCCACGTTTCACGTTGTCCGGAATTTCCGCCAGGTCCTTCTCGTTCTCGGATGGAATCAGCACGATGTTCACACCGGCGCGCAAGGCCGCCAGCAGCTTCTCCTTGAGACCGCCGATCGGCAGCACCCGTCCGCGCAACGTGATCTCACCGGTCATCGCCACCTGCCGGCGCACCGGGATGCCGGTCAACACGGAGACGATCGAGGCGACCATCGCCACGCCTGCCGACGGCCCGTCCTTCGGCGTGGCGCCCTCCGGCACGTGGACGTGAATGTCCCTCTTCTCGAACAGCGTCGGCTTGATGCCGTATTCGATGCTGCGCGACTTCACGTAACTTTCCGCCGCCTGCACCGATTCGCGCATCACGTCGCCGAGCTTGCCGGTGGTGATCACCTTGCCCTTGCCCGGCACCGTCACGGCTTCGATGGTCAGGATCTCGCCGCCCACCTCGGTCCAGGCCAGCCCGGTGGTGACGCCGACCATGTCCACGAGCTCCGCCTCGCCGTACCGGAAGCGGCGCACGCCGCCGTACTTGCCGACGCTGCGCCGGGTGATGGCGACCCGCTTCAGGTTCTTCATCAGAATGTCTTTGATCGACTTGCGGGCCAGGTTGGCGATCTCCCGCTCGAGATTGCGCACCCCGGCTTCGCGCGTGTAATAGCGGATGAGCTCGCGCAACGAGTCCTCGGAAATCCTCCACTCGCCCTTCTTCAGCCCATGCTCCTTCAATTGCTTGGGGATGAGGTGGCGGATGGCGATCTGCACCTTCTCATCCTCGGTATAACCGGGCAGTCGGATCATCTCCATGCGATCCAACAGCGGCTGCGGCATCCGGAGCGTGTTGGCGGTAGTCACGAACATCACATCCGACAAGTCGTAGTCGACCTCCAGGTAATGGTCCTGGAACGTCGAGTTCTGCTCCGGGTCGAGCACCTCCAAGAGTGCCGAGGACGGGTCGCCGCGCCAGTCGGCGCCGAGCTTGTCGACCTCGTCCAGCAGGAACAGCGGGTTCGATGACTTGGCCTTGCGCATGCCCTGGATCACCTTGCCCGGCATCGATCCGATGTAGGTGCGCCGGTGGCCGCGAATCTCGGCCTCGTCGCGCACGCCGCCCAACGACATGCGCACGAAGTTGCGTCCCGTGGCGCGGGCGATCGACCTGCCGAGCGACGTCTTGCCCACGCCCGGCGCGCCGACGAGGCACAGAATCGGCCCCTTCACCTTGCGCACGCGCTGCTGCACCGCGAGGTACTCGAGGATGCGCTCCTTCACCTTGTCGAGGCCGTAGTGGTCAGCGTCCAGCACCTTCTCGGCCAGCTTGATGTCGCGCTTGATCTTGCTCGCCTTCTTCCACGGAATGCCGAGCAGCCAGTCGAGGTAGTTGCGCACCACGGTGGCCTCGGCCGACATCGGGCTCATGGAGCGCAGCTTCTTCAACTCGCCCGTCGCCTTCTCGCGCGCTTCCTTGCTGAACTTGGTCTTCTTGATGCGGTCCTCAAGCTCGCTCAGCTCGTCCTTGCCCTCTTCGCCCTCGCCCAGTTCCTTCTGGATCGCCTTGAGCTGCTCGTTCAGGTAATACTCGCGCTGGGTCTTCTCCATTTGACGCTTGACCCGGCTGCGGATGCGCTTTTCCACCTGCAGCACGCCGATCTCGTTTTCCATGCAGGTGTAGACGCGCTCCAGCCGCCGGCTCACCGAATCGATTTCCAGGAGCTCCTGCTTCTCGGCGATTTTCAGCGTCAGGTGCGAAGCCACCGTGTCGGCGAGCTTGCTCGGCTCCTCGATCTGATTGATGGAGACCAGCACCTCGGGCGGAATCTTCTTGTTCAGCTTGATGTACTGCTCGAACTGCGACACCACGGTGCGCGTCAGCGCCTCGATCTCGCGGTCCTCCGGGGCCGCCTCCCGGACCGCCTCCGGGATCGGTTCGGCATGGGCCTCAAAAAACAGCGTGTTATCGGTGTACTTGAGGATGCGGGCGCGCGCGGCGCCCTCGACCAGCACCTTGACCGTGCCATCCGGCAGCTTGAGCAGCTGCAGCACGGTGCCGACCGTGCCGACGCTGTAGATATCGGCCGGGGTCGGGTCGTCCTGGGCGGCGTTCTTCTGGGTGACAAGCAGGATCTGCTTGTCGTCCTTCATGACGTCCTCGAGCGCCCGCACCGAGCGCTCGCGCCCGACAAACAAGGGCACGATCATGTGCGGGAACACCACGATGTCGCGCAGCGGCAGTACCGGATAGAGCGTGCCTTGCGGAAGATCGGTCATGTGGCCTCGTGCAATTGGGTCGTTGGCGGATTGATCGCGCACCGGCTCGGGTGCCTTCGTGGCCGCACCCGATTCACCCTACAGCAGATGGGAGGGGTCGGCCGAAAATCAAGCCGGTTCGGCCTTAGGCGCTGCTCCCTTCGCGCCGGTCGGTGTAGATGTAGAGCGGGCTGGCGCGACCCTCGACGACTTCGCGGTTGACGGCAATGCCCTCGACCCCCTCCATGCTCGGCAGCTCGAACATCGGATGGAGCAGTATGCCCTCCAAGATGGAGCGCAAGCCCCGCGCCCCGGCCTTGCGCAGGACTGCCTTGTGCGAGATGCACTTGAGTGCGTCCTCGGTGAACTCCAGGCGAACGTCCTCCATCTCGAACAGCCGCTGATACTGCTTGATCAGCGCGTTCTTGGGCTTGGTCAAGATGTCGATCAGCGCCGGCTCGTCCAGATCCTGCAACGTCGCCACCACCGGCAGGCGGCCGACGAACTCCGGAATGAGGCCGAATTTCAGCAGGTCCTCCGGCTCCACGTCGCGCAGGATCTCGCCCGTCAGCCGCTCGTCGGGCGCGCGCACGTCCGCCCCGAAGCCGATCGACGAACCGCGCCCGCGCGCCGCGATGATCTTCTCGAGGCCCGAGAACGCGCCGCCGCAAACGAACAGGATGTTGGTGGTGTCGACCTGCAGGAACTCCTGCTGCGGATGCTTGCGCCCGCCCTGCGGCGGCACCGAGGCGATGGTGCCCTCCATGATCTTCAACAGCGCCTGCTGCACGCCCTCGCCCGAGACGTCGCGGGTGATCGACGGGTTGTCCGACTTGCGGCTGATCTTGTCGACCTCGTCGATATAGACGATGCCGCGCTGCGCCCGCTCGACGTTGTAGTCGGCCGCCTGCAGCAGCTTGAGGATGATGTTCTCCACGTCCTCGCCGACGTAGCCGGCCTCGGTGAGGGTGGTCGCATCGGCCATCGTGAACGGCACGTCGATGATGCGCGCCAGCGTCTGCGCCAGCAGCGTCTTGCCGCAGCCCGTCGGGCCGACCAGCAGGATGTTCGACTTGGCGAGCTCGACATCGTTGCTCTTGGCGCCATGGGCAAGGCGCTTGTAATGGTTGTGCACGGCGACCGAGAGGACCCGCTTGGCGTGGTCCTGGCCGATCACGTAGTCGTCGAGCACCTTGCAGATGTCGCGCGGGCTCGGCACGCCGTCGCGCGACTTGATCAGCGTGGTCTTGTGTTCCTCGCGGATTATGTCCATGCACAGCTCGACGCATTCATCGCAGATGAATACCGTCGGGCCGGCGATCAGCTTGCGGACCTCGTGCTGGCTCTTGCCGCAGAACGAGCAGTACAGCGTGCTCTTATTCTCGCCGCCGCTGGATTTGTTCATGGCAACCCCGCCATGGGTCGGTTACGTCCCGGATTCGCCATACCGCGCAGCCCGCCGCGGCGCAACAGTTTTCGCGCCGTGCCCCTCCCCCCCTGGAAGCGGTCCGCTATCCGGGCCCGGGACAGGCCGAATCGCCCGTCAACCTTAGAGTTATGCCGGGGGGCAATCAAGAATTCGTTAAAAAGCCCCCGCCGCCCGTCGGCGGCATGGCCGCGGCTAAGCCGCCTAGCTAGTGGATCCGATCCGACAGATGAGTCCCCACCCAATATGAAGTGTCTTCGCTGGGCGTGACCCGGCGATCCATAGTGCAACGGCACGATGGATGCCCGCGTCAAGCGCGGGCATGACAAGAAGGGGAGGCAAATGTCGGATTCGATCCACTAGGCGCCTAGCTCGCCGCCTAACTCGCCGCCTTGGTCGCGTCGTCGCGGGGCGGGCGCTTCTCCATCACGGCGTCGATCAGGCCGAAGGCTTTGGCCTCGTCGGGAACCAGGAAGCGATCCCGCTCCATCGCGTCCTCGATGATCTTCAGGTCCTGCCCGGTATGGCGCACGTAAATCTGGTTCAGCCGGGCGCGCGTCGCCAGAATCTCCTTGGCATGGATCTCGATGTCGCTCGCCTGGCCCTGGAAACCGCCGGTGGGCTGGTGGATCATGACCTTCGAATTGGGCGTGCTGAACCGTTTGCCCTTGGCGCCGGCGGCCAGCACCAAGGACCCCATCGAGGCCGCCAAACCGATGCACACGGTGGCCACGTCCGGGCGGATGTACTGCATGGTGTCGTAAATCGCCAGACCCGAGGTCACCAGGCCGCCCGGCGAGTTCACATACATATAGATGTCCTTGTTCGGGTTCTCCGATTCAAGGTACAGCAACTGCGCCGACACGACGCTCGCGACGGCATCGTTGATCGGGCCGACCAGAAAGATGATCCGTTCCTTGAGCAGCCGGGAATAGATGTCGTAGGCGCGCTCGCCCCGGTTGGTCTGCTCGACCACCATCGGCACCAGGAAGTTGTCGTAGATCTCGGCCGGGTTTCTCATCGTCATGTTCCTCACGGTCGTCGCCCCTAGCGGGGCGCCGACTATTGGGGTTGCTGCTGCGCGGCCGCCTGGCTCTCCGGCGCCGTCATGCCACGAAGCTCGTCCGGCGTCACATGCCGTTCGCCGACCTGGGCCAGTTCCAAGATGAAGTCGACGACCTTGTCCTCGTAAAGCGCGGCCCGCAGCTGCGTCAATATCGCCGGCGAATTCTGGATGGCCTCGGCAAACTGGCGCTCCCGGCCGGGATGGCGGTGCGCCTCGGCAAGGGCCGCCCGCTGCAATTCCTCGTTCGCCACCTGGATGTTGTTCAACCGGCCGACTTCGGAGAGCAACAGTCCGAGCCGCACGCGGCGCGCCGCGATATCGCGGTATTCCTTCTTGAGCTGCTCGTCGGTCTTGCCGATGTCGTCCGCATCGAGCGTGCCATTTGCCCGGGCCAGTTCGATCTGCTTCCAGATCGCCTCGAACTCGCCGTCCACCATGTTCGGCGGCAGCGGGAAGTCGTGGCCGGCGTCGAGCGCGTCCAGCAGGTCGCGTTTCAGTTTGGAACGCGCGACGGCCGCGTAATCGTCACCGATCTGCTTCAGCACTTTGCGCCGCAGGTCGTTGAGGTCGGCGGCCCCCAGGCTCTTGGCAAGCTCGTCGTCGGTCGCCGGCACGATCGCCGCGCGGATCTCCTTGATGTTAACCTCGAAGGCCGCCATTCGGCCCGCCAGATTCTTGGCCGGGTAGTCGGCGGGAAAAGTCACCGATACCTCCGTCGGCTGACCGACGCCGCGGCCGACAAGCTGTTCCTCGAAGCCCGGAATGAAGTGGCCCGACCCCAGTTCCAAATGTTGGCCTTGCGCCGATCCGCCGGGGAACTCCTCGCCGTCGATGCGCCCATCGTAGTCGATGACCAGCACGTCGCCGTTGGCGCTCGGCCGCGGGCTGGCGATCGGCTCGAACCTGCGCCGGCGCTGGGCCAGCACCTCCAGTCCCTGCTGGATCTCGGCCGCCGGCACATCGACGACCGGCCGCGCCAGCTTGATGGTCGAGAAATCCATCGGTTTCAGGTCCGGCATCACCTCGATGGCCACCTTGTACTCGACGTCGGCGTCGTCGGCGAACGAGGTGATCTCGATCCGGGGTTGGCCAACCGGGCGCAGGCCGCGCTCGCTCACCAGCTTTTCGGTGGTTTCGCTGACGGCGCGCTCCAGCACCTCGCCCATGACCGACTTGCCGTAGCGCTGGCGCAGGACGGCGAGCGGCACCTTGCCGGGCCGAAAGCCCGCGAGCTGCACCCGGTCGCCCAGCTGATTGAGCTGGGTGTCGAACTTGGCGCGGAAGTCGGCGGCCGGAATGACCACCTTGTATTCCCGCTTGAGACCCTCGGCGACCGTCTCGGTGACCTGCATGGCTCGCTCTCGGCCTGACCTATCTCATGTCGCGCCGGCGCACGCCTGGTGCGGGCGGAGGGACTCGAACCCCCACGACGTTCGTCACCAGAACCTAAATCTGGCGCGTCTACCAATTCCGCCACGCCCGCAAGTGCGCCGGACGCCTGGCCCATCGGGGCGCGCGTGTATAGCACGGACACCCTGGCTACAACAGAAAAACGGCCGGCTCCGGCGTGCCTGTCATGGCTCGCAAGTTGCGCAACGCGGCGGGCAGCGCCTCCACGATGTCCTCGGCGATCAAGCCCGGCCCGAAGCGCTGGGCGGCCGCCCCGTGCAGCCATGCCGCCGCGCCCGCCGCCGCGAACGGCGTCATGCCTTGGGCCAGCAACCCCAGCGCGAAACCGGCGAGCACGTCGCCGCTGCCCCCGGTGGCCAGGTCCGGCGGCGCGTTGGCGTTGACGAGGGCGCGGCCATCGGGCCCGGCAATCACCGTATCGGCCCCCTTGAGCAGCACCGTGGCGCCGCTCCTGGCCGCGGCTTCGCGAGCCCGGGCCAGCTTGCCGGCCTCCTGCCGCAGCCCCGGGAACAGACGCTCGAACTCGCCCTCGTGCGGCGTCAACAGACAGGGCGAACGGATGGCGCGAAACAGCTCGTCCGGCTGCCGCGCGAAGGCGCCGAGCGCGTCGGCATCCAGCACGCAAGACTTTTGCGCCTGCAATGCAGCGAGCACGTAATGGCGGGTCGCGGCCGTAAGGCCGCCGCCGGGCCCAACCAGCACGGCGTTGCGCCGCCGCTGCGCCAGAAGATTTCCGAACACCGCCTCGCCCAGCGGCTCGACCAGCAGGCCCGGGGCTTCGGCCGCGACAAGCGCCAGCACTTCCGGCGGCGCGGCTACCGTGACCAACCCCGCTCCTACCCGACGCGCCGCACGCGCCGCCAGTCTCGCCGCCCCACTCATGTCGCGTCCGGCGACGACCAGGGCATGGCCCCTCGTGTACTTGTTGTCCTTCCAAGCGGGCCAGGGAAAGCCGTCCAGCCACAGACTCGGCTGGTTCTCGAACTGGCGCACGGCGATGTCGTCGAGCACCCGCTGAGGAATGCCGATGTCGGCCACCACCGTCTCGCCGGCATGAGCGCGGCCGGGAAACAGCAGATGACCGGGCTTGCAACGAAAGAAAGTCACCGTGAGCCGGGCCACCGGCGCCGCGCCTAGCACCTGCCCAGTGTCGCCGGCAACGCCGCTCGGCACGTCGACGGCGACACAGTCCAGCCGCCGCTGATTGACCGTTTCAATCGCTTGGCGCGCCGGCCCGTCGAGCGGGCGATCGAGCCCGGCCCCGAACAAGGCATCGACCACCAGAGGATCGCCCGCCAAGATCTCCTCGCCGAGGGGCGCCACTGGACCCGCCCACCGCGCCGCCGCCAGCGCCGCGTCGCCCGCGAGCCGGTCGAGCGATCCGAGCAGGCCGACGCGCACCGGCCATCCGGCCTCGCGCAAGAGCCGCGCGGCGACGAACCCGTCGCCGCCGTTGTTGCCCGGTCCGCACAGCACCGCCGTCGCGCGGGACTGCCAGCGGGCAAGCGCGGCCTCTGCCACGGCGGCGCCGGCCGCCTCCATGAGCGTCATTCCGGTCGCGCCGGCGGCGACGGCCGCGGCCTCGGCCGCGGCCATGTCCGCCACGGTGAGCACGGCGGCGGCATTCCATGGCGACGTGCCGGTCATGGGGCGGGGCGGCGGTCAGTTCTTGACGACGACGCAGTCCTGCTCCGGCGATCGGGTCTTGATCGCGGCGCACCGCGCCTCGGCCACCCCCTGATCGTCGAGCGGCCCGCCCAACAGCCGGTACCATACGCCCTTGTCGCTGCCGAGATCGACCTTGCGGACCGTGAGCGCAAGATCGCCCAACTGGTCCGGAAAGGCGGTCACCAATTCGCGCCACGACCGCTCGGTGGCGGCCGACGAGCGCAGCGAGGTCAGCCAGACGCTATAGACCTCCCCGGCCGGCGGCACGGCGTCCGCGTCGCCTAGCGTCGCCTCGCTCGTCGCCGGCGGCGCCAGCGACGTGATGGTGCCGGGCTCCGACATGCCCGTCACCTGCACGCTCACCCCGTACACCTCCGACAGCCGGGCCGCCGCGTCCGTGTGCCCGAACTTGGCCGCCTGCATGTACCAGCTTCGCGCCACGTCCGGATCGCGTTTGACGCCGCGGCCCAGGCGATAGCACTCGCCCAGCGCGTACTGGGCGTCGACGACCTGCCGGTCGGCGGCTGCCGTGAACCACTTCACGGCTTCGCGATAGTTCCTGTTGACGCCCGCGCCCCGGTAATGGGCCAGCCCGAGATTGTATTGCGCCATCGGATAGTTCGATTCAGCCGCCTCGCGCCACAGGTCGACCGCCCGGTAGGCATTGCGCACGACGCCGCGCCCCTCGGCGTAGAGCAGGGCGAGGTTGTTCTGCGCCGCCGCCAGGCGCTGCTTCGCCGCCGCCTCGTACCACTTCACCGCCGCCTTCGGATCGGCGGCCACGCCGCGCCCCGTTTCGTATAGCAGCCCGAGACCGTGCTGGGACTTGGCGTCGCCGGCCTCGGCCAATGGATGCCATTCGGCAAACGCGGCGGCGAAGTCGCCGCTCCGGAACGCCCCCAGGCCGCTCGTGTAGTCGGCCCGGGCCGACGCCGCCGAGAGGATCAGCGCCAACCAGACGGCGGCGAGGATGCAACCGCGCACCGTCATACTATAGCACCGCCGCCGCTCAATGCAGTTTGGTCGGGGCGGGCGCGCTGGTGTCGCGCGGGCGCTCGGCCGTCGGGCCGGCCTGGTGATGGACCATGCGCCATGCGCGCGCTTCGCGCACGAACAGGTTGGTGGCGATGAGGTAGCCATCGGTGACCTTCTCGAAGCAGATGACCCAACCAAGGTCGCCGGCGACGAAAGCGTGCGGTTCCTGGCAGGCAATGCCGGGCGCGCCGCCGCTTGCCATGATGCGTTGCCAGCTCGCCATCACGGCGTCGCGCCCCACGAGCGCTCCCCAGCCTGGGTGAATGCAGGCGACCGGCGTCTGTTGCGCCCACAGGGCGTCCATGGCCGCAAGGTCGCGGGCCGCGAACGCGCGGTAAAATTCCTCGTTGGCGAAGAGCACGGCCTGGTGTTCCATCGGCGGAGCCGCGGTTGGCGCCCTAGTACCGACCTTCACGGATAGGTGGAACGCCTGACGGCCTGCCGCAATCGCCGGCCAGGCGCGAAGGCGCCGCCGATGCCAGCATCGGCAAGCCTTCGCAACGCCGCCGGCGGCAGCGGCAGGCCGCCCGAGAGGGTCGCCGCCCGCAGGCCCCCGGTTCGTCGCCGACGCTCGCCGATGCTGGCATCGCCTTCGCGTCGGCTCCTGCCGGTCATCCTGCGGGCGGCGATCATGCGTGCTACCTATCCGTGAAGGTCGGTACTAGCATCATGCGCCGGCGCCGGGACGCGAGGCAATCTTGCTTGCGGCGAAAGGGGCGGCGAGTGGGGCGAGTGACCGGGATCGAACCGGCGACATCCAGAACCACAATCTGGCGCTCTAACCAACTGAGCTACACCCGCCGCGCCGCCAGTTCTTTAGACCCGGCCCGGATCGACCGTCAAGAGATTGCCCCCTTTTCGGGGCCTGGCGACGCCCCTACTATGGATCGGTCCGTTCCGGGGGAGACTTGACACAATGTTGCATTTGGCGAGCGGCATGGGCCGGCTTGGCACCGAGTCCGCATTCGAAGTCCTTGCCCGCGCCAAGGCGCTCGAAGCCGCCGGCAAGAGCATCATCAATCTCGGCATCGGCCAGCCCGACTTCCTGACCCCGCCGCACATCGTCGAGGCCGCCTGCAAGGCGCTCAGGGACGGCCACCACGGCTATACGCCGGCGAACGGCATCCTGCCGCTGCGCCAGGCGGTAGCCGCCAACCTGTGGAAACGCTACCGCGTGTCGATCGAACCCGACCAGGTGGTGGTGGTGCCGGGCGGCAAGGTCACCATGTTCTTCGCCATCCTGATGTTCGGCGAGCCGGGGGCCGAGATCATCTACCCCAATCCGGGGTTCCCCATTTACGAGTCCGCCATCAAGTTCACCGGGGCCGAGGCGGTGCCGCTGCCGCTGCGCGAGGCCGACGGATTCGCGTTCAGCGCCGAGGAGGTGCTGGCGCGCATAACGGCGCGCACCCGCCTACTCATCATCAACAGCCCGGCCAATCCCACCGGCGGCGCCTCGTCCAAGGCGGAGATGGACAAGCTCGCCGCCGGGCTCGCCCGGCATCCGCACGTGGCCGTGCTGTCGGACGAGATTTACAGCGAGCTCATCTACGACGGGCGCCCGCACGTGACCATGCTGTCCTACGAGGGGCTGCGCGACCGGGTGATCATGCTGGACGGCTGGAGCAAGACCTACGCCATGACCGGCTGGCGCATCGGCTACGCGGTATGGCCGGGCAATCTGGCCGAGCTGGCGACCCGGCTTGCCATCAACTGCCATTCCTGCGTCAACGCGGCCGCGCAATTCGCCGGCATCGCCGCGCTCGAGGGACCGCAGGACGCGGTGGCGCGGATGCGCCAGACGTTCGACGAGCGCCGGCGCGTCGTGGTCAAGGAGCTCAACGACCTGCCCGGCGTGTCCTGCGTCGAGCCGGGCGGCGCGTTCTATGCCTTTCCCAACATCGGCGGCACCGGCCTGCCGTCCAAGAAGCTGGAGCTGGCGCTGCTGGAGGACGCCGGCGTGGCCGCCATCGCCGGCACCAGCTTCGGCTCCTACGGCGAAGGGTACTTGCGCATCTCCTACGCCAGCAGCACGGAGAACATCGTCGCCGCCATGAGCCGAATGCGCGACTGGCTGTCGCGCCGCAAGGCGGCGTAAGCTGCCGCGGCCTTCGGGCAGCGCCTATTTTTTCGGCATCCTGCCCAACCGGCAGTCAGCGGGCGCGGCCGGCCGTCCCCCGCCCCGCCTCGTATTCGGCCGATCCTCGCGGTTCCGGGTCTTGGCACGCCGCGTGCTTTGACCCGGATGCGAGCGGGCGCTCCCGAGAGCCCTGGAGACAGGAAGCCATGAAGAAGATCGAGGCCATCATCAAGCCCTTCAAGCTCGACGAGGTGAAGGATGCCCTACATGAAGTTGGAATCAAAGGAATCACGGTGACCGAGGCCAAGGGCTTCGGCCGCCAGAAGGGCCACACCGAGCTCTATCGCGGCGCCGAGTACGTGGTCGATTTCCTGCCCAAGGTGAAGCTCGAGGTCGTGCTCGAGGACAACCTCGTCGAGCGCGCCGTCGAGGCGATCCAGCAAGCGGCGCGCACCGGGCGCATCGGCGACGGCAAGATCTTCGTCAGCACCATCGACGAGGCGATCCGCATCCGTACCGGCGAGCGCGGCGCCGAGGCGATCTGAGGCCTCCCGAACCGGCAAGGAAATCAACGCATGTCCGATCCCAAGAAGATTCTCGCCATGATCAAGGAGCGCGACGTGAAGTACGTCGATTTCCGCTTCACCGACCCGCGCGGCAAGTGGCAGCACCTGGCCCAGGCGGTGCAGGCGGTGGACGAGGAAACTTTGAGCGAAGGGGTCATGTTCGACGGCTCCTCGATCGCCGGCTGGAAGGCGATCAACGAATCCGACATGCTACTCATGCCGGACCTGGCGACCGCGACCCTCGATCCCTTCGCCACGCAGCCTTCGCTCGTCGTCTTCTGCGACGTGTACGAGCCGCTGACCGGCCAGAGCTACGGCCGCGACCCGCGCTCGGTCGCCAAGAACGCCGAGGCCTACCTCAAGAGCACCGGCATCGCCGACACCGCCTTCTTCGGGCCGGAGGCCGAGTTCTTCGTGTTCGACGACGTGCGCTTCGAGGTCGGCATGAACCGCAGCTTCTATGAATTCGACTCCGACGAGGGCCCGTACGTCTCCGGCAGGAAGATGGAGCAGGGCAACCACGGCCACCGGCCGCCGATCAAGGGCGGCTACTTCCCGGTCCCGCCGGTCGACGCCGGCGGCGATCTAAGGGCCGAGATGCTCACGGTCATCGCCGACATGGGCGTGGCGGTCGAGAAGCACCACCACGAGGTGGCGCCGAGCCAGCACGAGCTCGGCATCAAGTTCGCCCCCCTGGTGCGCTGCGCCGACAACATGCAAATCTACAAGTACGTGGTGCACAACGTGGCGCACTCCTACGGCAAGACCGCGACCTTCATGCCGAAGCCGGTGAAGGGCGACAACGGCTCCGGCATGCATGTGCACCAGTCGCTGTGGAAGGGCGGCCAGCCGCTGTTCGCCGGCAGCGGGTATGCCGACCTGTCGGAGACGGCGCTGTACTACATCGGCGGCATCATCAAGCACGCCAAGGCGCTCAACGCCTTCACCAATCCCACGACCAACAGCTACAAGCGCTTGATCCCCGGCTTCGAGGCGCCGGTGCTGCTCGCCTATTCGGCCCGCAACCGCTCGGCCGCCTGCCGCATCCCCTACGTCGCCAGCCCCGGCGGCAAGCGCGTCGAGGTGCGGTTCCCCGATCCCGCCGCCAACCCCTACCTCGCCTACGCCGCCATGCTGATGGCCGGCATCGACGGGATCGAGAACAAGGTCCACCCCGGCGATCCCATGGACAAGAACCTGTACGACCTGCCGCCCGAGGAGCTGAAGAACGTGCCCACCGTCTGCGGCTCGCTGCGCCAGGCGCTCGATTCCTTGGCCGCCGACAAGGCGTTCCTCAAGAAGGGCGACGTGTTCACCGACGATCTCATCGACAGCTACAGCGAGCTGAGGTGGGAGGAGGTGTACGCCTTCGAGCACTCGCCCCACCCGATCGAGTTCCAGATGTATTACTCGGTGTGAGGCCCCTCGCCCGCCCGGCGCCGCGGCGCGACGTGCCAAAGCCCGCTCGTCTCTTCCGGTTCACCGTGATAGTATCGCGGGACTGCTAGCACCGGGGCCGCGGCACGAGGGCAAGCCCGCCGAAGTTTCGCGGCCGATGGGGGCGGGATCGACGCGCAACTTCAAGGGGGAATTCATGCGTAAATCAGTGGGAATGTCGATCTGCTCGGCCTTCGCGCTGGCGAGCGTGATAGCGACATTGTCGCCGGCCGCCGCGGATGACGGAGTGGCAGGCAGCGTGTACTACTCGATACCGTTTTCGGGCATTGCCGGCGACCCGCATTTCGGGCTCCGCTTGGACCACGAAATCGAACAGGCCTTCACCTTCGCCCAGGACGCCTTGACCTTTGGCGGCGACGCGGTCAGGCCGGCGATGGTCGATTTCCAATTCACCGGCGACGGCCCGACCGCCCTCAAGTTCGGCGGCATGGACGCACCGCCCATCGTGGTAGGCCCGCTCGGCTTCCACGGCGGCGAGAACGAGGCCACCGAGGACTACATTTTCCTCGGCGTCGGCGCCGTCGCAGGTGCCCTTATCACTTGCGCCATCGCCGGCTGCTTCTGAGAAGAAAGGCGGCGGACGGGGCGCAGCGCAAGCCGTTGCCAATTGACCGGGATATGCTCTACAATGATCGCTTCGCTCCGGGGGGTGCGGGACACGAGGCATGTTCGCCGACCTCTCTCGGCCCACGAGGGCGGATGGAATCAACGCGCAAGATCAAGGGGGGGACCATGCGGAAATTGATGGGGTTGCTCACATGTTCCGCCTTCGCGCTGGCGAGCGCGATGGCGACATTACCGCCGGCTGCCGCGGATGACGGGGTGGCGGGCAGCGTCTACTACTCGATACCGTTGTTGGGCATGGCCGGCGACCCGCACTTCGGGCTCCGCCTGGACCGCGAGATCGACGAGGACGTCACCTTCGCTCAGGACGCCCTGATCTTCAACGACGACCCGACCAGGCCGGCGATGGTCGATTTCCAGTTCACCGACGAGGGCGCGGTCGCGTTGAATTTCGGCGGCGTCAACGCCCTGCCCGCGCTGGCCGGACCGCTCGGCTTCCACGGCGACCCGAGTGAACCATGGGATTCCGGGGAGCACGTGCTCATTTACACGGCCGGCGGGGTGGGACTTACGCTCATCATTTGTGCTATCGCAGGCTGCTTCTAGCGGGCACAACGGCGTCGGCGGCGAGCAGTAACGGCTGGTCGATCCGAGTGAGACGGCGCGTCGAGGGCGCGGGCGAGAAGCGCGCCCCCGACCCGTTGCCGCGCGCCTTCAGCGCGGCTCGCCTTGCCTCATCACGGCGCGCTTGCGGCCTCGCTCGTCGATGGCGACATAGGTGAAGACGCCCTCGGTCACTTTCTCGAGCGCGATCGTCGCGTGGCGCTCCGCCCAGGCCTTGATCTCGACCCGCAAAGACGTTCGGCCGACCCCGGTCACCTCGGCATAGACGTTGACCACGTCGCCCACCAGCACCGGGCGATGGAAGGCCATCGCGTCCACAGCCACCGTGGCGACCCGGCCATTGGCCCGACGCATCGCCGGCACCGCGCCCGCCAGGTCCATTTGCGCCAGCAGCCAGCCGCCGAAGATGTCGCCATTGGCGTTGGCATCGGCCGGCATCGCGACCGTCCTCAATGCCGGCTCGCGGTCCTTGGGGGGTGATTCGGGGGCGTGAGCCACGGGAACGAGCCATACAATATGTTGCGGCGAATGCCCAGGGCTTTACAGGATGAAGCTTGCGGCGCCGCAAAACAGCTCCCTATATTAGCCGCATGCCCGACCTATTCGACCGCCTCCCTGGCCGGCCCACCGGGTATTCCGCCAAGGACATCGAAGTCCTCGAAGGGCTGGAGCCGGTGCGCCGGCGTCCCGGCATGTACATCGGCGGCACCGACGAAGGGGGGATGCACCACCTGGCGGCGGAGTTGCTGGACAACGCCATGGACGAGGCGGTGGCCGGCCACGCCAGCCGCATCGAGCTGGCGCTGGACGCCGAGGGGTTCGTTACCGTGCGCGACAACGGGCGCGGGATTCCGGTCGATCCGCATCCTAAGTTCAAGAAGCCGGCGCTTGAGGTGATACTCACTACGCTGCACTCCGGGGGCAAGTTCGGCGGCACGGTGTACAAGACGGCCGGCGGCTTGCACGGGGTCGGGCTGTCCGTCGTCAACGCGCTCGCCGACCGGCTCACCGTGGAGGTGGCGCGCGAGCGCCAGCTTTTCACCCAAGAATACGCGCGCGGGAAACCGGTATCGAAACTGCGCCGCCAGGGCGCCACGAACCGGCGCGGCACCGCGGTGCGCTTCCACGCCGATCCACAAATCTTCGCCGCGGCGGCATTCAGGCCGGCCCGGCTCTATCGCATGGCGCGCTCCAAGGCCTATCTCTTCCAGGGCGTCGAGGTGCGCTGGGCGTGCGATCCCAGGCTGATCGGCAAGGACGACCCGACGCCGGCGGAGGAGACGTTTAATTTCCCGCGCGGGCTGCTCGATTTCCTCGACGCCAGCCTGGAGGGCCGCAAGGCCGTGACCGTGGCGCCGTTCCACGGCGGCGCCGATTTTCCCGACGGCCAGGGCCGGCTCGAGTGGGCGGTCGCCTGGCCGACCGATGGCGAGGGGTTCATCAACTCGTATTGCAACACGGTGCCGACGCCCGACGGCGGCAGCCACGAGGCGGGCCTGCGCGCCGGGCTTGCCCGCTCGTTCAAGGCCTACGGTGAACTGGTCGGCAACCGTAAGGTCGCCGCCGTCACGGCGGAGGACATCGCGGGCGGCGCCTCGATGCTGCTCTCGCTCTTCATCGAGAACCCGCAGTTCCAGGGGCAGACCAAGGAACGCCTGTCGTCGCCCGAAGCGGGCCGGCTGGTGGAAGCCACGATCAAGGACCACTTCGACCACTGGCTGTCCGCCGACGCGGAGCGCGCGCGGGATGTCATGGACCGGATGGTCGAGATCTCCGAGGATCGCCAGCGCCGCCGCCAGGACCGCGAGCTGGAACGCAAGACGGCGACCCGCAAGCTGCGCTTGCCCGGCAAGCTCACCGATTGCGCCCGTGGCGCCGCCGGCGGCACCGAGCTGTTCATCGTCGAGGGCGATTCGGCGGGCGGCTCGGCCAAGCAGGCGCGCGACCGCGAGACCCAGGCGGTGCTCCCCCTGCGCGGCAAGATCCTCAACGTAGTGAGCGCGTCGACTGACAAGCTGCAAGCGAACCAGGAGCTCGTCGACCTCATGCAGGCGCTCGGCTGCGGCACCCGCGACAAGTACATCGAGAAGAACCTGCGCTACGAGCGCGTCATCGTGATGACCGATGCCGACGTGGACGGCGCGCACATCGCCTCGCTGCTGATGACGTTCTTCTACCGCGAGATGCCGGAACTGATCGAAGGCGGGCATCTCTATCTGGCGCAGCCGCCGCTGTACCGCTTGAGCCAGGGCGGGCACACCCTTTATGCTCGCGACGACGCCCACAAGGAGGCCTTGCTCAAGACGCAGTTCAACGGCCGGGGCAAGGTCGAGATCGGGCGCTTCAAGGGCCTGGGCGAGATGCCGGCGGCGCAACTTCGGGCAACCACCATGGATCCGGCCAACCGCACGCTGCTCTCGGTGCGGATGCCGAGGCGCCACGAAGCGACGGAGCGCGCGGCCGCCCGTGAGACCGCCGATCTCGTCGAATGCCTGATGGGGCGCCGGCCCGAGTTGCGCTTCGCGTTCATCCAGGAGAACGCGAGGCTCGTGCGGGACATCGACCTATGACCCGGCCGAGAGATTCCCTTCTGTTCCGTTCGCTCATGCTAGCCGCGGTCGTGGCGGGGCCGGCCGCCGCCGTCGCCGGCACGCTTGTCCACCATATCTCGATCGACGACTCCTACACCACGCAGGAGGTCGGCTACGCCGTGGCCGGCGACCGCGACCTCAGGGTCGAGGTGATCGGCAATCCGTTCGCCGTCGAGGCGGCCGAGCTCGCGGCCATCGCGGCGGAGGCGATGCAGGGAGCGAATTTCGGCCCCGTGGTGCATTTCTCGGCCACCCCGGCCGCGGAGCGGCCCGGCTACCGCGTCCGGCTGGTGTTCAACGGCCCGACGGCCAGCAACCTCTACGCCTTCTGCGCGGAGGCCCCCGAGGCATTGGCGGCGGCCGGCTCGCCGGGCAAGGATATCCGCCTGCTGGCGGGATTCTGTCGCGGCAACAGGGCGCTGAGCTATCTGTCGGCAGAGACCGGCGCCATCGGCGATCCCGGCGACCCCGCGTTCCGCGACTTCATGCGCCAGGTCACGGTGCTGCTGTTCCCGCCCAACCAGAGCATCCACGACCCGGGCCGCTGCACGACCCCGTTCTGCTGACGGCTACTTGATGAGCCGGCTCAACTCGCGGAACTCGTGCGTGCCGGCCCGGCCCAACCACTCGAAGACCACCATCTCGGTCGTCGCCACCTCGACCCCGTTCTCGCGCAGGCGGAGAAGCCCAGCCTCGCGGTTGGCGGGCGTGCGCGAGGAGGTGGCGTCGGCCACCACGATGGGGGTATAGCCGGTCTCCTTGAGGCCGATCGCCGTCTGCAAGACGCAGACGTGCGTCTCCATGCCGCAGATCACCACTTGGTCGCGCCCAAGCGCCTGCAGCCCTTCGAATCGGCGGCGCAGGCCGGGCTCGCCGGCGCAGGAGAAGTGCGTCTTCTCCACCACCGCGTCGTCGGGCGCCAGTGCCAGCAACTCGGCCACCGTGCGGCCGAGGCCCGCGGGGTACTGCTCCGAGACCACCATCGGGACCGCGAGCCGGCCCGCCGCCTGCATCAGGATGGCGGCGTTGCGGATGGCGGCGTCGGCCCGGTCGACCGCCGGGGCGAGTCTCTCCTGCACGTCGACGATGAGCAGGCTGGAGCGGTCGCGGGCGATCAGCAAGAAATGGCTCCTTTTCGACCTATTGCCAGAGACTAACGGACCCGGGACGGGCCGCCAACAGCGAGGCCTTCTTGGCCGCGCCTCCGGCAGTTCATTTGACTTTCACGAGACTCGGCCTATATTGCACAGGTGAAAGGGGCCGCGGAAAGACGGGCGGCGGCACCGTTTCACGTGATCCTTGCCCGTTCCGGACATCATGGAATTCTCAGATCTTGGGCTTAGCCCCGAAGTCCTGCGCGCGGTCGCCGATTCAGGATACCTCACCCCCACCCCCATCCAGGAACAAGCGATTCCCATCGTGCTGATGGGCCGCGACGTGCTGGGCTCGGCCCAGACCGGCACCGGCAAGACGGCGTCGTTCACGCTGCCGATGATCGACATCCTGCACGCCGGCCGGGCGCGGGCGCGCATGCCGCGCTCGCTCATCCTGGAGCCGACGCGCGAGCTGGCGACGCAGGTGGCCGACAGCTTCGAGCGCTACGGCAAATACCACAAGCTCGACATGGCGCTGCTGATCGGCGGCGAATCCTTGGCCGACCAGGTCAAGTGCCTGGACCGCGGCGTCGATGTCCTCATCGCCACGCCCGGACGCCTGCTCGATCTGTTCGAGCGCGGCAGGGTCCTGCTCAACGACGTGAAGATCCTGGTCATCGACGAGACCGACCGCATGCTCGACATGGGATTCATTCCCGACGTGGAGCGCATCGTTTCGCTGCTGCCGAAGATTCGCCAAACGCTGTTCTTTTGCGCCACCATGCCGCCGGAGATCCGGCGGCTCGCCGACGCCTTCCTGATGAACCCGAAGCACGTGTCCGTGGCGCCCCCGGCCTCGCCCTCCACCACCGTCACGCAAGGCCTGGTGGTGGTGGAGGAGGTGGACAAGCGCGAGGCGCTGCGCCGCTTGATCCGCTCCGAGAGCGTGCGCAACGCCCTCATCTTCTGCAACCGCAAGCGCGACGTGGACGTGCTCTGCCGCTCGCTCAAGAAGCACCATCTCGACGCCGCGGCGCTGCACGGCGACATGTCGCAGCCGGTCCGCACCGAGACCCTCGATCGCTTCCGGCGCGGCGAGGTGGCACTCCTGGTGGCGAGCGACGTGGCGGCACGCGGCCTCGACATCATAGCGCTCGACCACGTGTTCAATTTCGACGTGCCGATCCACGCCGAGGACTACGTGCACCGCATCGGCCGCACCGCGCGCGCCGGGCGCGAAGGCCGCGCCTTCACCTTCGCCACGCCGGAGGACGGCCGTTTCGTGGGCGCCATCGAGAAGCTGATCGCCAAGCCGATTCCCCGCGTCGACATCGACGGCCTGCCGTCGAAGGAACTCGACTACGACGCGCGCCCGCGCCGGCGCGGCGGCCGCGGCGAGAGGCCAGCGCCGCGCGAACGCGAACGCCGCCCTGAGCGGCGCCGATCCGAGGCGCCCACGCGCGAGCCGGCCGCCGCCCTTGCAGCGCCCAACCCGGCGCCGCGCGAACGCGAACGCCGCCCTGAGCGGCGCCGGTCCGAGGCGCCCGCGCGCCACCCGGCCGTCGCCCTACCGGCGCCAAGCCCGGCGCCGCGCCGCCGCGAGCGGACGGAACTCGAGGCCCCCGTGCCCGCGTTCGGCGACCACATGCCGGAGTTCCTGCGCCGCCCGGTGCCGAAACCCGCCCCCCGCGCCACCGAAAGCGACGCGGCTTAGACCCAGCCGGTATAGACGCCCAAGCCCCGTTTCTT
>CAYPKW010000043.1:0-20766 GCA_964411425.1 uncultured Rhodospirillaceae bacterium
TGAACAAAACCTCGTCCTGAGGAGCGCCCGCCCTTCGTCCGGCTGACCTCATCCTGAGGAGGGCCATAGGCCCGTCTCGAAGGAGAGGTCAGCCGGCTCAGGGTGAGGGGGCGCGTCTCGAAGGACGGGCTACGAGTCTATCTCAGAGGCTCTTGGTATAAGACGGCGGCCATGCCAGCGGTGCCCTCGAGGCTGTTCCCGGCCGCGGAACTATACCGCGTCGCCTCCGCCAAGTTCCTGTTCGGCATCGACCTGCGCACGCTGGCGCTGTTCCGCGTCTTTGCGGGCCTCGTCATCCTCGCCGACCTGTTCAACCGCGCGCTTTATCTACGCTCCTTCTATACGGACTTCGGCATTCTGCCCCGCGCCGCGTACTACGAGATCGGGGGCGCGGCGGCGCCGCTCACCTTCCACGCGGTCGGCGGATCGACGCTGGCGCAAGCGTTGCTGTTCGCCGCCGCCGCGCTGCTGGCGATAGCGCTCGTATTCGGCTTCTTCACCCGCACCGTCACGGTCCTTTCGTGGTTGTTCCTGCTGTCGCTGGAGAACCGCAACCCGTATGTCGTCTCGGCCTCCGACCACCTGCAGCGCATGCTGCTGTTCTGGGGAATGCTCCTGCCGCTCGGCGCGCGGTTCTCGATCGACCGGTCGATCCGGCCGCACGGGTATCCGGGCGCCAACGCCCATTGCTCCATCTCGTCCGCCGCGCTCTTGCTGCAGACGGCCCTGCTCTACCTGTTCACGGCGCTGCTCAAGACCGCGCCGGACTGGTGAGCGGACGGCACGGCGGTCTATTTTGCGCTGCACCTCGACACGCTCGTCTCGCCGGCCGGCCGCGTCCTGCGCGAGTTCCCGGGCGTAATGACGCTGCTGACGCGCTCGGTGCTGGCCATCGAGTTCGCGGCGCCGCTGCTGTTCTTTCTACCCTTCCTGCAGCCGATTCCGCGGCTCGTCGGGTTGGCCGGACTGTTCCTGATGCATCTGGGCTTCCTCGTCCTCATGCGGATCGAGCTGTTCCCGCTGGTGAGCTGGCTGGCGCTCACGCCGTTCATCCCGGGGTTCGTGTGGGACGGCCGAGCCATGCCGCCATTGGGCGCGGCGGCGCGCCGGCTCAGGCGGATCGCCTTATGGCTCGGCGGCCGCGATCCGGACATTCTTGCGCGAGGGCGCCTGCTACGTGCTGCTGAACTTGGTGGTGCTGTGGAACATCGCCACCCTGCCTCAACTCTCATGGTCGGTGCCGGAACCCATCCGGCAGGTGTCGCTGTTCCTGCGTCTCGACCAGTATTGGGGCATGTTCGCGCCGCGCCCGGCCCGGGCCGAGAACTGGTACGTGATCCGGGGCGTGCTGCAGGACGGCGAGGTCGTGGACGTCTATCGCCTAAGGTCGGGCGAGCCGCTGTGGAAGAAACCGGCCGACAACTACGAGTTCTACGCCAGCCGACGGTGGCGCAAGTTCCTCGAGAAGCTGCCACAGCCGGAGTTCGAGTTCCTTCGTCTTCACTACGGCCGCTACCTGTGCCAGCGGTGGAACGAACAAGCCGGGCCGGGCAAGCGCCTAGCCACCTTCGAGATCGGCGTGCTGCAAGAGTTGAACCAGCCCGACTACGCGCCGGCGCAATTCTCGCGCGCCGTCATCTGGTATCACGACTGTCAGGCGAAATAGCGGCTCACAGGCCGCGGCGACCGAGGACGAACAGCGCGGCCCTGCGGCCGGCGCGGAGCGCGGGGTAGAACAACGCCGCCCGTCGCTTCGAGGAGAACGCGGCGGCCGCGACGCGATTGAACAGATCGCTGCGGCCGCTGAGCAGCGCCAGGGCGTGCAGGCTGTCGGCCGCGTAATAATGTCGACCGGCCATCTTCAGGACCATGCCCTGGTTGAGATCGAACCCCAACCCGCGGCATTCCTCGACCGCGGGCCCGCCGGCCCGCGCATCGACGAGGCGCAAGCCGACGCTCTTCTTCAGCCGCAGGTGGCGGACGTAGGCGGAGCAGAACGGGCAATAGCCGTCGTAGACGAGCCACGGCTCGCTCGGGCCTGCCACCGGCGCCGCTTCCCGCATGACCGTCGCCGCCACGCCCCGGCGGCCTATTCGTCGCCGCTCGCGGCCGCGGCCCCCGGCACCACGAACACCTGGCCGGGATAGATGAGGTCCGGGTCGGCGATCTGGTCGCGGTTGGCGCCGTAGATCGCCGCGTAGCGAAGGCCGTGCCCGTAGGACATCCAGGAGATATGCCACAGCGTGGCGCCCGGCTGGATGACCACCAAGCGCTGGCCGGGAGATATGCCGGACGGCGCCAGTCGGGCGAACTGGGTCTCCGCCCGCGCCACCACGCGGCCGGAGGTGTCGATCGCATCGACCCTTAGGCGGTGCTCGCCGGCGCCAACCGGCCGCTCCGATCCCACTTGCCAGCGCCCCGACGCCTCGCCGGTGCCGACGCCGATCGGCTCGTTGTCCAGATAGGCTTGCAGTCTCGTGTTCGGCGCCCCGCGACCGCCGAGAACGAAATTGCCCGCCTCGTCATACTCGACCGCTTCGATCGCCAGCCTGCCCGGGCCGACCGAGGCCTCGGCCGGTTCCGTGCCCTGCTCCGCCGGTACCGAGGGAGCCTGCAGGACCGTGCTCGCGCCCTCGCCTTCGCGCGGCACCGCCAGCGCCAGCGCCGCGCCGGTCTCCGCCGCCGCGCGGCCGGCGATGTCCTCTTTCGGCTCCGGCACCACCACCATGACAACTTCTTTTGAAGTCTGCTCCGCCTCGCCAGGCAGGCGCGCGGACAGGCTCAGCTCGTGGCTGCCCGGCCCCGTGGCCCGATCCGGCACCAGGACCCACTCGCCGCGGCCGTCGCTCACCACCCGACCGATCGGCTGCCCGTCGTTCAGCACGGTGACCTCGGCGCCGGGTTCGGCGCGGCCGGCGATGACGGTGCCCCCGCCGGGCGTCACGCGCACGATGTCGAAACTGGGCCGGATCGGCTGCGCTGTCTCCGGCAGGGCCGCAACGCCGGCGCTCTCTTCGGGTATCGCCGGCGCTTCGACGGGCAGATCGCGGCGCAGCACGACCGCGAGCGCGATCGCCCCGGCCACGACCGCCACCGCCGATCCGATGATGAGGTTGCGTTTCATGCGTTTCATGCCGCGGCGCGAGCGAGCGTAACTCGCCCACCGGCGCGGTGCAATCGCGGCGGCCCCATTTCTGCCCTCGCCCCTTTCCTCTGCGTGGCCTTGCCCGTAGGATAAGACCCGAACGCATCGACGGGGAGGCAATGAATCCGTTCTGGGGCGCCGGGCGCGCCGGCCGCATTGGCGCGCCAAGGGCGCAGTTCGCGCCATGACCGCGCTTGAGTTGCGCGGCGTCTCAATGAACTTCGGCGGCGTGAAGGCGCTGGACGGTTTGTCGCTTACGGTCGAGCCGGGCGAAATCCACGGCCTGATCGGCCCCAACGGCTCGGGCAAGTCCACCGCGTTCAACGTCATCACCGGCCTCTATCGGCCGGCCGCGGGCGACGTGCGGCTCGACGGCCGCTCGCTCGTCGGGCTCAGACCCGACCAGATCGCCGCCCGCGGCGTCGGCCGCACGTTTCAGGCGCTGCGGCTGTTCGTCGGCATGACGGTGCTGGAAAACGTCATGCTCGGCACACATCTGGCGCCCGGCCCGCCCTCGGCCGCCGACGTCCTCTTGGATACGCCGCGCTTCCGCCGGCGCGAGCGCGACCTCGCCCAGCGCTGCCTCGCCACGCTCGAGGACCTGCATGTCGCCGATTACGCGGAGGCCGAGGCGGCCTCGCTGCCCTACGGGGTGCAGAAACGCATCGACCTCGCGCGCAGCCTGGTGGCCGAGCCGCGCGTGCTGCTGCTCGACGAGCCGGCGGCGGGTCTGACCGAGGCCGAGAGCCGCCAGCTCATGGACCTCATCCGCTCGCTGCACGAGCGGCGCCGGTTCGCGCTGCTGCTGGTCGAGCACGATATGCAGTTCGTCAGCGCGCTGTGCTCGCGCATCGCGGCGATCGACTTCGGCCGGCTGCTGGCCGAGGGCACGCCCGCGGAGGTGCGCCGCGACGCCCGCGTGATTACCGCCTATCTCGGCACCGGCCGCAAGGCGGCGGCCACCGTCGCGCCCGCGCCCGCGACGCCGGCACCCGCCGAGATCGAGGTCGCCGAGGTCGAGGTGCGCTACGGCGCCGTGCCGGCCTTGCGCCGGGTGTCGCTCGCCGCCCCGGCCGGGGCGATCACGGCCATCGTCGGCGCCAACGGCGCCGGCAAGACGACGCTGCTGTCGGCCGTCGCGGGAGTAGTGCCGGCCCATCGCGGCGCCATCCGCCACGGCGGCCGCGACGTGACGCGGCTCGCCTGCGAGGAACGGGTGGCGGCCGGCATCGTCATGTGCCCGGAGGGCCGCCGGCTCTTTCCCGACATGACGGTGCAGGAGAACCTTCTGCTCGGCGCCTATCGCGCCCGCGGCCCGGCCGCGGCGACGCTGGACAAGGTCTACACGCTCTTTCCCCGCCTGGCCGAGCGGCGGCGCCAGGCGGCGGGCACGCTTTCGGGCGGAGAGCAGCAGATGGTCGCCATCGGCCGGGCGCTGATGGCGCAGCCGCGCGTGTTGCTGCTGGACGAACCCTCGCTCGGCCTCGCGCCCAACCTGGTGGAGCTCATTTTCGCCACCATCGCCGAGATCGGCAAGCTCGGCTGCACCATCCTGCTGGTGGAGCAGAACGCCGCCATGGCGCTCGACATCGCCGCGCGCGGCTACGTGCTGGAAACCGGGACGGTGAAGCTCTCCGGCACCGCCGCCGAGCTCAAGAGCCACCGCGAGGTGGTCGAGGCCTATTTGGGATAGGGGCATGTCGGCGCTCACTGTTTTTTTGCAGCAAACCGCCAATGGACTCGTACTGGGCTGCCTCTACGGCCTGCTCGCCATCGGCCTCAGCATGGTCTACGGCATCCTGCGCATGATCAACTTCGCGCATGGCGAGATCCTGATGGTGGGCGTTTTCGTGGCGTTGCCGGTGTCGTGGGCGGGGGCGCCGTTTCCGGTGGCGCTACTGGCCGGCGTGGCGGCGTCCGCGTTCTTGGGCGTCGTCGTGCAGCGCCTCGTCTACCGGCCGCTGCTCAAGTCGCGCGACGTGACGCTGCTCGTCGCCTCGCTCGGCGTATCGCTGCTGCTGCAGAACGTCGTGCTGATGCTGACCTCGCCGCAGCCCAAGCGCCCCGATCCCTCGGCTTTTCTCGACCGGCAGGTCGAGTTGGGCGGGGTCATCCTGCGCAACATCGACCTGACGATCGTGCTGTTGGCGCTCGTCTTCATGGCGGCGACCAGCCTGTTCCTCAAATACGCGCCCGCGGGGCGCGCGCTCAGGGCCATGGCGCAGGACCAGGGGGCGGCGCGCATGATGGGCATCCGCGTGCCGTTCATGGTCATGATGTGCTTCCTGATCGGCTCGGCGCTGGCGGGGCTCGCCGGCGTCTTCATCGGCTACAAATACGGGCACCTGACGCCGCTCGCGGGGTTCCTCCCCGGCATGAAGGGGTTCGTCGCCGCGGTCATCGGCGGCATCGGCTCGTTCCCGGGGGCGGTGGTGGGCGGCCTGATCCTCGGGCTGCTCGAGGTCTTCCTGGTCGGCTACCTGCCCGACGCGCTGGCGCAGTTCCGCGACGGTTACGTGTTCCTGGTGCTGATCCTGGTGCTGCTGGTGCGCCCGAGCGGCCTGTTCGGCAAGGGCGAGGCGGTGAAGGTCTGAGCATGGAGAGCGAGGCACCGCGCCAGATCGCCTTTGTCGTCGGCCTGGCGGCGGCGGGCGCGCTTGCGCTCTGGGCCGCCCAGGCCGGCCTCAACAACTTCCACCTGCAGATCCTGGGCCTGCTCGGCATCAACATAATGGCGACGGCGAGCCTCAACCTCGCCGCCGGCTACGGCGGCATGTTCTCGCTCGGGCACCCGGCGTTCATGGCCTTGGGCGGCTACACCGCCGCGCTGCTCACCTACCCGGTCGCCTTGAAGGCCACCCGCATCCCGGCTTGGCCGGACTGGCTGCTGGGCGTGGAAGCGCCGTTCCTGCCGGCGCTGTTGGCCGGCGGCGCCACCGCCGCCGTCGCTGCGGTGCTGGTCGGCTATCCGGTGCTCCGCCTCAAGGGCCACTATTTCGCCGTCGCCACCCTGGGCCTCACGGTGATCGTGCAGACCTCGCTCGTGAACCTGCAGGACTTCACCCGCGGCGCGCTCGGCCTTTCCGGCATCCCGCAGCATACCAACCTGTGGTGGATTTACGGCTGGGCGGCGCTCACCCTCTACGTCATCCACCGGGTGGTGCATTCGCGCTTCGGGCGCGCGCTCAGGGCGGTGCGCGACGACCCCATCGCGGCGCAAATGAGCGGCGTGGACGTGGGGCGCACGCGTCTCTCCGCCTTCGCGCTCAGCGCCTTCTTCGCCGGCGTGGCGGGCGGCCTGGTCGGGCACCTGCTGCGCATCCTCACGCCCGGCCAGTTCTCCTTCAATGCCGTCTTCCTCGGCGTGGCGATGATGATCCTGGGCGGCATGGGTCGGCTGTGGGGCAGCGTCATCGGCGCCGCGGTCATGACCGTCCTGCCGCAGTTCATCATTCCGTTCGAGCGCGGCGGCTCGGTGCTGGGCGTCGAGGTACCGGCACTGAACGGCTTGACCCAGGTGGTGACCGCCCTCATCCTGATCGGGGTCATGCTGTTCCGTCCCGAGGGCATCGCCGGGCGGCGCGAACTGACGTTGCGGCTGTTCGCTCAATGGTTGGGGCGGCGCCGGCGCGCCGGCTCCGGATCGGGGGCATGACGAGGCTTCACATCGAAAGGGAGAGAAAGCGATGAACCGCAGACCGGGAATGGGAACGCTCGCCCTTGCGGCGTTGTCCCTTGGGGCGCTGATGGCCACGGCCGGCGCCCAGGAGCCGATCAAGCTCGGCGCGATTTACAGCCTGACCGGGTCCTATGCCACCATCGAGGATCCGGCCTACAAGGCGGCGAAGCTCGCCGTCAAGCAGATCAACGACGCGGGTGGCATCAAGGGCCGCCCCATCGAGCTCATCCATTACGACGGCAAGAGCACGCTCGAGGACATCGCCAACGCCGCTCAGCGCCTGGTGCACGAGGACAAGGTCATCGCCATGATCGGCGTGGCGGATTCGGGCTTCTTCCTAGCCAGCGCGCCGATCGCCCAGGACGCCGGCATCCCCTATCTCGACACCGGCGGCACGGTGCCGAACCTGCCCGAGCAGGTGGGCGAGTACGGTCACATGATGCCGTTCGGCGACGATTACCAGGCCTTCGTCGCGGCCGACTTCGCGTTGGGCGACCTCGGCGCCAAGACCGCCTTCCTGTTGCGCGACGGCGACACCGACTACACGCGCGCCATCGCCACCTTCTTCGAGCAACGCTTCACCGAGAAGGGCGGCAAGCTGCTCGATTCGAGCACCTATCACACCGGCGACACCGACTATTCGAGCCACATCACCAAGATCCGCAGCCTCGACCCGCAGCCCGACATCATTTACGCGGCGATGAACCCAGGCGACGACGCCACCTTCGTGCGCCAGGCGCGCGAGGCCGGCGTGCAGCTGCCGATCATCGGCGGCGACGCCTTCGACAACCCGGACCTGGTGAAGAATGCCGGCGCCGCCAATACCCACGACGTCTACTTCACCACGCACATGGCGCTGACCGAGGACGGCGGCATGGTCAGCGAGTTCATCGCGGCCTACAAGGCCGAATACGGCATCCCGCCGGAGAACGCCTTCGCCGGCCTCGGCTACGATTCCGTGCTGCTGATGGCGGAGGCCATGAACCGCGCCTCCGAGCTTTCATCCAAGGCGATCAACGACGCCATCTTCGCCATCACCGACTTCAACGGCGTCACCGGCAAGGCGAGCTTCGCCGACCCCAAGCGCGCGCCGGACAAGGAGGTCACCCTCATCGCGGTGAAGGACGGCGTCTTCACCCTGCTCGGCAACCGCAAACCGTAGCCGCTCTTGCTCGCCTCCTTACCCCCTCCCCTCGCGGGGTGGGGGTAGGCGGAGCGAGCACGCCCGTCCCGTGCCGCCCATGCCTGGCGAAGAGCTCGTCATGTTCGCCACCTGCGACCTGTCGGGCGTGGTGCGCGGCAAGTCGTTCCCGGCGAGCGAGCTGGCCCGGCACGAGACGATCGGCGTCGCCTGGGTCCCCGCCAACCAGGCCCTCGACGCCTTCAGCGTCATTCCCGCGGACAACCCCTTCGGGCCGCTGGGCGACCTGCGCCTGTTGGCCGACCCGGCGACGCGCGTCAGGGTGGAGGGGCTCGAAGGCGCCTCGCCGCTGCATTTCTATCTCGGCGACATCGTGGAAACCGACGGCGCGCCCTGGGACTGCTGCACGCGCGGCTTCGCCAAGCGCGCGCTCGCCGACTTGCAGGCGGAAGCCGGGCTGCAACTGCAGTGCGCCTTCGAACAGGAATTCGCGCTGCTCGGCCTCGAGGGCCCGCCCAAACCGGCCTTCTCGCTCGCCGGGCTGCGCGCCGCCGATCCCTTCGCCGTGGGCCTGCTCGCGGCGCTGCGCCAAGCCGGGGTCGCGGTCGAAATGCTGCTGCCGGAGTACGGCGCGCTGCAATACGAGATCACCTGCGCGCCCACGCTCGGCGTCGCCGCCGCCGACCGGGCGATCGCCATCCGTGAGGTGGCGCGCGAGGTGGCGCGCGTGCAAGGCCTGCGCGCGACGTTCGCGCCCAAGCTGGCGCCCGCCGGCGTCGGCAACGGCGTGCACCTGCATTTCAGCCTGCGCGACCGCGCCGACCGGCCGGTCACCGCCGGCCGCGACGAGCCGCTAAGCGAGGTCGCGGGCCGGTTCGTCGCCGGCGTGCTCGCCCATCTGCCGGCGCTGTGCGCGCTGGTGGCACCCAGCGTGGTGTCGTACCTGCGTTTGCAGCCGCACCATTGGAGCTCGGCCTATACCTGCTTCGGCGTGCGCAACCGCGAGGCGACGTTGCGCCTGTGTCCGGTGGTCGAGTTTCCCGGTATGGCGGCGGCGGCGCAGGCCAACGTCGAGTTCCGCGCGCCGGACGCGGCGGCCAGCCCCTATATGGTGCTGGGCGCCATGGCGCGGGCGGGGCTGGACGGCATCCGGCGCCGGCTGCCGGCTCCGCCCGCGGTCAACGCCGATCCCGATACGCTCGCCGCGGCCGAGCGCGAGCGACTGGGCGTGCGCCGCCTGCCCGCCTCGCTGAGCGAGGCGCTCGTGGCGCTCGAAGCCGACAATGAAGCGCGATCCTGGTTCTCACCCCGTTTCCTCGACTGCTATCTGGCGATAAAACGCAGCGAGATCGCGGCCTGCGCGGGTCTCACCGACGAGACCGCCTGCCGCAAATACGCCGAGGTCTATTGATGGCTGGGCCGGGCGCCCGCTCGGCTCGAACGATCGAGCGCCGCTTGCGCCGTCGCGGTCGGCAGGAACAGACGCGTCGCTCGATCGGGGAACGGGGCAAAACCGAAGGCGCGGTAAAACTCGGCGGCGCGCTCGTCTTTCGCGTCCACGACGACGGCGAATACCGCCATCGAGCGCCCGGCAGACAGGATCCGGCGCACCGCATCGGCCAGAAGCAGCTCCCCGACGCGGCGCCCCCGCGCGCGCTCGTCGCGGGCCAAGCGACCGATCAGCGCGGCCGGAACGGCGCCATAGGGCGGCAGCTTGCGGGCGATCTCGTTCGGCAGGTCGTCGACCGCGAGCGAGAATGTGCTCAAGCTGTAAAAGCCGACGACCCCCAACGCGTCATCGACGGCGACGAATACGCGCGCGACGTTGCGACGCTCGTCCTGACCGGCGCGACGGCGAAACCAATCGTCGAGCTCGGGCCGACCGCAAGAGAAAGCCGCTCGATCGTGATCCCTGCCGAGCGGCTCGACCGTGACGGTCAAGGGCGGTCAGCCGAACAGCGCGCGGTGGCGTTTGAGCGCCGCGACCAGCCGCCGGTTCGGCACCGGCGGGTGCATCAGGGCGTTCAAGAACGCTTCGCGGTCGGCACCGGCGAGCCGCATGCGCTCGTGCTCGTCGAGTACGCGCCGCGCGCCTTCGTAAGCCAAATCGCCCGCGCTCAGCCCCGAGAGCGCGACGGCCCGCTGGATGACCCGTTTGGCCGAAGCGGCGACACGCAACTCGATACGCTCGCGCTTGAGTTCGCGGCCTGCGGACCGTCGGCGTTTCGCGGTGCTTGCCATGGAGCCGCCCTCCGTGCCAGAAATGTACGGCGTTTCACCGTGCATTGCAAGAGCCGTAATCGTTGACCGACGCGCATCGCATGGATGCCCAGCCGGAATCGCTCCTCGCCGCCGACGAGCCGCCACCCTTCGCGGCCTCGAACCTCGCCGGCCGCTCGCCCTTCGTGCTGCTGTGCGACCACGCCTCGAACCGGCTGCCGCGCCGCCTGGGCCGCCTCGGTCTTGCGGCCGCCGAGCTCGAGCGCCACGTCGCCTGGGATATCGGCGCCGCCGCGGTGGCGCGCCGGCTGTCGGAGCTGATCGACGCGCCGCTCTTCCTCGCCGGCTATTCGCGCCTCGCCATCGACCTCAACCGGCCGCCGGGATCGCCCAGCTCGATCGTCGCGCTGTCGGAGGCAACTGCAATTCCGGGCAACAGCGGATTCTCCGCGGCCGAGGCGGCGGCGCGGCGGCGCCACCTGTTCGACCCCTATCACGGCGCGATCGCCCGCTTCCTCGACGCGCGGCGCGCCGGCCCTACGGCCATCGTGGCCGTGCACAGCTTCACGCCGGTCTATCTCGGCACGCCGAGGCCGTGGCACGTGGGCTTCTCCTGCCGCCTCGATGCGCGGCTGGCGCGGCCGCTGATCGAACGCTTCCGCGCCGACACCGATACGACCGTCGGCGACAACCAGCCCTACCCCGTCACCCTCGACAGCGACTACGCCATTCCGGTGCATGCCGAGGCGCGCAAGCTGCCCGGCGTGCTGGTCGAAATGCGCCAGGATCTGATCACCGACGCCGTAGGCCAGGACCGCTGGGCCGAGCGGCTCGCCGCGGCGCTCTTGCATGTTCTAGCCGACGCCGACATCTTCGCGCAGAGGCCCAACGAACCGCAGGAGGCCGCCGCCCCATGACCCGCCGAACCGACCTGCCGCCGATCGACGCCGAGCACGGCCTTTACCGCGAGCGCGCGATCCTGCCCCAGCGCGCGGCGCTGCTGTCGATCGACATGCAGAACCAGGAATGCGCCAAGGCGGTGCGCGAGGCCGGCGCAACCGATCCGAGGAAAGCCGCCTATTTCGGCCGCCTCGAACGCGTGGTCATCCCCAACCAGCGGCGCCTGCAGGCTTCAGCGCGCGCCCACGGCATCGAGGTGATCTACACCACGATCGAGAGCCTGACCGAGGACGGCCGCGACCGCAGCCTCGACCACAAGATATCGCGCATCCTCGTGCCCAAGGGCTCGTGGGACGCCAAGGTCATCGACGAGGTGGCGCCGGTGGGCGACGAGATCGTCATCCCCAAGACCGCCTCGGGCGTGTTCAATGCCACCAACATCGAGTACGTGCTGCGCAATCTGGGCGTCGAGTATCTGATCGTCTACGGTGTGCTGACCGACCAGTGCGTCGAATCGACGGTACGCGACGCCGCCGACCGCGGCTTCCTGGTGACGCAGATCGAGGACTGCTGCGCCACCTACAGCGGAGCGCACGAACGCTCGATCGAGGCCATGCGCGGCCACTATTGCCGCACGCGCACGACCGGCGAGATGATCGCCGAAATCGAATCTCTCGCGCGCCGGCGCCGCGCCGCCGGCTGACCGGCGCATCGGCATCGGGGTTTATTCCCAGCCGGGCGCCGTCGCCTTGGCCGCCGGATTGTCGATCGCCGCCAGGCTGCGAAGATAGGCGATGACGGCGGCGCGGTCCTCGGGCGTGAGGCGGCTGGTGGACTGCTCCACCACCTCGCCCATCAGCGAACCCACCACGTCGCCGTCCGGCAGCAGCCCGATCTTGAGCAAGGCGCCGAGCTGTCCGTCGTCCCACTTGCCGATGCCGGTGTCCGGGTCGGGCGTGATGTTGGGGACCTTCTTGCCGCCGGGGCCGGCCGTCGTGCCGGCGTAGGCGCGCGCCCGGTCGCTGCCGCCCGAGGAGGTGCGCGGCGTGTGGCATTCGCCGCAATGGAGGAGCGCCTTGACCAGATAGGCGCCGCGGTTCCATTTGGCGTCCTGCGCCGGGTCGGGCGCCAGCGGACCGGGCGCGAAGTTCAGCCACTTCCAGAAGGTCACGAGAAACCGCCAGCCGAACGGAAAGGACAGCTCGTGCGGACGGTTCGCCCGCGCCACCGGCGGCAGCGTGAAGATGTAGTCCTTGAGGTCGAGGATGTCGGCATCCGTCATCCTGGTAAAGCTGGTGTAGGGGAACGCCGGATAGAGGTTCGAGCCGTCGGGCGCCTCGCCGTGGCGCAGCGCCCTGAGGAAATCCTCGTCCGACCAGCCGCCGATGCCGGTGTCCGGGTCGGGCGTGATGTTGGGGCCGTAAAAGCGCCCGAACGGGGTCTCCAGCGCCCGTCCGCCGGCGAGCAAGGGTCCCTTGCCGGGCGGGTCGGTGTGACAGCCGCCGCAGCCGGCGGCGGCGAAGAGATAGGCGCCGCGCTCGACCGACGGCGTGGCGCCCGCCGCGGCGCCGGCCATAACGGCCGCGAGGGCGAGAGCTAGTAGAGATCGAAACAGGACCTGGAATCCTCAACCATTCGGCAAGGATTTGCATGGTTCGATCGAAACATGATAGCCGGGTAGCCGGGTGCCGCCAACCCAACCAGGAATCTCCATGCCACCGGTCACTTCGCTCTGCGTCTACTGCGGCTCGGCGGTCGGCGGCAACCCGTCTTACCGGGCCGCCGCCAGGCGGCTCGGCCGCCTCATGGCCGAGAGCGGCGTCAGGCTCGTCTATGGCGGCGGGCGCATCGGCCTCATGGGCGTGCTGGCGGACGCGGTGCTGGCGGCCGGCGGCACCGTGGTGGGCGTCATCCCCGAGCATCTGCAGGCGCTGGAGGTGGGCCACCGCGGCGTCGGCGAGCTGCGCGTGGTGGACAGTATGCATAGCCGCAAGAACGCGATGTTCGAGCTGGCGGACGCGTTCGCGATTCTGCCGGGCGGCCTCGGCACGCTCGACGAGACCTTCGAGATCCTGACCTGGCGGCAATTGCGGCTGCACGACAAGCCGATCGTGCTGGTCGATCTGGACGGCTACTGGCAGCCGCTGCTGCGGCTGATCGAGCACATCGGCGAGGAAGGTTTCGTCGGGCCCGAGTGCTGGCGGCTGTTCGGCGTGGTCGAGACGGTGGAAGACGTGCTGCCGGCCATCCGGCGCCTGCCGGCGCCGGCCGTGCGCGAGGCAACGGAACTGCTCTAGGCGGCCGCCGGGGACGACGCATGCGAAAAATCAAGGTGCAGAACCCCGTCGTCGAGATCGACGGCGACGAGATGACGCGGATCATCTGGCGCTTCATCAAGGACCGGCTGGTCGTCCCCTATCTCGACGTCGACATCGAGTACTACGACCTTGGGATCGAGAACCGCGACCGCACCGAGGACCAGGTCACGGTGGACGCCGCCAACGCCATCAAGCGGCACCGGGTGGGCGTCAAGTGCGCCACCATCACGCCCGACGAGGCCAGGGTCAAGGAATTCAACCTCAAGAAAATGTGGAAGTCGCCGAACGGCACCATCCGCAACATCCTGGACGGCACCGTGTTCCGGCAGCCCATCGTCTGCCGCAACGTGCCGCGCCTGGTGCCGGGTTGGACGCAGCCGATCGTCATCGGCCGGCACGCCTTCGGCGACCAGTACCGGGCAACCGACGTGATCATTCCCGGCCCTGGCCGCCTCAGCTTGCGCTTCGAGCCCAAGGGCGGGGGTCCCGCGGTCGAGCACCCGGTATTCGACTTCCCCGCGCCCGGCGTGGCGCTCGGCATGTACAACCTCGACGCATCGATCCGCGGCTTCGCCCGCGCCTGCCTCAACTACGGGCTAACGCTCGGCTGGCCGGTCTATCTCTCCACCAAGAACACGATCCTCAAGATCTACGACGGGCGTTTCAAGGACCTCTTCCAGGAGGTGTTCGACCGGGAATTCGCCGCCGCCTTCAAAGAGAAGGGAATCGCCTACGAGCACCGCCTGATCGACGACATGGTGGCGGCCGCGCTCAAGTGGAGCGGCGGCTTCGTGTGGGCGTGCAAGAACTACGACGGCGACGTGCAATCCGACACGGTGGCGCAGGGCTTCGGTTCGCTCGGCCTGATGACTTCGGTGCTGCTGTCGCCCGACGGCCGGGTGATGGAGGCGGAAGCGGCGCACGGCACCGTCACCCGCCACTATCGCGAGCACCAGAAGGGCAGGGAGACCTCGACCAACCCGATCGCCTCGATCTACGCCTGGACGCGGGGGCTGTGGTATCGCGGCAAGTTCGACGACACGCCCGAGCTGCAGCGCTTCGCGCTCACCCTGGAGAAGCTGTGCGTCGAGACGGTCGAGGCGGGCCACATGACCAAGGACCTGGCGCTCCTGATCAGCCCCGAGCAGGGTTGGCTCACCACGACCCAGTTCCTCGACAAGCTGGACCAGGCGCTGCGCCGCGCCACGGCCTGAAGCCTAGAGCAAGATCGGATCGGATTGAATCAATCTGATCCGTGAATCTTGCTTTAGTTCAATAGCTTGAGCATGATCTTATCGGAAAAGTGGCAGCCACTTTTCCGGATCATGCTCTAGTCACGACGCCGGCGGCTGGCGCTCCTCGACCACTTGCGCGATCCTGGCCTTGAGGTCGGGGTGCGCCGCCATCAGGCGGCGGAAATCGGCGACGCCGAGCGAAAGCAACTGGCATTCGCCGACCGCCACCACCGTGGCGGTGCGGGCGGTGTCCTTCAGGAGCGCGATCTCGCCGAAGAACTGGCCGGCCTTGAGGCGCACGGGCTGGGGCGCGACCTCGACCTGCACCTCACCCGACATGATGAAATACATCGCATCGGCGTCATCGCCGCGGCGCACCAGCACTTGGTTCTCCGGCACGATCTGCGGCCGCAGCAGGCGCGCGATATCGGCGATCTGCCCGGCGCCGAGGCCGGCGAACAGCGGCACCTTGGCGACCGTCTGCCAGGTCACCACGAACTCGCGCCGGCGGATTTCGCCGGCGAAGCCGGTGGCGAGGATGCCGGCCGGGACCGCGAACATGGCGATGCCGAGCAGCATGACGAGGCCCCCGAACAGGCGCCCGACGGGGGTCATGGGAATCATGTCGCCATAGCCCACCGAGGCGATGGTGACGATGCCCCACCAGAGCGCGCGCGGGATGCTGGAGAACACCTCCGGCTGGGCGTGGCGCTCGAGGACGTACATGGCGCCCGAGGCGAGCACCAGGAGTACCAGCATCACCAAGAGGGCGGAGCCGAGCGGGCGGGCCTCGTTGCGGAACACGGCCGCCACCAGCGGTATGCCGGGCGCGAAGCGCGCCAGCTTCACCAGCGCCACCAGGCTTGCGAGCGCGAGCACGCCGTCGCCCACCGGCACCACGGCGGCGAGCAGGTACGGCAGCACTGCGGCCAGGTCGACGAGCCCGAGGAGCGAGAGCGCGTAGCGCCGGCGCGCCGCGCCCACCGCCCGGTTCGGCTCGCCGTCGGGCGCGCTCCACAGCCGCGCCGCGTATTCGAGCGCGAATACCGCCAGCGCCAGGCCGATCGCCCCGTCGAGCGCCCGGACCGCGGCCGGATCGAGCGCCGGCAGCGTGCGCCATGCGATGCCCCCGACGCTGGCGGCAATGGCGAAGAGGAGTGCCAACTTGACGGCGAGCCGCGGCGCCGGCCCCCATCCTTGTCCCAGCAGGGCTTCGTGGACGCGCGCGCGAGCTACCATCCGTCCTCCGCCAATCCCGCGGCTCAGGCCGCGCCCACCGCCCGCTCGATGGCCGCCAGCGCGGCCTCGGCCTTGGCGGCGTCGGGGCCCCCGGCCTGCGCCATGTCTGGGCGGCCGCCGCCGCCCTGGCCGCCCAGCGTGCGGCTGCCGAGGCGCGCCAACTCGACGGCGTTGAAGCGGTGGGTGAGGTCGTCGGTGACGGCGACCACCAGCGAGGCGCGCCCACCGCCTCGGGCGGCGAGTGCCACCACGCCCGAGCCGATCTCCTTCTTGAGCGCGTCGGCCATGCTCTTCAGCTCCTTCGCCGGCACGTCGTCGAGCAGGCGGAGCGCGAGCTTGACGCCGCCCACGTCCTTGGCGAGCGAGGCGGCGCCGCCCACGGCCAAGCGGCGGCGCGCGTCGGCCAACTCGCGCTCGAGACGCCGGCGTTCGTCGACCAGGCCCAGGACCCGCGCCGGCACGTCGGCCGCGGCCGTCTTCAGCGCCGCCGCGGTGTCGTTCAGCAGCCTCGTCTGTTCGGCAACGTATGACTCCGCGGCGGCGCCGGTCAGCGCCTCAATGCGGCGCAATCCCGCGCCGACCGCGCTTTCCGATACGATCCTGAAGAGACCGATGTCGCCGGTGCGCCGCACATGCGTGCCGCCGCACAGCTCGGTGGAGAACTCGCGGCCCTCGTCTTCGCCGCCCATGGCGACGACGCGCACCTCGTCGCCGTACTTCTCGCCGAAGAGGGCGAGCGCGCCCGCGGCCGTCGCCTCGGCCGGGGTCATGAAGCGCGTCAGCACTGCGGCGTTGCGCCGGATGCGGGCGTTCACCTCGCTGGCGATGGCCGCGAGGTCGTCGGCGCTCGGCGCCTTGGCATGACTGAAATCGAAACGCAGGCGGTCGGGCGCCACCAGCGATCCCTTCTGGGTGACATGGGGACCGAGGCGCCGGCGCAGCGCCTCGTGCAGCAGGTGGGTCGCCGAATGGTTGGCGCGCAAGGCCGTGCGCCGCAGGCCATCGACGCGCATGACGACGCCGTCGCCTAGTTTGAGCTCGCCGCGGCCGACGGTGCCGTAATGGACATGCAGATCGCCGAGCTTCTTCTGCGTGTCGGCAATGGCGACCTCGGCGCCGGCGGCGGTGAACATGGCGCCGCTGTCGCCCACCTGGCCGCCCGATTCGCCGTAAAAGGGCGTCTGGTTGACGACGATCGCGACCTCGTCGCCGGCCTTGGCTGCCTCAGTCCTCTGCCCGGCGCGAACGAGCGCCAGCACGATCCCCTCGGCCGCCTCGGTGGCATAGCCGAGGAACTCGCTCGGCCCCAATTCCTCGCGCAGCTCGAACCACAGGCTCTCGGTCGCGGCCTCGCCGGAGCCGGCCCAGGCCCGGCGCGCCGCCTCGCGCTGGCGCGCCATGGCGGCGTCGAAGCCGGGGGTCTCCACCGCGCGGCCCTGGCCGCGCAGGATGTCCTGGGTCAAGTCCAGCGGGAATCCGTATGTGTCGTACAGCCGGAACGCCACCTCGCCCGCCAGCGCCTGACCGGGGAGAAGGCGCTCCGTCTCGTCCTCCAGCAGCTTGAGACCGCGCTCCAGGGTCTGGCGGAACCGCGTCTCCTCCAGCCTGAGCGTCTCGGCGATAAGCGGTTGCGCGCGGCCGAGCTCCGGATAGGCCTGGCCCATCTCGTGCACCAGCGCCGGGACGAGCCGCCACAGCAGCGGCTCGCGCGCGCCGAGCTTGCTCGCGTGGCGCATGGCGCGGCGCATGATGCGCCGGAGCACGTAGCCGCGGCCCTCGTTCGACGGCAGCACGCCGTCGGCGACGAGGAAGGCGCTGGCGCGCAAGTGGTCGGCGATGACCCGGTGCGACACGGCATGCGGGCCGTCGGCGTCTGTGTCGGAGGCCTCGGCCGAGGCAAGCACGAGAGCGCGCAGCAAATCCGTGTCGTAGTTGTCGTGTTTGCCCTGGAGGACGGCGGCGACGCGCTCCAGCCCCATGCCGGTGTCGATCGAGGGGCGCGGCAGGGAGAGCCGGGTGGTCCTGTCCACCTGCTCGTACTGCATGAACACCAGGTTCCAGATTTCGACGAACCGGTCGCCTTCGGCCTCGGCGCCGCCGGGCGGGCCGCCCGGAATCCCCGGCCCATGGTCGTAGAAGATTTCCGAGCAGGGGCCGCAGGGGCCGGTCTCGCCCATGGCCCAGAAGTTGTCCGCGGTTGGGATGCGCAGGACGCGCGCCTCGGGAAGGCCCGCGATCTTGCGCCAGAGGACGAAGGCCTCGTCGTCCTCGGCATAGACGGTGACGAGGAGCCGGTCGCGGTCGATGCCGAATTCCTTGGTCACGAGGTTCCAGGCCAGTTCGATCGCGAGGTCCTTGAAGTAGTCGCCGAAGGAGAAGTTGCCGAGCATCTCGAAGAAGGTGTGGTGGCGGGCGGTGTAGCCGACGTTCTCGAGGTCGTTGTGCTTGCCGCCGGCGCGCACGCATTTCTGCGCCGTGACCGCGCGCCTGTAGGGGCGCTGCTCGCCGCCGGTGAACACGTTCTTGAACTGCACCATGCCGGAGTTGGCGAACATCAGCGTGGGGTCGTTCCTCGGCACCAGGGGCGAGGACGCCACCACGGTATGCCCGTGGCGCTCGAAATAGCCTAGGAACGCGGCTCTGATCTCGTTGGCGCTGTGCATGGTATGCGTGACCGGGCGGTGCCGCTTGCTTCTATCGCGGCGGCCCGCGCCCTGTCCATACCGGTTCGGCCGTACCCTCGCTTGCGCCGAGGCGATGGCGGTTAGGCCAGAACCTCGGTTCCTCGGCCGTTATGTGCGCGTTCCATTCCAGAGGCTGACGAAATGACGGCCGCCTTGGCGATCCGTCTCGATCGATTCGATATCGGGATCGCCGCCCTCGGTATCGTAATCGTGGACCTCGACGCGCACGCCCTTCGGGATGCCGATGACATCTTGGATCATTCCGCCTTCGACGATGACCGTGATGGTCTTCATGGCAATTCCCCCTTTCAGGATGCCGCGGCTACTATCGCAGCCGCGGCCATCCGCGGCCGCGATTCGATCACTCGACGGCGATGATCTGCTGCCCCGCTTGGGAGTGGTTGGCGTAGGTGGACCACCGCGGGTAATAGTCTTCTGTTTCGTTGCCCCACGCGGACCAATTCGCGCGACGACCGCGGGCGAACAACTCCAGGTAAGGACCGGGGCTGCAAGACTCGATGATGTCGTACGCTTCGTCGGGCTTGCGCGAGTGTTCTCGCTTCCTCGACTTGATGATATTGACCTGCTTGCGCCCCGGCGCAAGCGTGCGCGCATCCTTGCCCCGTACCCCGAACAGAATCATCTCCGTCACATTACGGAAATAAAAGCCGACGCCGCGTCCGTCGGGTCCGCCGTCCTTACGAATCTTGTGCCAAACGATGTTCGTCTTGTACGCGAACCCCCAGGCCTGCATGACGCGCAAGGCCTCCGGCAGCAACGCGTTAGGGGTCCAGAGATAGAGGTGCGCGGTCTCTGCGGCGATCTCCGACACCGGCAGCGCCTCGATCTCCGGGAATGACAGCGTCCGGTAACGCGACAGGCGCCAATGCTCCGGCGCCATCTTTCCGGTGCGATTTTGAAACTGCCATGGCGGATCGGCCAGGATCGTTGCAAATCTGCCGCATTCCACAAGCTGCGCCAAGTTGGACACTATTGACGTCACGGTTCCACAGGCCATCCGTTACCTCCCGTTCCATCTCGGTCAACCAGTGGCGCCTGTTGCCAATACGGAACGACCGTGCACCTTCGGGCCACTTCGCGTCCGGGCTCCCGAAAGATCAGCACATGAGCCAATAGCTGAATACCTGTATCGCATGAAATGATTTCTCTTCGCACCACGGTGCTGGGGGGCGTTATTGCAAATTCTCATTCTCCAAACGCCCGTACAACTCGTCCTTGAGCCAACCAACGAACTGATGATCCTCCTCTTCGTACACCCTTATCGAGCTCGAATGTGCCGGAATGCGTCTGAGCTCGTTTAAGCGCTCCATCCATGTAAGGTAGTACGCCTTCCCCTTTTCACTCGGCATTTGTATGTTGAAAACTCTTTCAAAGTGAGGCCAGTTGTTTCTTTGTCGGACGATTTTCATTAGATCCAAGAGGTGCAAATACGCTTCTTTTGGCAACCGTTTGTCTACAGGATCTCCCTGCTGCGCTTTGTACGCATCTTCTCTCGCCTTGGGGCTCTCGATTCCCAACTCCCAATATGCCTTCTCGCCCGATTTCATCTCCTTGGTCCCATGGACAGCCTTCAGAACATTAATGACGTGATCCCGAACAACTGTCTCGAGGTCGATAATAGCTTGGTTGGTCCCGATCCTGCGTTGGTCCAGTGTTTTCTTAAGATGTTCGTGGAACTCACTTGATCCGAAATCCGGGAACGTTGCATACACCAACTCGCACAAGCCGAAAAAATACTCCCTCACGCCGCCTTCCCCGAACTTGCGGGCAAACCGGTCTGCTATGGCCTGATCGCCAGCCGCCTTGAAGTACTCCAAAACCGGCTTCGCTACCGCTAACAGGCGCTCTATAATTTTGTCTTCGCTGGCCAAAAGCGGGTCAAACAAAGACACCTTCCTCTGCGCGTACTGAAGGATTTCGGCCATAAGTAATAAGTGTGCCCGAATACCAGGATTGACAGCAATATGGTGCAATCTGCCTCCGTCCCATCGCGCGGGGCTCGCCTCGCGCACTGCACCGAAATATCCATTGATAACTCTCCTAGCCCGACGGATCGTCTCTTCGTCAGTCGCGGCCGTTAGAAATCCCGGTGTGTATTGTCTGCCTGGCCTCCCAAGTAGGGTAGCCTTTACTAAGAGCCGATCCCGAAAGATGTTGATTCGGTGGAATCGGTTGTGATTCATT
>CAYPKW010000044.1:0-19945 GCA_964411425.1 uncultured Rhodospirillaceae bacterium
AGGCCGGGCTTGCAAAACCCGTCCCGAGACCATTTATTGAACATCGCCCGGCACTGTCGCCGATGGCGGGTCAGAAGGCCCCGATGGCATGACCGGTTCCGAGCCAGCCCACGATTGGAGCGCCGACGAGCGACGCATCAAGCTGCACGGCCCGGAGGCCTTCGCGGCGATGCGCCGGGCCGGGCGGCTCGCGGCGGAGACCCTCGATTTCATCGCTCCGGCGGTGCTTCCGGGCGTCGCCACCGCCGAGCTCGACCGGCTGTGCCACGACTTCATCCTCAGCCATGGCGCCACGCCGGCGCCGCTCAATTATCGCGGGTTCCCCAAATCGATCTGCACCTCGGTGAACCACGTGGTGTGCCACGGCATCCCCGGCGACAAGCGGTTGCAGGACGGCGACATCCTCAACATCGACGTCACCGTAATCCTGGACGGCTGGCACGGCGACACCAGCCGCATGTTCGCGGTCGGCCCCACCAGCATCAAGGCCGAACGCCTGATCGACGCCACCTACGAGGCCATGATGCGCGGCATCGAGGTAGTGCGGCCGGGCGCCACCATCGGCGACATCGGCCACGCCATACAGACCTACGCCGAGGCGCGCCGCTTCTCGGTGGTGCGCGACTTCTGCGGCCACGGCATCGGCCAGGTGTTCCACGACGCGCCCAGCATCCTGCATTTCGGGCCCGCCGGCGCCGGCCCGGCCCTGCGCGAGGGCATGTTCTTCACGGTCGAGCCGATGATCAACGCTGGCGCGTTCCAGGTGAAGATACTGGAGGACGGGTGGACCGCGGTGACGCGCGACCGCTCGCTGTCGGCCCAGTTCGAGCACACGGTGGCGGTCACGGCGGACGGCCACGAAATTTTCACCCTGTCGCCGGCCGGCCTCGACCGGCCGCCCTATCGGATCTAGGTCGCCGGCCGTGCCGCCCGACTATCTCGGCCACCGGGACAGGCTGCGCCGGCGCTTCCTCACGGGCGGCGGCGGCGCGCTGGCCGATTACGAGTTGCTCGAGTTGCTGTTGTGCCACGCGCAGCCGCGCGGCGACATGAAGCCGCTGGCCAAGGCGCTCGAAAAGCGCTTCGGCGGCTTCGCCGGCGTGCTGGCCGCGTCGCCCGGCGATCTTCGCGCCATGAACGGCCTGGGCGATGCCTCGATCGTGGTGCTGAAGAGCGTGCAGGAAGCCGCGCTGCGCATGGCCCGCCGGGAGCTGGCCGGCCGCTCGGTGATCGGCTCGTGGCAGAAGCTCGTCGACTACTGCCAGGCGGCGATGGCGGCGCAGAAGGTGGAACAGTTCCGCCTGCTGTTTCTCGACGCCAAGAACGCGCTGATCGCCGACGAGCAGCAGAACACCGGCACCGTCAACCACGCGCCGGTCTATCCGCGCGAGGTGGTGAAACGGGCGCTCGAGCTGGGCGCGTCGGCCATCATCATGGTGCACAACCACCCCTCCGGCGATCCGACGCCCTCGGCGGACGATATCGCCATGACCCGCGAGGTGGCCGCGGCCGCCGAGAAGCTCGGCATTGCCTTGCACGACCACATCATCGTCGGCGCCAAGGGCCACGCGAGCCTCAAGGGGCTCGGACTGCTCTAGGTGCTCGCCCTGCGGGCCATGCCCGGACTGTGGCCAAACGTCGCGGCGGGGACTAGAAATTCGTTAACAAAAGCCATATAGCATGGTAGCGCCTCGGCCGAGGATGACCCCATGAATGTCATCGCCCCCAGCGACATGAAGGTCGAAATGACGTTCGCGGTGCCCCTGATGGTGCGCCGCATCCAGGGCACCGAGAAGGTGAACGAGGGCCTGAAGCAGATCATCCTCGACAAGGAAAAGAGCGAGGCCGGCGCCACCAAGAGCAACTTCGGCGGCTGGCATTCCACCGGCAGCATGCTTTCCTGGCCGGGCGAACCTGTAGCCGCCCTGCGCGACTGGTGCCGCGAGGCGGTCGAGCACATGTGCCGCCTGCCGAACAAGGACAAGGACGGCACGCCCGAGTTGAAGCCGACTTACGCCATCACGGCCTGGGCCAACGTCAATCGCGACGGCAATTACAACAATATGCACAACCATCCGCGCCAACACTGGGCGCTCGTCTATTACGTGGCGCTGGGCCAGGAGCGGCCGGGCTTCAAGAACAACGGCCGCCTCGAGATACGCGACCCGCGGCCGGGCGCGCGCTTCTACAATCCGCCCGGATACCGTTTCGGCCTGTCCAAGATCGTCAAGCCAGAGCCGGGCATGATGGTGGTGTTCCCCGCCTGGGTCGAGCACTGGGTGCATCCGTTCTTCGGCTGGGGCGAGCGCATCTCGATCGCGGCCAACGTCCGCATCACGACGCCAACCAAGAAGGAGTCGGACGACGACTGATCCCAGGAGCGCCGGCGAGTACGCTCATTCCGCGAATCTTGCGTCGCGCCAGGCGAGCGCCGCCTTGAGGCCGTCGCGCCGGGTGATCTCCTTGAACGTTCTGCCCTCCAGCGTCTCGGTGCTTTCGATCAGCACGTCGACGTCGTGGCCCATGTCGAGCGCCTCGCGCAGCCCCATGATGTCGTAAGTGCGGTTGATCGCCTGCTTGGTCATCGCCACCTTGACGGGATCGTTGACCGCGATGGCGCGGGCGATGGCAAGTGCCGCATCCAGTTCCCGGCCCTCCGGCACGACACGGTTCACCAGCCCCATGGCGAGCGCCTCCTCGGCCGTGATCCTGTCGTTGCCGGTGAGCAGCGCCTCCTTCGCCTTCTTCGGGCCGCTGAGCCAGGGCATGAGCAGCACCACGATGCCGCTGCCGAAGCGCAGCTCCGGCTCGCCGAACCGGGTGCCCTCGGCGGCAACGGTGATGTCGCACGCCATGGCGAGCTCGCAGCCGCCGGCGATGCAGTAGCCCTTGACCGCGGCGACGGTCGGTCGGCTCAAGTGCCAGAAACGCATGATGAGGTCGAAGTCGCGCTTCAGCAGCGGCCGCCAGTCGGCTGCGCCGTGCTTCTCCTCCTCGGCGCCCTCCTTGAGATCGAAGCCGGCACAGAAGGCGCGGCCCGCTCCGGCGACCACGAGCGCGCGCACGCCGTCGTCCCGCTCGACCGCGTCGAGCGCCACGTCGAGCTCGCCGGCCATCTTGCGGTCGATGGCGTTGAGGCGCTCCGGCCGGTTCAGCGTCAGGAGCCCAATGGCCCCGCGCCGCTCGAAGACAATCGTCTCGAATTGCATGGATTTCCTCGTTCTCTCGCGCGTCCTTAATGACTGATTTACGACTTGCCTGCAACATGCGGGGCATGTCGCCCCGGGATGAATTCTTGGCGGCCGCCGGCGCGGGAGGCGCCGCCGCGGCCGCCGACGACGCACCGCTTCTCGTCGGCTTCGTCGTCACCGTCTCCGGGGCCAATGCGGCCGGCGTGCTCGCGATCGAGGGCGCCTCGCCGGAGGAAATCCAGGCCATCAACGCCGGCGTGCAAATCGGCGCCGTGCTCAAGATACCTACGCAGCGTTCGATCGCCCTCGGCATCGTGACCGGAGTGACCATCCAGCATCCATCCTCGCCGCCCTCGGCCAGCGACGCCCGCACGGTCAACATCGACCTGTTCGGCGAGATGCTGCTGGAGCACAAGGCCGGCTCGGGCGTGTTTCAGCGCGGCCTGTCGGCCTATCCATCGCTCGGCCAGCCGATCTATGCCGCCAGCCTCGGCGACCTGGCGCGCATCTACGCGCAGCCGCAGGCCTCGAACCTGCGCATCGGCAGCCTGCACCAGGACACGCGGCTGCCGGCCTACGTCATGACCGACCGGCTGCTGGCCGAGCACTTCGCCGTTCTTGGCACCTCGGGCTCCGGCAAGTCCTGCACCGTCGCCTTGCTGCTGCGCGCCGTGCTCGACGCCCATCCGAACGGCCACGTCATCCTGCTCGATCCGCACAACGAATACGCCGCGGCGTTCGGCGACACCGCCGAACTGGTGAACACGGACAACCTGAGGCTGCCCTTCTGGTTGTTCAACTTCGAAGAGTCCTGCGCCATCATGACGAGCCGGGACGCCGCCAGCGCGGAAGCCGAGCGCGGCATCCTCAAGAACGCCATCCTGACGGCGAAGCTCCGCGCCGCCGGCAACGCGCCGACCGAGCACTACACGGTCGATACGCCCGTGCCGTACCGCATGAGCGACCTGTTGCACTTGATCGAGGAATCCATGGGCCGCCTCAACAAGGCGGACAACTCGGCGCCCTACATCCGCATCATTTCCCGGCTGGAAGGCCTGCGCGCAGACCGGCGGTTCGCCTTCATGTTCTCGAGCATCATGGTGCGCGACATGATGGGCGAAGTGTTGTCCCGCCTGCTGCGCATCCCGGTGGATGGCCGGCCCATCACCATCGTCGATCTGTCGGGCGTGCCCTCCGAGGTGGTCGACGTCGTCGTCTCGGTGCTGGTGCGCATGGTGTTCGATTATGCCATCTGGGGCAACCGCGACCGGCCGGCGGCCACGCTGCTGGTGTGCGAGGAGGCGCACCGCTACATTCCGCGCGACCAGGCCGCCGGCTTCGGCCCGACGCGCCGGATCATCGAGCAGATCGCCAAGGAGGGCCGCAAGTACGGCGTCTCGCTCGGCCTGGTGACGCAGCGCCCGTCCGAAATCTCCGAGACCATTCTGTCCCAATGCAACACGCTGTTTGCGCTGCGCATGACCAACGACCGCGATCAGCAGTTCGTGCAGCGGGCGCTGCCGGAGAGCGCCATGGGCTTCTTCGCCGCCCTGTCGGCGCTGCATCGCCAGGAAGCCATCGTCGTGGGCGAAGGGGTGAGTTTGCCGATGCGGGTCCGGTTCGACACCTTGCCCGAGGAGAATCGCCCGCGCAGCCGGACCACGTCCTTCACCCGGGCATGGGACGGTAGCAACCTCGGCGGCGCCAAGGACGTAGAGGCCACGGTGGAGCGCTGGCGCCGCCAGACGCGCTGAGCCGACGCCGGCAGAAAGCGCGCCGGGCAGCGCCTTTAACGAATCGGCCGGACCGGCACGGTCCCCTCATAGCTGGCGCGTGCCGCGCCCCCGCTTCGCGGCTTGCGGCCTTGACCGGCTGTCACCGGCCCGGCACGGGCTGGTCGAGGAGGTATGGCTTATCGGAAAGCGGCGCGCTGCCTTTCCGGCACGTCGCCGGGGCCAGGGTGAGGGGCGCTCGCGGCGCTTCGCGACGATTTCGGGCACCAAGGCTTGAAATATGTACCGTAGAGTGGTACATCCATCCGTGATGGGGTTGCGGAATGATCGTGAGCTTTCGCGATGACTGGTTGCGGGACTTCTTTATCGAAGATGTTCGATCGAAGAAAATCCCGCCCGATCTCGAAAGCCGGCTGTTCCGCAAGATCCAGATGATCGACGATGCGACGACCGATCGGGACTTGCGCGTGCCGCCCAGCAACCATTTCGAGAAATTGAGAGGGAATCTGGAAGGCTTTCATTCCATCCGCGTCGACAAACAATGGCGGCTCATCTTCCGATGGGATGGCGGCCGAGGTGAAGCGGCAGGCGTCTATCTGGACGACCATAGTTATCTGTGAGGTGAGCCATGTTGACGACAAAGCGCAAGCCGGCGAGCGTCGGCGAAATTCTGATCGAAGAATTCATGGAGCCGATGGGCCTGACGCAGGGCGCGTTGGCCGAAGCGATGGGCGTGCAGCGCAAGCACGTCAACGAACTGTGCAAAGAACGCAGGGCGGTGACCGCCCCGACCGCGCTCATCCTCGCCCGCGTGTTCGGCAACAGCCCCGATTTCTGGCTGAACGCGCAGCGGCGCAGCGATCTATGGGATGCGATGCACTCGCCCGGCGAACGCAAGCGGATCGAGCGCGCCCGGCCGCTGAAAGCCGCGTGACAGGCGCCGGCAGGCCCCGCCAGGGCTCTCTTGAAAGTGCTCGACCGCTCGCCGGAGACGGCGCTCGCGGCCCTCGAATAGCGGACGCTCATCGCGCGCCTCTCTCCAGTCCCGATGACCCCAGGGCAATCGCATTTGACTGCGATCGGCTTTCCTCCTCTTTCGAGACGCGCCTCCTTATCCTGAGCCGGCCGACCCCTGGTTCGAGACGCGCCCTTGCGGGCGCTCCTCACCATGAGGGTCGGCTGGTCGAAGGACGGGCGCTCCTCGAGATGAGGAAAGCCAACAACGAGCCTCATGGTGAGGAGGCCGCGACAGCGGCCGTCTCGAACCATGAGGCCGCAATCCGCCAAATGCGATCCCCCGTCGATGACCCGGAGCCGGCAGACAGCGCGGCCGGGGATCGCCTATCATGGCGCTCCCCGTCGGACCGGCGCCTCCCGATGCTCGCAGCCAATCTAGGCCTCCTGCTGACCGCGATCGCCTGGGGGTCGATGATCCCCGTCCTCAACCTGCTGCTGGCCCACTGGGACCCGTACTTTCTGTCGGCCGTCCGCTATTCCCTGGGCGCGCCCATCCTGCTGCTCGTATTGCGGCTCAGCGAGCCGGGGCCGCTGTGGCCGCGCGGTGCGCGGACTTGGCGGGTCTTGCCGCTGGGCGCCGTCGGCATCGGGCTGTTCTCGACCCTGTTCACGCTCGGCATAGCCAACGCCAACCCGGTCACCGCCGCGGTCATCATGTCGGCCGGCCCGGTGGTGGCGGCGCTGGTGGCGCGGGTCGGGTTCCGCCTGCCGATCGATCCCGGCTTGGTGCCGGCGGTGACGCTGGCGGTGTTGGGCGCCGCCATGGCGACCTACGATCCCGGCGCCGCCGGCGGTCCGTTCCAATTGCGGGGCGGCGAGCCGCTGCTGCTGCTCGCCTCGACCTGCTGGGCCTGGTATTCGCTGGCGGCGCAGCGCTGGCTCGCCGGCTGGTCGCAAATCCGCATCACCGGCCTCACCATGTCGGCCGGCGCGGTCGTCACCGTCGCGGTGTATCTGCTGGCGAGCCTCGCCGGCGCCGCGACCTTGCCGCCGCCGGCCCCGACCTCGGGCGGCCAGGTCGGCCTCCTGGCCTGGGTCGTTCTGTTCGGCGTCGTCGCCGGCGTCTTCTTGTGGAACAACGGCGTGCGCGTGCTGGGCGTGGTGTTCGCCTCGCTGTTCATGAACCTCGCTCCGGTGCTGGCGATCCTGATGACGGCCGCCATCGGCGTCGAGCCGCGGCCGTTGCAGTTGGCCGGAGCCGCGGCGGTGCTGGCCGGCGTGGTGCAGGCGCAATGGCGCAGCGCCGCCAAATGGCGCCGCTCGCGGTCGTCGATAGCGCGCGTCGAGGACTGATGTTATCCTCGCGCGGAGTCACTCGAAGGGGGACGAAGGATGGCGCCGCGCAGGCCACGGGCACTGAAGACGGCGAAGAAACCGGGCGTGCTGCTGTTCAAGCGCAAGGACATGACGTTCGTGCCCTACGCCGGCCCGCCCGGCAAGGCCACGATCGCGCGCCTCGTCGGCCCCGAGGCGAGCCGCACCATGGCCGCCGGCATCGCCACCTTCGACGGCTGCTCGATCGAGTGGACGGTGCTCTACGACGAGCTGATCGTGGTGCTGGAAGGGCGCTTCCGCGTTAAGGTGGGACGCAGCACGATCGCGGCCGGGCCCGGCGACGTGATCTGGCTGCCCGAGGGCACGGCGCTCGAATACGGGGGCGACAAGGCCGTGGTGGCCTACGTGCTCTATCCCGTGGACTGGCGCCGCCGCCACGGGCTCTGAGTCAGAGGATCGACGCGACCTTGAGGCCCTCCAGCACCGCCTCCTCCGCCGTGCGCGGGGCGAGGCAGTCGCCGATCAGGTGCACCTCGCCCGGCCAATCCTCGAGCTCCTCCGCGAGACCGCCGACGCGCTCGTGGCCGAGCGCCAGCACGAGCGTGTCCACCTGCTCGCAGACGACCGGCTCGCCGCTCATGGTGTGCTGTAGATAGACCGCATCGCCATCGACGCCATGCAGCCGCGAATAGGGGATCACCTCGACCCCGAGCTTGTGCAGCACGCCCGCCCAGCTATCGCGCACGTATTGCTGGATGGTCTGCCCGGCCATGTAGCCGTTGACCGCGAGGCGCACCTTGCAGCCGTCGCGGGCGAGCTTCTCGGCCAGCCCCATGCCGACCCAGTCGCAGCGCCAGTCGGCGATCACCACCGAGGCGCCGATGTTGGCCTCGCCTCGCAGCACCTGCCAGGCGTCCACCACGTGGGCGCTGTCCTCGCCCTCGAAACTCGGGCGGTAGGGCGAGGCGCCGGTGGCGACGATGACGGCGTCGGGCGCCTCGCGGCGCACGAAGCTCGCGTCCACGGCGGTGTTCTTCACCACCTTGACGCCCGCCAGTTCCATCTCGCGGGCGAGGTTGGTGACGATGCCGCCGAACTCGGCGCGCCCGGGCAGCATCTGCGCCAACAGCGCCTGGCCGCCGAGCTGCGCGCTCGCCTCGTACAGCGTGACCTCGTGCCCGCGGAGCGCGGCCACCGCCGCCGCCTTCATGCCGCCAGGGCCCCCGCCCGCGACCAGCACCCGGCGGCGCGTCGCTGCGGGTATGGGGCGCCCGTAGTCGAGCTCGCGGCCGGTCTCCGGGTGCTGGATGCAGGAGATCGGCGTGCCGAGGTGGAAGTGGCCGATGCAGGCCTGGTTGCAGCCGATGCAGGCGCGGATGTCGTCGAGCCGGCCGGTGCGCGCCTTGTTCGCCAGCTCCGGGTCGCAGATCATGGCCCGCGTCATGCCGATCATGTCGGCCTGGCCGCCGGCCAAGACCTTCTCCGCCGTCTGCGGCTGGTTGATGCGCCCGGCGACGAACACCGGTTTCTTCACCTTGGCCCGGACCGCCGCGGCGAACGGCGCCACATAGCCGGTCGCCTCGACGATCATCGGGGGAACGATGTGGACGGAGCCGGCGAGAGTGGCGGAACTGCCGGCGATGACGTTGTAGTAGTCGAGCAGCCCGTCGCCGTCGAGCGGGACCAGCGCCTCGATCGCCTCGGCCGCGGCCAGGCCTTCGTGGCTCGCCTCGTCGCCCGAGACGCGCATGCCGACGACCATGTCGTCCCCGACGGCGGCGCGGATCGCGCCCACGACCTCGCGCAGGAACCGCAGGCGGTTCTCCAGGGAACCGCCGTACTCGTCGGCGCGTCGGTTGACCCGGGGGTTGAGGAACTGGGCCGGAAGATAACCGTGGCTCGCCACGATCTCGACGCCGTCGAGGCCGGCGCGCTTCAACCGCGCCGCGGCGGCGGCGTAGCCGGCGACCACCTCGGCGATGAGCCGGCGCGACATCGGCGCCGGCATCACGTGGAAACGCTCGTTGGGCACGGCCGAGGGGGCAAAGGCCGCCGGCGCGCTGCCGTCGCGGCTTTCCATGATCTCGCGTCCGGGATGGAACAGTTGCCCGAACACCTTGCAGTCGTGCGCGTGGCAGGCCTCGGCGATGCGCCGGTAGCCGGGGATGCAGCCGTCGTCGATCGCCATCAGCATGCGGCCGGTGTAGCGCGCGCTGTCGTGCACGCCCGCCACCTGGACGATGATGAGGCCGGCGCCGCCCTGGGCGCGCGCCCGGTGATAGGCGACGAGCGCGTCGTTCACCACGCCCTCGGTCGCGAGACTGGTGTCGTGGCCGGTCGAGAAGATGCGGTTCTTGATGGTGACGCCGCGGATGGCGAGCGGCGTGAACAGATGCTTGAAGGGCGTCGCGGGCATGGGTCGGGCCGCCGGTCGGACTGGGCGGCGCATCCTACATAGGCGCCGGCACGTGAGCCAGGGAAGATCGTTGACACGGCAGCGGCCGCCCTGTTCCGTTAGGCCCCGTCCGACAGCAGCCCGAGCCCGCCATGATCCCGCGCTACAGCCGTCCCCTGATGGCGGCGATCTGGGAACCGGAGAACCGCTACCGCATCTGGCTCGAGATCGAGACCCACGCCGCCGACGCCATGGCGGAATTGGGCGTGATCCCGAAGGAGGCGGCGATCGCGGTCCGGAAGAAAGGCAAATTCGACCCGGCCCGGATCGACGAGATCGAGCGCGAGACGCGCCACGACGTGATCGCGTTCCTCACGAATCTCGCCGAGCACGTCGGCCCGGCCGCCCGCTTCGTGCACCGGGGCATGACCTCCTCGGACGTGCTCGACACCTGCCTCGCGGTGCAGCTCGCGCAGGCGAGTGACCTTCTGTCGGCCGACCTCGACCGCGTGCTGGCCGCGCTCAAGCGCCGCGCCGTCGAGCACAAATTCACCCCCTGCGTGGGCCGCAGCCACGGGATACACGCGGAGCCGACGACGTTCGGGTTGAAGCTCGCCGGGCACTACGCCGCCTTCGCGCGCGCGAAAGAGCGCCTCCGGAGCGCCCGGGCCGAGATCGCGACCTGCAAGATCTCCGGCGCGGTCGGCACCTTCGCGCATGTCGATCCCAGGGTCGAGGCGCGCGTCGCGGCGAAGCTCGGGCTCACACCCGAGCCGATCTCCACTCAAATCGTTCCCCGCGACCGGCACGCGTTCTTCTTCGCGACGCTGGGCGTCGTCGCCGGCTCCATCGAGAACCTGGCGCTCGAAATCCGCCACCTCCAGCGCACCGAAGTCCGCGAGGCGGAGGAGTATTTCGCGTCCGGCCAGAAAGGCTCCTCGGCCATGCCGCACAAGCGCAACCCGGTCCTGTCCGAGAACCTCACCGGCCTCGCGCGGATCGTGCGGGCCGCGGTGATCCCGGCCTTGGAGAACGTGGCCCTGTGGCACGAGCGCGACATCTCGCATTCTTCGGTCGAACGGGTGATCGCGCCCGACGCCACCATCGCGCTCGATTTTGCGCTCGACCGGCTGGCGGGCGTCATCGACAGGCTCGTCGTCTATCCCGAATCCATGCGCCGAAACCTGGAGAAGCTCGGCGGCCTCGTCCATTCCGAGCGCGTGCTGCTGGCGCTCGTCGACGCCGGCATGAGCCGCGAGGCGGCCTACGAGGCGGTGCAGCGCAACGCCATGCGAGCGTGGGACGAGGGCGGCGATTTCCAGGCGCTGTTGCGCGCGGACCGGGAAGTGGCTGGCCGCCTGTCCGCGAAGGCGCTTAGCCCCCTGTTCGACCTCGGCCACCACGCCAAGCACGTGGACATGATCTTCGCCCGCGTGTTCGGCGCGCCGCGACTCATACCGCGACGGCCTCGATGAGCTTCACCTCCGAGCGCGTCGGCACCACCCTGGACGGCGCGAAGCCGGCGGCGCGGAACAGCGCGCCGTACTCCTCCGCGCTGCGTTCGCGCCCGCCGGTCAGCACCAGCATGTTGACGTCGAGGTACCTGCCGTAGTCGGGCCGGTTGCCCGGCGCCAGCAGGACCTCGATCGCGATCAGCCGCGCGCCCTCGGCGGCCGCCCCGCGGCAGTTCCGGAGGATCGCGAGGCAGCGCGCGTCGTCCCAGTCGTGCAGGATGTGCTTCAGCAGATAGCAGTCGCCTCGCGGAACGGCCTGGAAGAAGTCGCCCGCCTCGACGGCACAGCGCTCCGCGACGCCGGCGGCGGCAAGCACGGCCGCCGCCCCGGCCGCCACGTGGGGCCGGTCGAACACGATGGCGCGCAACCCCGGATTGGCGCCGAGCACGGCCGCGGCGAGCGCGCCGTGGCCGCCGCCCACATCCACCACGGTGGCGACGCCGGCGAGGTCCAAGGCCCCGACGATGGCGGGCGTCCAGGCCCGGGTCTGCGCCGCCATCAGTTCGTTGAAGGTGGCGTTGGCCTCCGGGTGGCGCTCGAGATACTCGAACAGCGGCACGCCGTGCGTGCGCTCGAAGGCGGTCGTCCCGGTCAGGACGGCGCCGAGCAGATTGCCCCAGGCAAGCCAGTTCCACGGCTCGCCCTCGGTGAGCGCACGCGACCACAGCGAGTCGGCCACATCGCTGCGCAACGCCGCGCCGAGCGGCGTCAAGGCGAATCGGCCGTCATCGGTCGCGGCGAAAACGCCTTCGCTCGCCAGCAGGCCGAGGACGCGGGCTAGCGCCGCCGCGTCGGCGCCGGCCGCGCGCGCCAGGTCTGCCGCGGCCAGCGGACCGCCCGCCAGCCGATCGGCGATGCGCAAGGAGGCGGCGACGTGCAGCGCCTGGGTCAGCCGCTGTCCGACGATGAGGCGGCGCAGCGCCGCCTGGCTCGCGTCCTCGGCCATGTTTCCCGTCGCGGCCCTAGCGCCAGCGGCTACTCGCTCTTGACGTGACTCAGGATCTGGTCGCGCGCGGCGGGCAGCAGGTCCGTCATTTCCTTGCGCACGCGATGCTCGCTCATGGGCAGGCTCGCGGCCGCGCAGTCCTTCAGGATCTTCTCCACCACGTCGGCGTCGCCCGGCTTCTCGAAGTCGGCCTGGACCACCGACTTCGCGTAAGCCTCGGCGTCGGCGGCGGGCAAACCGAGTTGCTCGGCGACCCATAACCCCAGCAGCTTGTTGCGCCGGGCGTTGATCTTGAATTCGAGCTCCTTGTCGTGCTTGTACTTCTGCTCGAAGGTCCTCTCGCGATCCTCGAACTGTGCCATGCGCTGTCCCCGCGGTTGCGGCGCTTCGGGCGGCGCCCCTGCAAGGGTCGGTTTATATCCGTTTTCGCGGCGGTCGTCGAAGCCAAACCGAGTCGATGTGCAGCGTCATCATCCATTACCGGCCCGGCCACCGCTGGCCGGTGCTGTTCGCCGCCAACCGCGACGAGATGAGGGACCGGCCCTGGTCGGCGCCGGGGCGCCATTGGCCCGACCGGGCCAACGTGGTGGCGGGGCTCGACCGCCTCGCCGGGGGCAGTTGGCTGGGCGTGAACGACGACGGCGTGCTGGCCGGCGTGCTCAACCGCTTCGACAGCCTGGGGCCGGCGCCGGGCAAGCGCAGCCGCGGCGAGCTCGTGCTCGAGGCCCTCGACCATGCCGACGCCAGCCAGGCGGCCGGCGCCCTCGCCCAGCTCGACCCCGCCGCCTACCGCTCGTTCAACATGGTGATCGCCGACAACCGCGACGCCTACTGGCTGCGCCATCTGGGCGCCGACGCAAGCGCGGTCGAGGCGATGGCCCTGCCGCCGGGGCTCTCCATGATCACCGCGCACGACCGGAACGATACCGAGGCGAGCCGGCGAATCAGGACCTACCTGCCGCAATTCGAGCGCGCGGCGGTGCCCGATCCGGGCGCCGGCGACTGGCGCGCCTGGGAGCTCTTGCTGGCGAGCCGCGCGTTCGAGGCCGGCGGCAAGCCCTACGACGCCATGAATATCGTCACCGACGCCGGCTTCGGCACGGTTTCGAGCTCGCTCCTGGCGCTGCCCGCGGCGGGCGCCCATGGCGGCGAGCCGATCTGGCGGTTCGCCGCCGGCCCGCCCGACGAGGCGCCGTTCCGCGCCATCGCGCTCTGACCGGAAATCAATCTCGTTTTCTCCGTTATCGCCAATGAATTACGCGAAACCCGCGGGCGCGATTGTGTTGCCTCCCCACAACTGCTATAGCATGGCCGAGGCGCATCGACCGCGCGCCGTTCCGGCCCTGTTCCCACGCAACCCACCCCCGAGGGCGCCCATGTCCAGACGCCGCCGCATTTACGAGGGAAAGGCCAAGGTCCTGTACGAGGGCCCCGAGCCCGGCACCCTGGTGCAATACTTCAAAGACGACGCCACCGCCTTCAACAACCAGAAGCGCGGCATCATCACCGGCAAGGGGGTGCTCAACAACCGCATCTCCGAGTACCTGATGACGAAGTTGAACGAGGCCGGGATCCCGACCCATTTCGTGCGCCGGCTCAACATGCGCGAGCAACTCGTGCGCGAGGTGGAGATCATCCCGCTCGAAGTGGTGATCCGCAACGTGGCCGCGGGCTCGCTCGCCAAGCGCTTCGGCATGCCGGAGGGCACGGCGCTGCCGCGCTCGATCATCGAGTACTACTACAAGTCCGACGAGCTGGGCGATCCGCTGGTCTCGGAAGAGCACATCACCGCCTTCGGCTGGGCGGCGCCCCAGGACCTCGACGACATCATGGCGCTGTCGCTCAGGGTCAACGACTTCCTCAGCGGCCTCTTCCTCGGCGTCGGAGTGAGACTCATTGACTTCAAGCTGGAGTTCGGGCGGCTCTACGAGAACGACGAGATGCGCATCGTGGTGGCCGACGAGATCAGCCCCGATTCCTGCCGGCTGTGGGACATCAAGACCAACGAGAAGCTGGACAAGGACCGCTTCCGGCGCGACATGGGCGGCGTCGAGGAGGCCTACCAGGAGGTGGCGCGCCGGCTCGGCATCCTGCCCGAGAGCGGCCCGCGCGACATGAAGGGCCCGGAGACGATGCAGTAGCTGCGAGGATGAAGGCCCGCGTCCACATCACGCTCAAACCCGGCGTCCTCGATCCGCAAGGCAAGGCGATCGCCAACGCGCTGCACGCCCTCGGCTTCGCCCAGGTGGGCGACGTGCGCCAAGGCAAGTACATCGAGATCGAGCTCGCCGGCGCCGATGCCGAGACGGCGCGCGCCGCGGTGGATGCCATGTGCGCGAAGCTGCTGGCCAACACCGTGATCGAGAACTACGCGATCGACATCGCCGGATAATCTCACCGTGCCCTGGGCCGTGGTCGCGCCCCCATGCGCTTCGAATGGGACGAATCCAAGCGCCGCGCCGTCAAGCGCAGACATGGCATCGACTTCGGAGATGTTGCGCGCGCGTTCCAGGGTCCTGTTGTCGAGGACTACGACTACGAGCATTCGGAAACCGAGGACCGATGGTATAGCTTGGTCCTTTTGAGCGGTCGGGTGATTATCGTGAGCTATGCTTATCGAGGCGAGGCCATTAGACTGATCACGGCGCGCCCGGCCAGCCCATTGGAAGCAGGGCGGTATTGGGAAGCCGTATTCGGCGATGCCACGTAACGGAACACCTCGATGAAGCAACGCAGATCGGCTGATCTCGATATTCCGCCGCGGGCACCGTCCGATTGGATTGGCGCCTGGGTCTTGCAGGCCGGCGAGCGGAGGGCGCCGCCGATTCCAGGCGGTTTCGAATTTCATATTTTCCGCGCCTCGACGAACCCGGCTTTGTTCGCGATTACGGACCGGCGGAACCCGGCCGTGTTGCCGAACTGCCCCGGGGGCGGCGAATGGCGGCTGTTCAAGGTCGTGCCGGAGACCGGGCAGCGGCGAGTCGGGTTTTCAGAGGCAGAAGCGAAGTCCGACATCAAACGTATGGGATTCCACTTGGCAATGCTAGATGCCGAGCAGCGAAAAAGTCAGCGGCGTGGCCGCGTGGAGAAACGCCGGTACGCTGGAGGCGCATGAAGTCCGCCATCGTCGTCTTCCCCGGCTCGAACCGCGACCAGGACGTGGGCGCCGCACTCGCCGAGGCCGCGGGCCGCGACCCGATCATGGTCTGGCACCGCGACGGCGATTTCGAGGACGTGGACCTGATCGTCGTCCCCGGCGGCTTCTCCTACGGCGACTACCTGCGCTGCGGGGCGATCGCGGCGCACTCGCCCGTCATGCGCGAGGTGACGGCGCGCGCGCATAAGGGCGTGCCTGTGCTCGGCATCTGCAACGGGTTCCAGATCCTGTGCGAGGCGGGCCTGCTGCCGGGCGTGCTCTTGCGCAACGCCGGCCTCAAGTTCGTCTGCCGCAACGTGCGGCTCCGGGTCGAGACGAGCCAGAGCCTGTTCACCTCCGGCTACGCCGCCGGCCAGACCCTCAGCGTTCCCGTCGCCCACCACGACGGCAACTATTTCGCCGACCAGGCGACGCTGGATCGGCTCGAGGATCGCGGCCAGGTCGCCTTTCGCTACCTCGACAACCCGAACGGGTCCGCGCGCGACATCGCCGGGGTCTTCAATGACACGAAGACCGTGCTAGGTGTCATGCCGCACCCGGAGAACGCGATCGACGCCCCGCAGGGCTCGACCGACGGCCGCGGTTTGTTCGAAGGCTTGGCGCGGGCGCTGGCCTAGCGCAATCGACGACCCCTGGAGGACGAGGCGCGCGATATGTTGCGCGCTCCCGCGAATCAGGCTAACTTGGCCACATGGAAAGGGCCAAGATCTCCGAACTGAAGAATCGGCTCAGCGCCTATCTTAAGAAAGTGCGCGCGGGCACAACCGTGCTCGTTCTCGACCGCAACCGCCCCATCGCCCGTATCGAGCGGGTCGCCGGAGCCGAGGGCGCCGAGGACCGCCTTGCCCGGCTCGCGGCTGCCGGATTGGCGCGCCTCCCGACCCGGGCGCTGCCGCTCAAGCTGCTGGCGGCGAAACCGCCGCGCGCGCGGCGCAGCGTGGTGAAGGCGCTGCTCGATGAGCGGGCGGAGGGGCGTTGAAGTACTGGGACGGCTCCGCGATCGTGCCGCTCATTGTCGACGAGCCTGGCCGCGAGCGTCTGCTTGGCGTCCTCGCGGCCGATCGCGCCATCATCGTGTGGTGGGGCACCCCCGTCGAGTGCGCCTCGGCGATCGCGCGGCGGGAGCGCGCGGGCGATCTTGCAGTGGACGCGGCCAATGCGGCCCTCGCCCGGCTGCGCGCGCTGGAGCCGTCTTGGGCGGAGGTGATCCCGTCCGAAGCACTCCGGCGCCTGGCGCTCCGGCTGCTGCGCACGCACGCTCTCCGCGCCGCCGATTCGCTGCAACTGGCGGCGGCGCTCGTCGCCGCCGAGCAGGAGCCGGAGGCGCTCGACTTCGTGTGCCTCGACGACCGTCTGGCGAGCGCCGCCCGGCGCGAGGGCTTCGCCGTCGTCTCGTAGGACGCCGTATCCGAAAGCCACCCGGGCCACGGAGTCTTGAATACCTCATCGATCTCTGCCTATGTATATGCTGGGGCATATGACCCTGGAGACCTGCTCATGTCGATCCGCCGTCGCGCCCGCCTGTTCAAGAATGGCCGCAGCCAGGCGGTCCGCATCCCGCGCGAGTTCGAGTTGCCGGCAGGCGAGGTCGTCATCCGCAAGGAAGGTCGCCGTCTGATCATCGAACCCGCGCCGAAACGGCAATCCTTGCTGGACGTGCTGGCGCAATTCGCCAAGGAAGGACCGTTGCCGGAGTCCGATCGCTTCCCGAGGCTCACGGATTATCCGCCCGAGCCTGTCGAATTGTGATGCCCCGTTATCTTCTCGATACCAACATCATCAGCCATTTCGTGATTCAGCCCGAAGGGCGCGTCGCGCAAGCCATCGCTCGAATTGGAGCGCCGCAGGTCTGCACCAGCATAATTGTCGCGGCCGAGCTTCGCTACGGCGCCGTCAAGAAAGGCTCAGCTCGCCTAACCGCTCGCATCGAGTCCGCGCTCGCGGCGCTTGACGTGCTGCCGTTCCAGGCGCCGGCCGATGCCGTCTACGGCCGACTGCGGGCCGACCTCGAACGCCGCGGACGACCGATCGGCGCCAATGATCTCCTGATCGCCGCGCACGCGCTGGCGCTCGGCTGCACGCTTGTCACCGACAACGTGAAGGAGTTTGCGCGCATCAAGGGCCTCGCCATCGAAAATTGGCTGCGCTAGACGGTGCCCCGCAGCGCGGCGGCGCCTGGCGGTCCGGCTGCTGGCGGCGAAACCGCCGCGCGCCGCCGAACGCCGGTTTGGCCGCGGACAACGACCCTAGATATCCGCAACCCTATCCGTCAGGCTCGCCGCCAGACGGTACTTGCCGCGCCAGATCCATCGCGTCATGCAGGAGCCGCAAGACCTCGATGACGCGCCGCCCCCCGTCGCGACCGATCCGAAACATCGCGAAGTGCCGCCCCTTGCGCCCCTGGCGGGCGACATGGAGCGTGAACAGTCCCTTGGCGATCTCGTCACGCGCCTTGGCGCCGGCGACCGTCGGCCCCGCGATCAAGGCTTCGAGAGCGTCGGTGAGCGTCGTCGCGTAAACGCGCGCCTGCGCTTCTCCGAACCGCTCGACCGTCCAGCGCAGGATGTTGTGGAAGTCCGCCTCCGCGGCCGCCGTGAGGCGGACCGGCCAAGGGCACTCCGTCGGCACTACTTGCGGGGCTTTCCGGCGGCGCGGCCCGCGATGGCATTGTCGGCAAGCGCTCCGAGGCGCCGGCGAAGCGCCTTGGGCGACTCAAAGGTGCGGAAACGGCCACTCTCGATGTCGGCGATGCCGACGCGCGCGGCCTCGCGCAGCGCCTTCCGCCGCGCCTTGTCCTCCGCGTCGCGGCCTTCGATCAACCGCAGTCCCTCGCGCAGCACCTCGCTCGCGTTCTGATATCGGCCGGAAGCGACGAGACGTTCGACCAGCTCCGCCTGGCGCGGAGTCAGAACGACATTGCGGGTCGGCATGGGTGCAAGGCTCCAACGGTGCACGTGACTGATTGGCATAATATGCCATAAGCGGCCCCGCGGCAAGCCTGATCGCAAGGCCCGCAGGGCCACGGACGGCGCCCGCCATCGGAACGGAAGCTTGACGGGATGCGATCAATGATTGACAATCAATCATTGATCGCATGGAGGCCGGCGCATGGCCAGCATCACGATCCGCAATCTCGAGGACGGGCTCAAGGGCCGGCTGCGGGTCCGCGCCGCGCGGCACGGACGATCCATGGAGGACGAGGCGCGCGACATGTTGCGCACGGCCTTGGCCCGCGAGCGGCAGCCGCCGCGCAGTCTTGCCGCGGCCATCCGGCGGCGGTTCCTGGCGCGGGGCGGCGTCGATCTTCCGGCGGCGCCTCGCGAAGCGATGCGCGAGCCGCCGGATTTCGGGCGATGATCGTCCTCTGTGAAATAGCGCCCAACCGTGACCCCACCTGTGACGCCATATAACGCATTGCGTTCGTTGGAGAATAGTTGAATCCGGCGGGGGCGCGTTTCGCTTCCAACCGTGACCCCTCCCAGACACTCGATCCAATAGTTCCATCAATGACTTAGCACCACCTGATGGTGGGGTCACGGTTGGACGCGATTTCACAGGTCGAAGGTTGCGGGCCGACCCCGGCGCGCTGTAGAGTCCCAACCGCTGGCCGGCCCCATCGGTGCGCGGCGCCAGGGAGAAAAATCGATGTTCATCCAGACCGAAAGCGGGCGCGACCCGGCAACGATGAAGTTCCTGCCGGGCCGTGCGGTCCTGCCGTCTCGGACCGTCGAGTTCGGCGACGCCGACTCGGCCAAGGGATCGGCGATCGCCACGCGCCTGTTCGCCATCACCTCCGTCCGCCGAGTCGTGCTGGGCCCGGACTTCATCACTGTCACGAAGGGCGACGAGACCGACTGGTCGTCGCTCAAGCCGGCGGTCATGGGCGTGATCATGGAGCATTTCGTGAGTGGCGCGCCGGTCTTCGTCGACCCGGAGCCGCAGGAGACCGTCGACATCGGGTTCCCGCCCGAAGACAGCGAAGTCGTGGCCGAGCTCAAGGAGCTGATCGAAACCCGCATCCGCCCCACGGCGACTGAAAGCGGCGGCGACGTCGCGTTCCGCGGGTTTAGTGACGGCATCGTCTATCTGGCGATGGAGGGGGGCGCTTTTGCGCTCAAGGACCGCATCGCCATGATGTTGCGCCACTACGTACCCGAGGTGCACGGCGTGCGCGACTATCGCGACGGGGTCCCCAAGCCCGGCCTCGACACCCCGGAGGCGGCTGCCATCCGCGCGCTGCTGGACGACGCGATCAATCCGTCGGTCGCCGCGCATGGCGGGCACGTCTCCCTCGTCGATGTCGTCGAGCGCACCGCGTATATTCGATTGGAAGGCGGCTGCCAGGGCTGTGGTATGGCCGACGTGACGTTGAAGAAAGGGATCGAGATCGAAATTAAACGGGCGGTGCCGGCGATCGCGGCCGTCCTCGATACGACCGACCACGCGGGCGGCAGAAACCCCTACTATCAACCGGGCAAAGGCGGAGCCAGCCCGTTTTAGTGGCGCGACTCCAACCGATGGTACCCAGGCTGGTCATGCGCGGGCTTGATTCGCGCATCCAGAAACTTGGCCTTTGGCCCGGATGGCCCGGTCTCTGCCCGGCGATGACGATGAGGGGTCGAAGACAAAACGGGTATGGATTGTCTGGGTCAGACCACTAGCGCGCCATTGGGTTGCGTGAGCCGCGAGGCGAAGCAAAAGACGCCGCCGGCAGGGC
>CAYPKW010000045.1:0-19703 GCA_964411425.1 uncultured Rhodospirillaceae bacterium
CCCTCTTGTGAATCCCCTTTGATTCCATCACCAATGAAAACGCTCTAGCCGTTTCCTTCGCCCCCTTCGGGGCCGCCCCCGCCCCCTTCCGGCAGCTCTGCGTCGCCGCCGGGACCGCTGCCGGGACCGGGTCCGATGTCCGCATCCACGAACGGGTCGGGCGGCGCATTGCGCGCGGTGCCGATCTCGACGTCGGCGCAGTTCGATTCTGGCCCCTCGGCGCAGCCGACGCCGCCCTCGATCTCGGTCACCTGAACCTTGTCGTCGTCGCCGACGTTGATGATGGCGGTGGTGCCGCGGACCGTAAGCGTCGCGGTCGGGGTCCTAAGGACATAACCTTCCTTGTTCATGTTGCCGCTGACGAAGCGGAAGATGCCCTTGCCCAAGTTGAACGTGGCCTGCCCGACGCCGGTGGACGGATCGTAGACGAACTCGTCAAGCACAACCTTGGAGCTGCCGCCGACTTGGAGGCGCGTGCCGTCGAGGAAGCGGAGCGCGGTACCGCTGCCACGGCCGGTCTCGACCGTTTCATCGGCGTAGACGTCGGTATTGAAGTAGAGCCTCTCTCGCCCGCCGCCGGCGAGCGCGCCCTCGGCGCCCCAGTACTCGCGCAGGATAACGTCGCCGATCTCGATCTCGGCGGCGCCGGCGACGCCGGGCCACAGCACCACCCCCACCGCGCTGGCGCGAAGCAAATCCTTCAGCTTCCACATGTTCCGATCCCCGTTGATATTCGGCTGTCGTCCCAACTTCCTCGTCGCGCCCCGCGGCGACAGCGGCGCCCCCTTGCGAAGCGATACGGGCCGGGAACATAGCCGGATTCGCTTTCGCCACAAAGCCGAAACGCGGACTTATTCCTTGCGCGCGGGCCCGTCCCGCAGCCTAGCCCGTCTTCGTCCGGGCGACGAAAACACCATCCCAGTCGGGCGGCGGCGGACTGGCAACATACGCGGCAATGCGCTGCTCGTAGAGTTCGTAGACGCCGGCCGGTCCGCCCTCGTGCCGCCGAGCGGCAGCGAGCGCGGCCGATGCCTTCCGCCAGTCCTGCCCGCGGTAGGCGGCGATGAGATCGCCGTGCAGGCCGGCCAGCTCGGCGAACCACGGCGCCGCCCGGACCGCGGCGTCGCCGAGCACGGCGAACACGCTGAGCGGCGCGGCGCGGCCCTTGACCCGCACCAGGTCCATCTCGAGCAGCGCCATGTCGGCAACCTCGGCGGCGGTGTCCTCGCCCAGCACGATGTCGACGCCATAGGCGCGCGACAGCCCTTCCAGCCGCGACGCGAGGTTCACCGCATCGCCCAGCACCGAATAGTCGAAGCGCTGGTCGGAGCCCATGTTACCGACGCACGCTACGCCGGTGTTGAGCCCGATGCCTACCCGTACGGGCAGCGGCTCGCGCCCGGCCTTGTGCGCCGCCTCCGCCCAAACCCGGTTGAGCCGGTCGAGCTCGGTGCGCATGGCAAGCGCCGCCCGCACCGCGCGACGGGCGTGCTCGGGCACCGCCAGCGGGGCGTTCCAGAACGCCATGATGCAGTCGCCGATGTATTTGTCGATGGTGCCGCCCTCGTTCTGGATGATCGTCGTCATCGGCGTGAGGAAGCCGTTGATGAGGCGGGTCAACTCCTCTGGTGTCAATCGTTCGGCGATGTGGGTGAAGTCTCGGATGTCGCAGAACATGAGGGTGAGCTCGCGCATCTCGCCGCCGAGCTTGAGGCGGCCGGGATCGCGGGTCAGTTCCTCGACCAGCACCGGCGACAAATAGCGTCCGAAGGCGGAACGCACGTAGCGGCGCTCGCCCTCGGTTCTGAGATAGCTGAACAGCGTGCCCAAGGTGTAGATAAGGACAACGGTGAGTGCGGGAAACAGGGGATCGAACAGGAAGGCGGCGCGCGCGAAGGCGAACCACGAGCCGGCGACGGCGGCGGCGAGCGCCGCCGCCGCAATCAGGGCGGCCCATAGGGCGCCCGCCTTCCTCAGCGCCAGGATCAGGGTGGTGCCGAATACGGCCAGGAACAGGATCTCCGCCCCGTCCGCCCAGTCGGGGCGAGTCAGGAAGTCGCCCGACAGGATCTGCTCCAGCACTTGGGCGTGGATCTCGACGCCGGGCATCACCGGGTCGAGGGGCGTGCTGCGCACGTCCTTGAGGCCCTCGACGCTGGTGCCGATCAGCACGATCTGCCCCGCCAGCGCCGCGGGATCGAAGTCGGGCTCGAGCACGCGCCAGGCGGAGATGTACCGCTCGGCCCGGGGGCCGCTGTCGTACAGCAGGATGTTGCCTCCGGCGTCGGTGGGCACGATGGCGGCGCCGATGCGCACGCGGGTAATCCCCGTGCTGGCGCCGAAGCTCCATTCGCCGCTGGCGCCCGAGGCCTTGACCGTGTAGCTGGGCGCGCCCTGCGCCAGCCTAAGCGCCTCCGCGGCGAGGCTTGGATAGAGCTGGCCGTTCAGAGCCATCAAGAGCGGCACCCTTCGGATGATGCCGTCGCGGTCGGGCGCGGTGTTGACGAAGCCGTTGCCGGCGGCGGCCTGCTCCAGGGGCGGCAGAGACACGATGGCGCCCGCGAAGCGGGCTGCAAACATCGTCGGATCGTCGCCGGCCGACGCGAACCCGCTCTTCAGCGCCGGGACCGTCTCGTTCGACCGGTCGGACAGCACGAAGGTGGTCACGGCGTTGGCGCGGGCGAGGCTCGCCGCGAACTCGCCGTCGGGGTCGGGCAGTTGGGCAATGCGCTCGCTCAAGCCCGCCATTTCCGGCCGGTCGCGCCACAGCGCAAGAAGGTTGGCCGGCGCCATCCGATCCGGCTCGGCGAACAGCACGTCGAGGGCGATCACGGCGACCCCGAGCCCATGGAGGCGGTCGACGAGCCGAGCCATGTGCGAGCGCGGCCACGGCCACTGGCCGAGCCGTTTCAAGCTGTCCTCGTCGATGTCGACGATCCTGACCGGCTGCGCGGTAAAGGGGCGGGGCCGCAGGTTCTGATAGGCGTCGAACACAAGATGGCGCACCTGTTCGATCACCGGGCCCTCGTCTAGGCGCAGCGCGAGCGCTCCCAGCAGCAACAGGGCGGGAAAGATGACGTCGAGCCAGCGCTTCATCGGTCGTCCGTCGATGGCGGCAGCGCCAGTTTAGTACTCGACCGCACAGTTCCGCGCCTCAGGCGCGGAGCGCGCGGTTGAGTACAACTTCTTGAGTTTTTACCACTTTCGCGGCTCGTGAGTCGCGGGACGCGACTCGCGAACTCGCGAAAGTTGGTACTAGCACTGCCGGGCACCGGCACCCGCATGGATGGAAGCCGTCCGGCAAATGGAGATTGACCACCTTGCGGCGGCAAAGGAAAGTGGGGCCTCGGGCGGCGCTCCACGCCGGCGAACAGGGAGGCGAGAATGATCGAGTCAACAAGGCGCATTGCGCTCATCGGCGCGGCCGCGGCGCTGGCCACGGCCGGATTCGGATCGATCGCGGTCGCTGCCGAAAAAATCGTGATTTCACAATGGGATGCGTATTGGCCGCCCGAGTTGCTGGCCAACTTCACCAAGGAGACCGGGATCGAAACCGAGTGGGCGGTCCAAATCGACAACGAAGACATGATGGGCAAGGTCACCGCCAGCGGCGGCAAGGGCTACGACGTCGTATTCGCCTCCGGCCCGTTCGTGGAGGCGCTGGCCAAACTGGGCCTTATCGCCGAGCTCGATCATGGCAAGCTCCCCAACCTCGCCAACCTGTACCCGGAGGCACGCAACCTTCCCTTCGACCCAGACAACAAATTCTCGGTACCCTATACGTGGGGCACCACGGGGCTCTGCTACCGTAGCGACCTGGTGCAGCCGGAGCCGACGAGTTGGGACGATCTGCTGAAGCCCGCCGACGGCCTCAAGGGCAAGATCACCATGCTGTCCACCGACCGCTGGCTGATGGCCGCGGGCGCCAAGGCGCTGGGCTATTCGGTCAACACCACCGATGCGGCGGAGCTGGCGGCGATGAAGGATCTGCTGATCGCGGCGAAGAAGAACCTCCTCGCCTATGACGACACGACATTCTATGCGAAGCTGGTGTCCGGCGAGGCGTTTCTGGTGCACGCCTGGGACGGCTGGTGCAATTTCGGCGTCGCCGAGAACCCGGCCATCAAGTTCGTGATCCCGAAGGAGGGCAGCGACCTGTTCGTCGATGCCATGGTGGTCACCGCCGCTTCCGAGCACAAGGACGCGGCGCATGCCTTCCTCAACTACGTGCTCAAGCCCGACGTGCACGCCTCGATCATGGCCTTCTCGCTCTACAAGGTGCCGAATGAAAAGGCGGTGGAGGTCCTCGACAAGAGCCTGTTGACGACCTATCCGTCGTTGGCCATCTCGTCGGATGTGCTGTTCCAACAAGAGCAGTTGCGCGACCTCGGCGACCGGCAGAAGGAGTTCACCCGGGTCGTGACCGAGATTCTGGCGGCGCAGTAGGTCGAAGGGCTGGGTCGGGGCCCGAGGGCCCCGACCGCGCGCGCGGCCCGCGTACCGGCTGGATATGGCGGAACTCACGCGGCGATTGGTGCTGCTAGGGCCGGGCCTGGGCTGGTTCGCCCTCTTTCTCGTGGCGCCCTGCGCCATCGTCTTTGTCTACAGCTTCTTCGAGCGCGGCACCTACGGCGGCATCGACTACGTCTTCACGCTGGAGAATTACGCCCGCGCCGCCGACCCGCTCTATCTCGGCATCTTCCTCGCCTCGGCCAAGGTGGCGGCGATCACCACGCTGGCGGCGCTGCTGATCGGTTATCCGGCGGCCTATCGCATCGCCACTGCCCCGAAGAGCTGGCAGATGCCGCTGCTCATCCTGGTCATGCTGCCGTTCTGGAGCAACTACCTGATCCGCACCTATGCCTGGATCGTGCTTCTCAATCGCGAAGGCTTGATCAATAACGGACTGCAGCGGCTCGGCCTGATCGGCGAACCGCTGCCGCTGCTCTACAACGAGTTCGCCATCGTAGTCGGGTTGCTCTACGGCTATCTGCCGTTCATGGTGCTGGCGCTCTACAGCTCGATCTCGCGGCTGTCGCCCGATCTCGGCGAGGCCTCCGCCGACCTCGGCGCCTCGTCGTGGCGCACGTTCCGGCGCATCACCCTGCCGCTCACCCTGCCGGGGATCGGCGCCGGATCGGTCTTCGTCTTCGTGCTCAGCATCGGCAATTTCATCACCCCCGACCTCCTGGGCGGCGGCCGCACTCTGATGGTCGGCAATCTGATCTTCGACCAGTTCCTGTCGGCGCGCGATTGGCCGTTCGGCTCCGGGCTCGCATTTGTGTTGATCGCGCTGATGTTGCTGCTGCTGGTCGCCCAGGCCTGGGCGATCAGCCGCGCGCAGGGTGCCGGCGTCCATGCGTGAGACCCCGGCCGAGCGCCGCGTACTGGGCGGGCACCTTGGGCTCGTCTATCTGTTCCTCTACGGCCCCATCGCCGTGCTGGTCGCGCTGTCGTTCAACGAAAGCGGCTTGCCTACCGCCTGGACCGGATTCTCGGTCGAATGGTACGGCAAGATGCTCGCCAACCAAGCGATCCGCGCCGCCGTTCTGAACACGCTCATCGTCGCGGTCTTCTCGACGCTGATCGCCACCGCCATCGGCACCCTGCTGGCGCTGGGGTTAGAGCGGCTGAGGCCGAGCGCGCTCGTGGACGCGGCGGTCTATGTGCCGATGATCATCCCCGACATCGTGCTGGCGATCGCGCTGCTGTCGTTCTTCACCGCCCTCGATCTCACGCTGGGGCTCCATTCGATCGTCGTTTCGCACGCCGTCTTCAACATTGCGTTCGTCTGCGCCGTGGTGCGCACGCGCCTCAAGCATTTCGATCAGTCGATCGTCGAGGCCTCGATCGACCTGGGAGCGAGCGAAACGCGCACCTTCTTCCGCATCACCCTACCCGTCATCTTTCCAGGCGTGCTGTCCGGCGCACTCCTCGCCTTCACGCTGTCGGTGGACGAGTTCATCATCGCCTACTTCACCGCCGGCGCCGGCCCGGCTTCGACCACCTTCCCGATGAAGATCTACGCCATGATCCGCTTCGGCGTGACGCCGGAGATCAACGCGGTCGCCACCATCGTGCTCGGCGTCAGTTTCTGCCTCGTGCTGCTGTCGCAGCGATTCAACCGGAGCGCGGCATGAATGGGCCGGCATCCGTCGTCGAGGTCGCGCACCTCGGCAAGCGCTTCGGCGCCGTCGCCGCGGTGGACGACGTCTCGGCCGCGATCGGCGAACGCGAGTTCTTCGCGCTGCTCGGGCCCTCGGGCTGCGGCAAGACCACGTTGTTGCGTCTCATCGCCGGCTTCGAGCAACCGGACGCGGGCCGCATCCGGCTCGACGGCCGGGACATCACCGAGGTTCCTCCCAACCGGCGCCCGGTCAACATGATGTTCCAGTCCTACGCGCTCTTCCCGCACCTCAACGTACGGCGCAATGTGGCCTACGGCCTGGAGATGGAGGGCGTGCGCGGGACCGAGCTCGCCCGCCGGGTGGGCGATGCGCTCGACCTCGTGCAGCTCGCCGAGCTCGCCGAGCGCAGGCCGCACCAGCTCTCGGGCGGAGAGCGCCAGCGGGTGGCGCTGGCCCGCGCCCTCGTCAAGCGCCCGCGCGCGCTGCTGCTCGACGAGCCCTTGGCCGCGCTCGACCGCAAGCTGCGCCAACAGATGCAGTTCGAACTGAAGCGCCTGCAGCACGACGTCGGCATCACGTTCCTCTTCGTCACCCACGACCAGGAGGAGGCGATGGCCATGGCCGACCGCATCGCGCTGCTCGACCGCGGTCGGCTGGTGCAGCTCGACACGCCGCGCGGCCTCTACGAGCGGCCGGCGACCCGGTTCGTTGCCGGCTTCATCGGCACGATGAATTTCCTCGAAGGACGGGTGGCGGCGTTGGGCGACGGTCTGGCGGTCGTCGAGGTGCCGGGTTGCGGGCCGCTGCGCGGGACCGCCGCCTCGGCCCTCGCCGCCGACGACGCCGCCGTGCTCGCCGTGCGTCCCGAACGGGTCCGCCTCGCCCTCGATCCCGTGCCGTCCGGCCTGTCGGGCAGGGTCATCGCCATTGCCTATCTGGGCCAGGACCTGGTGCTGCAAGTGGGCCTCGCCCATCGCCCGCAGCCGCTCATCGTGCGGCTCGGCTCGGTCGACGGGATCGCCGCCCGGGTCGCGCCGGGGACGGAGGTCTGGTGCCACTGGGCGGAGCCGGACGCGCGGGTTCTCGCCGCGTAACGGCGCCGCGCAACCGGCGGCTCCGTCTCGATTGACGAGCGAGCACCGATATTGCGATCTATTGCCGGGCAGGCTGCCCGGTTAGGGGGTGGGGGGATGGCGGCGGCGAAATCGACGGCCAGAGGGAAAGCCAGGACGAAACGCAAGCGGCGCGCCAAACCGGCCGCCAAGAAGAAGACCGCCGCGAAGGTGCCGCCGAAGGCAGGCAGGCGCGGCGCGACGAAGCCAAGGCGCAAGGCCGCGGCCAAGGCCCACGCGAAGGCGCGGCCGAAAGCGGTGGTGAAACCCACGGCCAAGACCATCGTCCTCTTCCCCGAGGCGGCGTTCGGTCCGGCGCTCAACTGCGTCGGCATCGCCCAGGTGTTGCGCCGCCAGGGCCACAATCCTGTGTTCGTCTGCGATCGGGGCTTCAAGGGCGTGTTCGCCAAGTACGGGTTCGAGGAGCATTTGGTCGACATGTCCGGTGGCATGTCGGACGAGGAGGTGGCGAAGTTCTGGGCCAACTTCATCGCCGGCCACTTGCCGCATTTCCGCCTGTCGCCCATAGAGCAGCTGGCGACCTACGTCGTCCCCGTATGGGAAGCGATCGTGGACAGCGCCGTCATCGCCGAGGACGGTCTCGACGCGCATTTGAAACGGATCGAACCGGACGTGGTGTGCGTGGACAACGTGATCCTGTTCCCGGCCATCAAGCGCGCGGGCTGCCCCTGGATCCGCATCATCTCGTGCTCGGAAAACGAGATCCCGGACCCGGACATCCCGCCGCACCTGTCGGGCTGCGGCGAGAACGACCGCGCCTGCTTCGCGGCCTTCGAGCGGGAGTTCCTGCGCCTCGTCAAGCCCTGCCACGACCGATTCAACGAGTTCCTGGCCAAGGTCGGACACCGGCCCTATCCGCTGGGCCAATTCTTCGAAACCTCGCCGCACCTGAACCTGCTGCTCTATCCGAAGCCGTTGCAATTCAGGCGCCGCCACCCGCTCGACCCCAGGCGCTTCCAATATCTCGAGGGCTGCGTGCGCGACGAGGGCACGTACCGGGTGCCGCGCTTCGCCAGGAACGAAGGCAAGCCCCTCGTCTACGTGAGCTACGGCAGCTTGGGCGCCGCCGACGTCGAACTGTACAAGCGCATGATAGCGCTGTTCGACGGGTTGCCGTGCCGCTTCCTGATGAACGTCGGCGACTACAAGGGCCGGTATGCGGCGCCGCCCGAGAACGTGATCCTCGAATCCTGGTTCCCGCAGCCGGCCGTGCTGCCGCACGTCGACCTGTTCATCCATCACGGCGGCAACAACAGCTTCAACGAGGCGCTGTACTTCGGCAAGCCGGCCCTCATCATGCCGTTCTGCTGGGACGGCCTCGACAACGCCCAGCGCATCGACGACACGATCTACGGCGAGAAGCTCCCGCGCTACGCCTGGACGGACGACGAGCTATCCGGCGCGATCCAGCGGCTCATCGACGACAAACCGATGCGGAGGCGGCTCGCCGCGCTCGCCAAGCGCATGCAGCAAGCGAACGGCGTTGAGAAGGCCGCGCGCCTCATCGTCGAGGCGGCGTCCCGATGACGAGCGCGCCCACGCTGCGCCATCCGCGGACAGTCGCCGGCCTCAAGGACTGGGGGCCGATCCGCACCATGATCGAGGGCCGCTCGCTCGCGTCCGGCGCCCTGCTGCACAAGGGCCTGGACGGCGGCAACGAGTGCGGGGTGTGGCAATGTACGCCCGGCTACTGGGAATGCCACGTCACCCGCGACGAGTTCTGCCATTTCCTCGCCGGGCGCTGCACCTACACGCACGAATCGGGCGAAGTCATCGACATCCGTCCCGACACCATCGCCTTCTTCCCCGAAGGCTGGAAAGGTACCTGCTGGGTGCACGAGACGGTGCGGAAAGTCTACATGATCCGATGAGAGGGTCCGCGTTCGCCCTTGCGGCGGCGCTCGCGGCGCTGCCCCTCCCGGCCGCCGCGGGCACGGCCAGTATCTTGGTCGACGGCGCCGGCGTGGTGATCGAGGCCACCGACGCCGACCGGCCCTGGTATCCGGCCTCGCTCGCCAAGCTGATGACGCTCTATCTCGTCTTCGAGGCGGTCGTGGCGGACGCCGTCAGGCTCACCGACGAGCTTTCCGTATCGAGCCACGCGGCGGCGCAGCCGGCGAGCGATCTCGGGCTCGACCCCGGAGACTCCATCGCCGTCGAGGACGCGATCCGGGCCGCGGCGATCCGCTCGGCCAACGACGCGGCGGTGGCGCTGGCCGAGCGCGTCGCGGGGAACGAAAGCAGGTTCGCCGACCTCATGAACCGCAAGGCGCGGGCCCTCGGCATGACGCACACCACGTTCCGCAATGCCTCCGGCCTGCCGCATCCCGAGCAGACCACGACCGCCCGCGACCTGGCGATCCTGGCGCTGGCCCTCATCCGCGACTTCCCGGGGCTTTACCATTACTTCGCCGAGCGCAGCTTCAAGTTCGGCCGGCGGACCCTCGCCACCACCAACGGACTGCTCGACGCCTACGACGGGGCCGACGGGATGAAGACCGGGTTCACCTGCGATTCCGGGTTCAACCTGGTGGCCTCGGCGGCGCGCGACGGGCGCCGGCTCGTAGCGGTCCTGCTCGGCGCGCTGTCGAGCGCGGAGCGCACCGCTGCCGTGGCGAAGCTGTTGAACGCCGGGTTCGCGCGGCCGGCGCCGGCGGGGCCCCTCCTCGCCGACGTCGCGGCGGCGGCGCCCGGTCCAGCGCCGCGACGGATTTCGGCCGCCGAGTGCGCCCAAGTCGCCGGCGCCCAGGCGCCGGCCGGCCGGCTGCCCGGCTGGGGCCTGGTGTTCGGCGCCTTCCCGGAACGCGCCCAGGCGCAGGCCGCGATCGAGCGGGCGCGCGACGAGCTACGCCCGGTCCTGCGCGCCGGCCGACCGGCCGCCGTGTTGCGCCCGCGCGAAGGCACGCGGCTCTACAGCGCGTTGCTGGTGGGCCTGCGCCGGGAGGACGCCGTCAAGGCCTGCAAGCACCTGTGGAGCCTCGACGAGTACTGCCTGGCCTTGAGCCCCGAGGTGCTCAACAACCCGCAGTCGATGTGGCGGTAACCGAGGCCACGCTAGAACCCGTCCGCCTCCAGCTCCATGAGCGGCGCCGCGCCGGGCAGGATGGCGCTGAAGTGGGCCGTTGGCGCCGACGAGCGGCCTTGCGCTGGCCGGGCATTGCGAATGACTTTGCATTGCCAACGTCTAGCTCCACTCCTTAATCGCCTAAACAAGCCAGTTGCGCAGTGGGGAGACGCACATGGGTAACCGTATGGGCCGAGGCATGGCGTTGGCGTTCTGCATCGCGCTGACCGGATGCATGAGCGCAGCCGATCATCGCGCGGCAGTGCAGGACGACAGCGGCCAGCGCGTCACGGTCGGAACCGTGCAGCGGGAGATCAGGGTGGGCATGTCGGGAGCCGAAGTCGCGCAGGTTCTCGGTTCTCCCAACATCGTCACGACCGACGAGCAGCGCCGCGAGGTCTGGATCTACGACAAGATCTCCACCGAAAGAGCCTATTCCACCAGCCAGGGCGGAATATCGACGCTCATCCTCGGAGGCGCATTGGTGGGAAGCGGCTTGGTCGGAGGCGCGGTCGCGCCAGGTTACGGACAGTCGTCGGGCGCCAGCTCGACGACCCAGAAGACCTTAACGGTCATCATCAAGTTCGATGAGAACCGCAAGGTGCGCGACTTCGCCTATCACACCTCGCAATTCTGAGTTCGGGCGGTTGCCGTGCTCGACAGACGCTCTCTGATCGTCTTGTGGCTCGGCGCGGTCATCCTGACGGCCTGCGACTCGGGAATTCCGAAGGAGGCGCTGGAGCTGAGCCCGGAAAGCCTGGCGCGGCGCCAACTCCAGACCCGGTTGTTCGACACCAAGGACGAAAAGCGGCTACTTGGGGCCTCGGCCGCGGTCCTGCAGGACCTAGGGTTCAACCTCGACGAGAGCGAAACGGACCTCGGCGTCGTGGTGGCGTCCAAGGAACGGGACGCAACCGAGGCCGGTCAGGTCGTCCGCCACATCGTCCTCGCCATTCTCGGCGTCTATACGGAAGTTGACAAGGTCCAGAAGATACGAGTGTCGCTCGTGACTCGCTCGCACGGCGAGAGCGGGGATCGCACCGCAGTGCGCGCGACGTTCCAGCGCATGGTGTGGAACGAAAGGGGTCAGGTTTCCAAGACCGAGCCGCTCGACGAACCCAAGTTGTATCAGGAATTTTTCGACAAGCTGTCGAAGTCGGTGTTCCTGCAAGCACACGGCATCTGAGGAAACGCGCGAATGCCACGGTTGCTGTCGGCTGCCTTCGCGATCCTGACGCTGGTCGGTTGCCAAATGGATTCGAAGGAGCAAATTCTGGCGAGCGAGAGCAGCCAGGTCCAACTGCGCTCGATTCAGTCGCGTGCCTTCGACACGCGCGAGCGCGAGAAGACATTGAGGACCGTGATCGCCACGATGCAGGATCTGGGCTTCGTCATCGACAAGGCGGACAGCGATCTCGGTACCGTGAGCGGCACCAAGCTCGATGGGTACCAGCTCCGCATGACGGTGACTGTGCAGCCGCGCGGAGAAACGCAACTGGTCGTCAGGGCGAATGCCCAGTACAACATCGAGGCAGTCGAAGACCCGCTACCCTACCAGCAGTTCTTCACGGCCCTCGAGAAGGCGATGTTTCTCACCGCCCACCAGGTCGACTGATCCGGGCTGAGGATTCGTCCGCTAAAAAGCCGCCTCCTCCAGCTCCATGAGCGGCGCCGCGCCGGCCATGATGGCGCTGAAGTGGGCCGCGTGCTGCGGCAGCAACCGGGTCATGTAGAAGCGCGCGACCGCCAGCTTCGCCCGGTAGAATTCCCCCTCCTCGCCGCCGGCCTTGCCCAGCGCCAGCTTCGCCATGCGCGCCCACATGTAGGCGAACGCGACCAGCGCGAACAGGCGCAGATAGTCGCTGGCGGCCGCCCCCGCCTCGACCGGGTCCCTGAGCCCGGCCTGCGCCACCCAGGCTGTCGCCTGCTGCAGCTTGGCGAAGGACTTGGCGAGCGGCAGCGTGAACTCGGCCATGCCGGGGTCGGCGCCGGTCTCCTCGATGAACGCCGAGACCGGATGGAAGAAGCTCCTGAGCAGCCGGCCCGTGCCGGCCCCCAGCTTGCGCCCGACCAGATCGAGCGCCTGGACGCCGTTGGCGCCCTCGTAGATCTGGGCGATGCGGGCGTCGCGCGCGAGCTGCTCCATGCCGTTGTCGCGCACGTAGCCATGCCCGCCCCACACCTGCATGCCGAGGCAGGTCGCCTCGAAGCCGTAATCGGTGAAGAACGATTTGACGATGGGGGTCATGAGCGCGACGAAATCGTCCGCCTCCCGGCGCCGCGCCTCGTCCGGGTGCCTTTGCGCCACGTCGATGTTCATGCCGAGCCAGTAGGCGAGCGCGCGGGCCGCCTCGTTGTAGGCGCGCATGGTGAGCAGCATGCGGCGCACGTCGGGATGGACGATCAGGGGATCGGCCGGCTGGTCGGGGAACTTGGCGCCGCCCAAGGCGCGCCCCTGCAGGCGCTGGCGCGCGTAGTCGCGCGCGCCCTGGTAGGCCGCCTCGGCCAACCCCAGGCCCTGGATGGCGACCGCGAGGCGTGCCGTGTTCATCATGGTGAACATGGCCGACATCCCCTTGTTGGGGCGGCCGACGAGCCAGCCGGCGGCGCCGTCGAACACCATCTCGCAGGTGGCCGAGGCCTTGATGCCCATCTTGTGCTCGAGCCGCGCGCATTTGACCGCGTTGCGCGCGCCGAGCGCGCCGTCCTCCTTCACCAGGAACTTCGGCACCAGGAAGAGGCTGATGCCGCGCGTGCCGGCCGGCGCGTCGGGCAGCCGCGCCAGCACCAGATGCAGGATGTTGTCGGCAAGATCGTGCTCGCCCGCCGATATGAAGATCTTGGTGCCGGTGATGCGGAAGCGCTCGCCGTCGGGCTCCGCCTTGGTGCGGATCAACCCGAGGTCGGTGCCGCACTGCGGCTCGGTGAGGCACATGGTGCCGCTCCACGTGCCGTCGGCGAGCTTCGGCAGATAGCGCGCCTTCAGCTCCGGCGTGCCGTGCATGTGGATCGCGTTGTAGGCGCCCTGGGAGAGGCCCGGATAGGTGCCGAAGGAGAGGTTGGCCGAGCAGATCATTTCCTCGACCACGAAGTTGACCGTCTTCGGCAGCCCCTGGCCGCCATAATCGGGATCGCAGGCGAGCGCCGACCAGCCGCCCTCGATGAAGGTCTTGTATGCCTCCTTGAACCCCTTGGGCGTGCGCACCACGCCGTTCTCGAACCGGCAGCCCTCCTCGTCACCGGAGAGGTTCAGGGGGGCGAGCTCGTTCTCGGTCAGCCGCGCCGCCTCCTCCAGGATCGCGTCGATGGTCTCGGGCGCGGCGTCGGCGTAGCCCGGCAGCTCGGCCAGCCGGCCCACTTCGAGGAGCTCGTGCAGCACGAAGCGAATGTCGCGCAAGGGCGCCTTGTAGGCGGGCATCAGTTCCTCAGCGGCTTGCCGGTGTCGAGCATGTGCTCCATGCGGGCGAGCGTGGCCGGATCGCGCACCAGATTCATGAACGCGCGGTGCTCCAGCACGGTGATGGCATCCTCTTTCAGCGTCTCGGTCGGATCGGTGCCGCCCCCGCTCAGCACCTCGGCCAGTTCCATGGACACCATGCGGTCGTGCCGGGTGGCCTTGCCGGCTGCAACGAAGCCGTCCACCGCGAGCCGCAGCGCCGCCTTCCCCGCCGGCCCCGGCAGGCGCAATTCCGCCGGCTCCGGCGGGCGATAGCCGGCGACGAGATCCAGCGCCTTCAGCTTGGCGTCGGCCAGCAACCGGTCGCGGTTCATCGTGATGCTATCGCCGGGTCGTAAATAGAGGAGATCCATCGCTTCGCCCGCCGAGCGCGACACCTTGGCGAGCGAGATGGTCTCGAAGCTCTGCGCCACCGGCGGCATCGGGCCGCCGGCCGCCGGGTACTTGCTCCAGCGCGCCAGCAGCTCCTTGCAGCCGCCCCAGGCGGGGACGAGGCCGACGCCCACCTCGACGAGGCCCATGTAGGTCTCGGCGTGCGCCTGGACCGCGGCGCAATGCAGCAGCACCTCGCAGCCGCCGCCCAGCGCCATGCCCTGAGGCGCGCCGACCACCGGGAACGGGGCGTATTTGAGCGCCTTGTAGGCGGCCTGGCCCTCGGACACCATGTCCTCGATCATCGGCCACAGCGCGACGTTGGCGGCGAACAGGGCCAGCCCGATGTTGGCGCCGACCGAGAAGTGCTCGCCCTCGTTGTGGATGATGAGCGCCTTGAAGCGCTTGCCGACGATGTCGAGGGAGCGGCGCAGCATGGCGAGGGTCTCGGTGTCGATCGAGTTCATCTTGGAGTGGAACTCCAGGCACGCCACGCCGTCGCCGATGTCCCACAGGCTGGCGGCGGCGTTCCGCGCCACCGGGGCACCCTTGAGCTTCACGTCCGACAGCAAGAGGACGCCCTCCGGCCGCTCGATATCGGCGTAGGCGCCGTTGACGGCGAGATACTGTTGCCTGCCGTCCTTGACGCGGTAGAACCCGCCCGCCTCGGCCGCGGCGGCAAGCAGGGGCGGCACCGGCTGCTCGGCCGCCAGCCGGCGCGCGAACCAATCGGCGCCCAGTTGGTCGATCAGCTCGAACGGCCCGCGCTTCCAGCCGAAGCCCATGCGCATGGCGCCATCCACCGCCGCGATGTCGTCGGCGATCTCCGGCACCAGGCCGGCGGCGTAGCCGAGCGTCTCCGACAGCACGCGCCAGGCATAGCGCCCGCCCTTGTCGGGATGCTCGACCAGCGCCCGCAGACCCGCCTTGGCGGCCGCCACGCTATCCAGGCGCGGCTCCTCCTTGGCGCGGTATTCGCCGGTCTTGAGGTCGATCGCTTCCATGAACTTGCCGGTCTCGGTGCGCGTCAGGCGGTAGAACCCGCCCTTGCCCTTGCGCCCCGTGTAGCCCTCGGCGATCATCTTCAGCATCAGCGGGAACTCGCGCCGCACCTTGTTGTAGGGGTCGTCCGGCGGCAGCGCCGCGGACAGCGACTTGTCGACATGCGGTTGCAGGTCGAGGCCGGCCAGATCGAGCAACCCGAAGATGCCGGTCTTCGGAACGCCCACGGGACGCCCGAACACCGCGTCGGCCTCCTCGACAGTGATCCCCATGTCGAGAGCCGCCGCCACCGCCGACTGCATCCAGAACACGCCGATGCGGTTGGCGATGAAGCCGGGCGTGTCCTTGCAGTCCACCACGCCCTTGCCGAGCGACCTGTCGGCGAAGCCGCGGATCGCCGCCGCCGTCTCGGGGCGGGTCTTCTTTCCCGCCACGATCTCCAGCAGCCGCATGTAGCGCGGCGGGTTGAAGAAATGGGTAATGAGAAAATCGCGGGCGAGGCTTTCCGGCAACCCCTCGACCAGCCGGGCCAACGGAATCGTCGAAGTATTGGAGGACACCGCCGCCCCCGGCCGCCGATGCGCCTCGAGCCTGCGATAGAGCGCCTGCTTGATCGCGCGGTCTTCCAGCACCGCCTCGACGATCCAGTCGGCGTCCGCGATTAACGCTAGGTGGTCCTCGACGTTGCCGGGCGTGATCAGCCGCGCGTCGGACCGGCGCATCAGGGCCGCCGGCTCGGTCCTGAGCAGCCTCTCGATGGCGCCCTCCGCGACGGCGTTGCGGTTGGCGGCGCCCTTTGGGACGATGTCGAGCAGCAGCACCGGCACGCCGGCGTTGGCGATGTGGGCGGCGATCCCGCTGCCCATCACCCCGGCGCCGATGACGGCGGCCTTGCGCACGCTCACGACCCTGGCCTCACGCCGCTTCCAGCACGGTGGCGATGCCCTGGCCCCCGCCAATGCACTGGGTGGCGAGCGCGAACTCCTTGCCTTCGCGCCGCAACAAGGCGGCGGCCTTGCCGGTGATGCGCGCCCCCGTCGCGCCGAGCGGGTGGCCGAGCGCCAGCGCGCCGCCGTCGAGGTTGGTCTTGGCGAGGTCGAGCTTGAGGTCATGCGCTACGGCCAGCGCCTGGGCCGCGAACGCCTCGTTGAGCTCGACGATGGCGATGTCGCCGAGCCCGAGCCCGGCGCGTTTCAGCGCCTTCTGGCTGGCGCCCACCGGGCCGATGCCCATGATCTCCGGGGCGCAGCCGGAGACGGCGATCGAACGGATGCGGGCGAGCGGCTTGAGGCCGTTCGCGCGCGCGTAGTCCTCGGAGGTCACCAGCGTCGCGGCGGCGCCGTCGGTGAGCGGCGAGGAGGTGCCGGCGGTCACCGTGCCGTTGGCATCGAACGCCGGCTTCAGGTCGGCCAGCGCCGCTTGCGTCGTGCCGGGGCGGATGCAGCCGTCCTCGGCCACCCGCTCGTTGCCCTCGCCCACCGGCACGATCTCGTCCGTGAACTTGCCGGCCTCGCGCGCCGCCGCGGCGCGGGCGTGGCTGGTCACCGCCAACTCCTGCTGGGCCTCGCGCGAGATGCCGTACTTGCGCGCCAGGTTCTCGGCGGTAGCGCCCATCGAGATATAGGCCTGCGGATAGCGCTCGGCGAGGCCCGGGTTGGGCATCGGGTTGAACCCCATCATGGGCACCCGGCTCATCGATTCGACACCGGCGCAGATGAACGCCTCGCCGGCGTCCATCCGAATGGCCCCGGCGGCCATGTGGATGGCTTGCATGGAGGAGCCGCAGAAGCGGTTGACGGTGGTCCCGGCCGTGCCGAGCGGCAGGTCGGCGAGGAACCCCACCAGCCGTGCCAGGTTCAAGCCTTGCTCGCCCTCCGGAAAGGCGCAGCCCAGGATCAGGTCCTCGATGTCGCCGGCCGGAACCCCGGTGCGCTGCAACAGGCCGCGCACCACCAGCGCCGCAAGCTCGTCGGGCCGCGTTCTGGTGAGGGCGCCCTTGCCGGCGAAATGGAACGGCGAGCGGACGTAGCCGGCGATCACCACGTTTTTCATGTCGGACGTGCCTCCTGTACCGCGGCAAGCGCGGTCTTCTGGATCTTGCCGATGGCGGTCTTCGGCAGCGATTGGCGAAACTCGATCGCCTTCGGCATCTCGATCGCCGACAGCTTATCGGCGAGGAAGGCCGCGAGCTCCTCGGCGCTCACGTGGCGGCCGGGATGCAGCGCCACGAACGCCTTCACGGTCTGGCCGCGATAAGGGTCCGGCACGCCGATCACGGCGCATTCGCGCACCGCCGGGTGGCCGTAGATGGCGTCTTCGACCACGCGGGGATAGACCTTGTAGCCGCCGGCGTTGATCATCTCCTTGAGGCGGTCGACGATGAAAACGTAGCCGTCGGCGTCGATGTAGCCCACGTCGCCGGTGTGCAGCCGCCCGCCCCTGAGCGCCGCGGCGCTGTCCTCGGGCCGCTTCCAGTATCCCCGCATGACCTGCGGGCCGGTGATGCAGATCTCGCCCTTTTCGCCCGCCGGCATGACGCGCCCGGGCTGCTCCGTCGAGACCGTCTCCACCACCGTTCGTGGAAACGGCAGGCCGATCGAGCCCGGCTTGCCGGTGCCGTCGAGGGGATTGCAGCACACCACCGGCGAGGCCTCGGACAGCCCGTAGCCCTCCACCACGCGGGCCCCGGTCAGTCGCTCGAAGTCTTGGCGGAGTTCGGTCGGTAGCGCCGCGCCGCCCGAGATGCAGAACTTTAGCGACGACGTGTCGTAGCGGGCGAGCTTGGGGAAGCCCACGATGGCCGTCAGCAGCGTGGGCACCGCGGCCATGGCGTTCGGCCGCTTTTTGTGGATCGTCTTCACCAATTGGTCGAGGCGGAATCGCGGCAGCAGGATCATTTCGGCGCCCGCGTGCAGGCTCCAGTTCATGACCGTCGTCATGGCGAAGACGTGGAACAGCGGCAGCACGCCCAGCATGCGCGGCTGGCCCTCGATGCCCGCGCCGGCGAACCAGCGGCCGCACTGGATCGCGTTGGCGTGGACGTTGGCATGGGTCAGCATGGCACCCTTGGGCACGCCGGTGGTGCCGCCCGTGTACTGCAGCAGCGCCACCGTCCGCTCGGGCTCGATCGCCGGGGCGGGGAACACGCCGTCGTTGTCGATCAGCGCCTTGAAGCTCACGTACCGCTCGTCCGCGGGCATGGGTGCGATCTGGCCGCGCATGACGAGCGGCATCAGCCAGTTCTTCGGGAACGGCAGCGCGTCGGCCAGCGGGCAGACGACAAGCCGCTTCAACCGCGTGCGGCCCAGCAGCGCCGCCAGCTTGTCCTGATGCGAGGCCATGTCGAGGGCGGCCATGATGTCGGTGTCGCTATCCTCGATCTGGTGCTCGACCTCGCGCTCGGCGCAGAGCGGGTTGTAGTTGACCACCGTGCCGCCGGCCTTGAGCACGGCGTAGTAGAGGATGACGAAGTAGGGCGAATTGGGCAGGAACAGCCCCACCTTGCTGCCCGGCCCGACGCCGAGGCCGATCAGCCCCTTGGCGGCCCGATCGACCAGCCGGCCCAACTCGCGGTAGGTCCATCGCTTGTCCAGGAAATCGATGCAGGGCCGCCCGGGATGGCGCGCCACCGCGTCCTCCAGCAGGCGGTGGACGGGAGCCGGCGCAATGGGCGCGGCCCAGTCCACGCCGGCGGGATAGCTCGCCAACCACGGATAGGCGGGCGTCATGGCGGATGCTGCCTGCATCGCCACCCGATACACGCCAGCCTGTTCGCCCGCCACCGGCATCATCCTTCCTCCGAACGGACCGATCCCGCCGCCCGGATATGGTTAATGCGAGTGTGGCAGGGCGACAATAAGTTTTAGTTAATCGGCGCCGGAACTTCGACCGTCGGTTGCGTCCGGCTCGACCGCCCGGCTTTCCGCCTGGATCAGCGCAGGCTGCGGGGCTTGTCGTTCAATCGACCGCCACGGCTTCGCATCCCCAGCGGCCAGGTCGCGGCTGCCGTGCAGGACGGCGAGTATCTGTACGCGCCTTGTCCGGGTTCGGTAGATGACCCGGTAGCCTTCCAAGATCAGTTCCCGCACATCGTACCGGTCGGCCTCCGGAACCAGGCGCCCCATCCCGTTGCGTCGCGGGGGCGCCGAGTTGGGCGTAGATCGCGGGCGGCAGGTTGCCGAGGCCGTTATGCCGCCAGGCGGTATTGTAGGCATCCTGCCATACCACCCAGATCGGTTGGGCGTAGCGCGGTGCAGTGCCGGGCTATCGGGACAACGATTGAGATGCGATCTTAGCTACTCCTATTGCGTCCCGATGCACCGGCACCGTACGGAACGATTTCGCCTGCTAGTGTCCCCAACAGCGCAGCGACGCCGCCGAACACCACTCCCGCTACAGTTGGCACGGCATAGTACTTGTCGATCACGAACGACGACCACAAAGACACGCCACCAAAGATCAGGACAATGCCTTGTGCCGTGGCCGCGACGTACTTAGGTGAGGAAGGTGCAAACCGAACGGCGCAGAATACAAACGCAGCTCCCATG
>CAYPKW010000046.1:0-19696 GCA_964411425.1 uncultured Rhodospirillaceae bacterium
CCTCACCGCGTTCATGGCGGCGGTGCGACGGGACTGGGGCGCCGAGGTGCCCGACTTCGCGGCGCTCCATCGCTGGTCGGTCGCCGAGCCGGAGAAGTTCTGGCGCGCCGTGTGGTCCTTCTGCGACGTGATCGCCGAGACGCAAGGCGAGCGGGCGCTGGTGGACGGCGACAAGATGCCGGGCGCGAGATTCTTTCCGGAATCTCGCCTCAACTTCGCCGAGAACCTGCTGCGTCGCCGCGACGATGCCGACGCCATCGTGTTCCGCGGCGAGGACCGGGTGCGCCGGCGCATGAGCCGGGCCGAGCTCTTCGCCCTCGTCTCGCGCCTCGCTCAGGCGATGCGCGCCCAGGGGATCGGGCCGGGCGACCGGGTCGCCGCCTTCGTGCCGAATATTCCTGAGGCGGTGGCGGCGGCGCTCGCCGCCGCCAGCATCGGCGCCGTGTGGTCGTCCTGCTCGCCCGACTTCGGCCCGGAAGGGGTGATCGACCGCTTCGGCCAGATCGGCGCGCGGCTGCTGTTCACGGCCGACGGCTACTATTACGGCGGCAAGGCGTTCGATTCGCTGGCGCGGGTGGCCGAGTTCCTGCCGAGCCTGCCGAGTGTCGAGCGGGTCGTGGTGCTGCCATACACGCGGGCGCATCCGCCGCTCGACGGGGCTCCGCGTGCCCTGATGCTGGACGACTTCATCGCGCCCTTCGCCGCCGGCGACGTCGCGTTCGCCCGCCTGCCGTTCGACCATCCGCTCTACATCTTGTATTCCTCCGGCACCACGGGCGCGCCGAAGTGCATCGTGCATGGCGCCGGCGGCACGCTCCTCCAGCATGTCAAGGAGCATCGCCTGCATTGCGACATCGGGCCGGGCGACCGCATGTTCTACTTCACCACTTGCGGCTGGATGATGTGGAACTGGCTCGTCTCCGGGCTCGCCTCCGGCGCCACTCTCCTGCTCTACGACGGCTCGCCGTTCCACCCCAGCGCCAACGCGCTGTTCGATTTCGCGGCGGCCGAGCGCTGCACCTTCTTCGGCACCTCGGCCAGGTTCATCGCCGCTTGCGCCAAGGCCGGGCTGGAGCCGGCGGCGACGCATGACTTGGGCGCGCTTCGGACCATCGCCTCGACCGGCTCGCCGCTGCTCCCCGAGGGCTTCGACTACGTCTATTCGAAGGTGAAGCGTGACGTGTGCCTGTCGTCGATCTCCGGCGGCACCGACATCGTCTCCTGCTTCGTGCTGGGCAATCCGATCGGCCCGGTGTGGCAGGGCGAGATCCAGGCGCCGGGGCTGGGCCAGCGGGTCGAGGTGTGGAACGACGCCGGCCGGCCGGTGCTGGGCGAGAAGGGCGAGCTCGTGTGCGCGGCGCCGTTCCCCTCCATGCCGGTCGGGTTCTGGAACGACCCGGAGGGCAAGAAGTACCGCGCCGCCTACTTCGAGCGCTTCCCCAACGTCTGGCATCACGGCGACTACGCCGAACACACCCGCCACGGCGGCTTCGTCATCCACGGCCGTTCCGACGCCGTCCTAAATCCGGGCGGCGTGCGCATCGGCACGGCCGAGATCTACCGCCAGGTCGAGCGGCTGGCGGAGGTGGAGGAGAGCATCGTCGTCGGCCAGGACTGGCGGGGCGACGTGCGCATCGTGCTGTTCGTGCGCCTCAAGCCGGGGTTGACGCTCGACCAGGCGTTGCGCGACCGGATCGGGTCGGAGATTCGCGTGGGCGCCAGCCCACGCCACGTACCGGCCAAGATCGTCCAGGTGGCCGACATCCCGCGCACCAGGAGCGGCAAGATCGTCGAGCTCGCCGTGCGCGACGTGGTGCACGGCCGGCCGGTGAAGAACCGCGAGGCGCTCGCCAACCCCGAGGCGTTAGAGCTGTACCGCGACCTGCCGGAGCTGCGCGGCTAGAAGTCCAGCTCCGCGTAGTGGTGCGCGGGCGGCACGCCGGCGACGCGGTCGGCCAGCAACGGGCGAAAGCTCGGCCGCGACTTCACCGTAGCGTACCAGTCCTTGGCGCGGGCATGATCGTCCCACGGCACGTCGCCGAGGTAGTCGAGCGCCGACAGGTGCGCCGCCGCCGCGATGTCGGCGAGCGAGAAGTCGTCGCCGGCGAGCCAGCGCCTTCGGTCGGCGAGCCAGCCGATATAGTCGAGATGGGAATGCAGGTTCTGGTGGCCGGCGCGGACCGCCACGGAGTCCGGCGGGCCGCGCCCGGCGAGCCGCCGCAAGAGCTTCTGGTCGAGCAGCATTAGGGATGCCTCGCGCCCGCACTTCACGTCGAACCAGGCGACCAGCCGGCGCACCTCGGCGCGCGTCTTGGCGCCGGCGCCGAGCAGCGGCGGCGCCGGGTAGGCGTCCTCCAGGTACTCGCAGATGGCGCCCGCGTCCGCCACCACCTCGCCGTCCGGCTCGACCAGCACCGGCGTCTCGCCGGCGGGGTTGAGCGCGAGCAACCCGTCGCGCAGCGCCCAGGGTCGCTCCTCCTGCAGCTCGAAGGGAAGGTTCTTTTCCTTGAGCGCGACGCGCACCTTGCGCGAGGCGGGTTGCAGGCAGAAGTGGTAGAGCAATCGCATGACGGATCGCCACTGTAGCCGAAGGGGGGAGCGGGCGACAGGCCGACGCGTAACGAGCCGATGCTGGCCGCCGCCGGTCCCTGACGACAGGAACTCCGCGGCGCTTCGCATTGCCAACGCGCGCGTCTAGATGGGCGGGAGCGGGGCGAAGGCCGCCATCGGGGTGGCCAGTCAACCGTGCTGGTGCCGTCGGCAAAGCACGAAATTACACCACTCAGTCATAAGTCCAGTTTTTCCTGCTTGGCGGTATCTTCCCTAGCGGCGGTGCGGAAGGTGGCCGCGGCATCGACCAGCGGCACGCGCGGTCGTTTGCCCTGGAACAACTCGGCGAGCGTGATGATCTGAAGGCGCGGGAACTTTTCGTCGAGGCCGCAATCGAACAAGCCGACGGCGGCGGCTTCCGCTTCCATCGCGCGGGTCGGCAGCGCCGCGGTGATCAGCACGCCGATAGCGGCTTTCTCGCGCTCGATCACGGAATGCAGATCGCGCACGGCGGAAACGCCGACGCTCTCGCCCCCTTTGACCGATATGATCGCGCTTTCCGTGGTCTTGGCATCGGACTTGAAGAACAAGATGCCGTCGATACCGCGGTCGGGGCCTTTCTTCTTGCCGGCATAGGGCCGGCCGCCGATGGCGGAGGCCGCCCACCACTGGAACTGGTACTTGTCGCGCGCCGCCAAATCGCGAGCGTCCTCCAAGGTCTTGGGCGTGCCGTGGACCTCGAACTGGATGCCGGGGAACGCATCCTTCAGCCGCCGCTCGATCAGGCCGATGGCGAGGCAAGTGATGTCGATGCCGATCCAGCGGCGATGGAGTTTTTCGGCCGCGTGCACGGCCGTGCCGCAGCCGCAGAACGGATCGAGCACCAAGTCGCCTTCTTTGCTCGATGCCTCGATAATGCGCTCCAGCAAAGCCATCGGCTTTTGCGTCGGATAGCCCAGACGTTCCTTCGATGAAGACGAGATGATCGGGATTCGCCAAACGTCCGACATTGCTTTGCCGCCTTCTATGATCTCATCCACACGCCGCAATTTGTTCTTGGAGTGACCACGGCCTCCAGGCATCCAAATCCATTCCACGCCGTCGGCATCGACGTGAATTTTTTGCTTGCGGCTTGCGACCAGGTCGTCTTTCGTTCATGCCGTTTTCGGCATCTTGAAACAATTTTCCTCGGTTTTTGCATAAAACAAAATGATGTCGTGCTTTCGATTGAAAAACCTCGGAAGGTCCATAAGACGGAACGAATAATCCCAGATTACTTCATTTCTGAATTGCGCATTTCCAAAAATACCGTCGAGCAAAATTTTCAAATAATGGCTCGCCCTCGGGTCGCAGTGCAGGTAGAGCGATCCTGTTGGCTTCAGCACCCGATGCAGCTCCAGCAGCCGCACCGCCATCATGGCGAGATAGGCCATCATTTCGTTCTCGCCGAGAAATCCGCGCATGGCGCGCAACAACTCGGCGGTGTCGGTGTTCTCCGACTTCAGTACCTCGTCGAAGGCGAGTTCCGATTCGTCGCCCCAGTGCCAGGTGTCCTCGAAGGCTTCGATCTGCGCCTCGGCGGCTTTCCCGGCCGGCGATTTGAACAAGACGTTGTAGGTGGCTTGCGAGTTGAACGGCGGGTCGAGATAAATGAGATCGACGGACTCGCTAGCGATGCTGTCGCGCAGCACCCGCAGATTGTCGCCGTAATAGAGGGCGTTGGTCACGGGTTATCCTCGCTGGCCCCGCGCACAGTATGATCGGACGCAAGCGTTGTCGCCAACGGGATATTCATCCCACGTGCGGCCGGCAAGCTCGCGGCCCGTCGCCTTCTGATTACGCCCGCTCCGCCTCGGCCTCGTCGTCGAGCGGGTGCGCGAGGCGCGCCAGCATCTCCTTCGGCGCCACCTGCCAGAAACGCCGGCGCTCGATGGCCCAGTCGTTGAGCAACCCTTGCGCGTAGCGCGACTGGGTCTCGCGCGCGTGCTCGGCCACGAGGTCCTTCAGCACGTCCTCCCAATGGGCGCTCGCGAGGCGCTGCAAGACGACGCTGTCGGCATTGACATAGGCGGGGAACGTGCCGTCGGCGTCATAGACGAACGCCATGCCGCCCGACATGCCGGCGGCGAAGTTCTCGCCCGCCGGCCCGAGCACGACGACGACCCCGCCGGTCATGTACTCGCAGCCGTTCGAGCCGCAGCCCTCGACCACGGCGAGGGCTCCGGAGTTGCGCACCGCGAAGCGCTCGCCGGCCTGGCCGGCGGCGAACAGCTTTCCGGCCGTGGCGCCGTAAAGCACCGTGTTGCCGATGATGGCGTTCGCTTCGGTGGCGAGCGTCGAGGAGGGCGGCGGGCGCACCACGACGGTGCCGCCCGACAGCCCCTTGCCCACGTAGTCGTTGGCGTCGCCCAGAACTTCGAGCTTCACTCCTTGCACGGCGAAGGCGCCGAGCGACTGGCCGGCCGAGCCCTTGAGTCGCACCGTGAGATGGTCGGGGCGCAAGACCGCCATGCCGAAGCGCCGGGTGATGAGCGAGGAGAGCCGCGCCCCCACCGCCCGATGGGTGTTTCGCACGTTATACTGCAACTGCATCTTCTCGCCGTCCTGGAACAGCGGCCGCGCGTCCTCGATCATGCGGGCATCGAGCGTGTCCGGCACCTCGTTGCGGCCGTCCACCGTGCAGTAGCGCGGGTGCTCGCCGGGGTCGGCGGTGACGAGCAGCGGGTTCAGGTCGAGGTCGTCGAGATGCGCCGCACCCCGGCTCACCTGCTCCAGAAGATCGGTGCGCCCGATCGCCTCGTTCAACGACCGGCAGCCGAGCGAGGCGAGAATTTCCCGCACCTCCTCGGCGATGAAGCTGAACAGGTTCACGACCTTCTCGGGCGAGCCCGAGAACTTCGCTCGGAGCGCCGGGTCCTGGGTGCACACGCCCACCGGGCAGGTGTTGGAGTGGCACTGGCGCACCAGGATGCAGCCCATCGCCACCAGCGACGCGGTGCCGACGCCGAACTCCTCCGCCCCCAGCATGGCCGCGATCACCACGTCGCGCCCGGTCTTGATGCCGCCGTCGACGCGCAAGCGAACCCGGTGGCGCAGGCGGTTGAGGGTGAGCACCTGATGCACCTCGGAGAGTCCCATCTCCCAAGGGATCCCGGCGTATTTGAGGCTGGTCTGGGGCGAGGCGCCGGTGCCGCCGACGTGGCCGGCGATCAGGATCACGTCGGCCTTGGCCTTGGCCACGCCGGCGGCGATCGTGCCGATGCCGGAGCGCGCCACCAGCTTCACGCACACCCGCGCGTCGGGACTGATCTGCTTCAGGTCGTAGATGAGCTGCGCCAGGTCTTCGATCGAGTAGATGTCGTGGTGCGGCGGCGGCGAGATCAGCGACACGCCGGGCGTGGCCAGGCGCAGGCGGGCGATCTCCTCGGTCACCTTGAAGCCGGGCAATTGCCCGCCCTCGCCCGGCTTCGCCCCTTGCGCGATCTTGATCTCCAGCTCGCGGCAATTGTTCAGGTAGAGGGCGGTCACCCCGAAGCGGCCCGAGGCCACCTGCTTGATCGCCGAGTTGGCGTTGTCGCCGTTGGGCGCCGGGCGGTAGCGGCGCGGGTCCTCGCCGCCCTCGCCGGAATCCGACTTGGCGCCGATCCGGTTCATGGCGATGTTGAGGGTGCCGTGCGCCTCCGCCGACAAGGCGCCCAGCGACATGCCGGGGGTGACGAAGCGCTTGCGGATCTCGGTCAGCGATTCGACCTCGTCGATCGACGCCGGCTGGCGGCCCTGCCGGAACGCCAAGAGGTCGCGCAGGCTAACCGGCGGCAGCCCGGCGGCGGCCTCGCTGAACTTCTTATAGGTCTGGTAGGACTCGGTGGCGACGGCCGCCTGCAGCGTGTGGATGAGGGTCGGGTCCCAGGCGTGCGCCTCGCCGCCCTCCCGATACTTGTAGAAGCCGCCGACCGGCAGCGCGATCGACTCATTGGACCAGGCGCGCCGGTGCAGGCTCTGCGCCTGCTGCTGAATGCCGGCCAGCCCGATGCCGGAGATACGCGACTGCATGTCGGGGAAGTACTCGGCCACCAGCGTGCGCGACAGCCCGACCGCCTCGAAGTTGCACCCCCCCCGATAGGAGCTGATGACGGCGATGCCCATCTTCGACATGACCTTGAGCAGGCCGTCGTCCAGCGCCTTCTTGTAGCGCTTGACGCAGTCCTCGAACGCGAGTGCGCCGAACAGGCCGCGCCGATGGCGCTCCGCGATGCCGGCCTCCGCCAGCCAGGCGTTCACCGTGGTGGCGCCCACCCCGATCAGCACGGCGAGGGTGTGCACGTCGAGGCATTCGGCCGAGCGCAGGTTGAGCGAAGTGAAGGTGCGCAGCTGCTGGCGCAACAGGTGCGTGTGCACCGCGCCGGTGGCGAGGATCATCGGGATGGCGGCGCGCGCCGGCCCGCTTGCCTCGTCGCTGAGCACGAGGTGCACGGGACCGCCGCGCACCGCGTCCTCGGCCTGGCGCCGGATCGCCGCCAGCGCGTCCTTCAACGCATTGTCGCCGCCGGCCGCATCGAAGGTGCAGTCGATCTCGACCGCCGAGGCGCCCATGTAGGCGCGCATGGCCTGGAACTCCGAGGTGGACAGCACCGGCGATTCAAGTTGCAGCAGTCGGCATTGGCTCTCGTCCTGGTCCAGCACGTTGCCGAGGTTGCCCAGCCGGGTCTTGAGCGTCATCACCCGCCTCTCGCGCAAGCTGTCGATCGGCGGGTTGGTGACCTGGCTGAAGTTCTCGCGGAAGAAGTGATGCAAGCCCCGGTAGCGGTCGGAGAGCACCGCCAAGGGCGTGTCGTCGCCCATCGAGCCGACCGCCTCCCTGGCGTCCTCGACCATCGGCTGCAGGATGAGCTCGAGATCCTCGATCGTCATCCCCGCCGCCATCTGGCGCCGGCGCAGCTCGGCGCGATCGAGCGCCCGGGCGCGGCCCCGCTTCGACGCCTTCCCGATCAGGCTGTCGATGACGGTGATGTTCTTCACCCATTGGCCGAACGGCGCCGAGCCCGCCAGCAGGTCGACGAGCTCGCGCGGGTGGTAGAGGCGGCCCTCTGCGAGATCGACGGCGATCGTCTGGCCGGGGCCGAGCCGGCCCTTCTCGACGATGGCCGCCTCGTCGAGGCGCACCATGCCGGTCTCCGAGCCCGCCACCAGGAGGCCGTCGCCGGTGATGGCATAGCGCAGCGGACGCAACCCGTTGCGGTCCATGGCGGCGATCGCCCAGTTGCCGGCGAAGCCGCAGATCGCGGCCGGCCCGTCCCACGGCTCCATCACCGAGTTGCAGTAGCTGTAGAAGTCGCGGTGCAGCGGCGCCATGGTGGCGCGCCCGGCCCAGCTGTCGGGGATCAACAGGCACTTCACCATCGGCAGGTTGCGCCCGACCCCCACCATCGCCTCGAACACGTTGTCGAGCGCCGCCGAATCCGAGCCGCCCGCCTGCACCACCGGCTTCAAGTCGCCCATGGCCTCGCCATAGACGGCGGTGGCCATGCGCGTCTCGTGCGCCTTCATCCAGTTGAGGTTGCCCTTCAAGGTGTTGATCTCGCCGTTGTGGGCGATGACGCGGAACGGCTGCGCCAGGTGCCAGGTCGGGAACGTGTTGGTGGAGTAGCGCTGGTGGTAGATGGCGAAGTTGGAGACGAAGCGCTGGTCCAGAAGGTCCGGATAGAACGCCGTCAGCTGCTCGGCCAGGAACATGCCCTTGTAGATGACGGACCGGCAGGAGAGCGAGCAAATGTAGAAATCCTTGATCGCCTCCTCGATGACCGCCTTCTCGATGCGCCGGCGGATGACGTAGAGGTCGGTCTCGAACTTCTCCTCGTCCACGCCCAGGCTGTTGCAGATCATGATCTGCTCGATCTCGGGGCGGGTCGCGTTCGCCTTGTCGCCGACCGCCTCGACGTTCACCGGCACCTGCCGCCAGCCGAAGATGGTGTAGCCCCAGCCAAGGATCTCGCGTTCGACGATGACGCGGGCGCGCTCCTGGGCGGAAAGGTCGGTGCGCGGCAGGAACACCATGCCGATGGCGAGCCGCGCGGGCCCGACGAGCTGGCCCACCCGGCGCACGTGGTCCTTGAAGAAGTCCTGCGGGATCTGCACGTGGATGCCGGCGCCGTCGCCGGTCTTGCCGTCGGCGTCCACGGCGCCGCGATGCCACACCGACTTCAGCGCCTCGATGGCCGCGTCGACCACCTGCCGGCGCGGCGCGCCGTCGATGGCCGCGATGAGGCCGACGCCGCAGGCGTCGTGCTCGTCGGCCGGGTCGTAGAGGCCGTGCGCCGCAAGATGCGCGGCCTGCGCGCGCCAGCGGCGGACGAAATCGAGGCCGGTTTCCGTCATGTCCTTCACTCCGCCGCGACGGCGCGGGGCGCCGCGCGGGCCGCGAGATAGCCGTGGATATTCTCCGCCGCGTCGCGCCCGTCGCGGATCGCCCACACCACGAGCGAGGCGCCGCGCACGATGTCGCCGGCGGCGAACACGCCGGGGATACCGGTCATCATCGTCCGGCGATCGATCTTCACCGTGCCCCAGCGATTGATACTTAGTTCGGGCGCGCCGAACAGCGCCGGCACGTCCTCGGGATCGAATCCGAGCGCCGCGATGACGAGATCGGCGGACAGCGTGAAATGCGCGTCCTCGATCGGGCGCGGGGTCTGCCGGCCGGTGGCGTCGGCGACGCCCAGATGGACGCGCTGGGCGCGCACCGCCGTCACCTTGCCCTCAGCATCGCCGACGAACGCCCCGGGCTGGGCGAGCCAGATGAACTCGACGCCCTCTTCCTCGGCGTGCTTCACCTCGCGGCGCGAGCCCGGCATGTTCTCCCGATCGCGCCGGTACAGGCACTTGACCGAGCGGGCGCCCTGGCGCACCGCGGTGCGCACGCAGTCCATCGCCGTGTCGCCGGCGCCGATCACCACCACTTTCTTGCCCGCGGCGTCGAGCCGCCCACTGTCGAAATCCGGCACCTCGTCGCCGAAACCCTTGCGGTTGCTGGCGATCAGGTAGTCGAGCGCCGGCACGATGTTGGCGAGGCCCACGCCGGGCGCCTGCAGCGGGCGCCCCTTGTACACGCCGCAGGCGATCAGCACCGCGTCGTGGCGCCGGCGCAGCTCCGCGAGATCGGCGTCGCGGCCCACCTCGAACTCGGTGGCGAAGCGCACGCCGGCGCGCACCAGCAAGTCGGCCCGCCGCCCCACGACGTGCTTCTCCAGCTTGAAGTTCGGTATGCCGTAAACGAGCAGCCCGCCGATGCGGTCGTGGCGGTCGTAGACCTGGACCCGGTAGCCGCGCCGGCGCAGTTCTTCGGCGGCGGCCATGCCGGCCGGCCCGGCGCCGACGATGCCGACCGACCCACTAAGCTCGCGCGCCGGCTTCGCCGGCTTCACCCAGCCGCGCTCCCAGGCGGTCTCGGTAATGAATTTCTCGATGGCCCCGATGGTGACCGTGCCGTGGCCCGCCTTCTCGATGACGCAGTTGCCTTCGCACAACTTGTCCTGCGGGCAAATGCGCCCGCAGATCTCGGGGAAGTTGTTGGTCGCCGCCGACAGCTCGTAGGCCTCCTCGAGCCGGCCCTCGGCGGCGAGCTTCAGCCAGTCGGGGATGTGGTTGTGCACCGGGCAATGCACCTGGCAGAACGGCACGCCGCATTGCGAGCAGCGCCCGGCCTGCTCGCCGGCATGGGCCGCGTCGTAGGCGCCGAAGATTTCGTCGAAGTCGCCGCGGCGCAAGTTCCCGTCGCGCTTGGCGGGCATCTCGGGCCCGAGCGTAACGAAACGCAGCATCTTGGCGCCCATGGAGGACCCCCTCAGCCCAACGCCGCCGTCGAGACCGATAGGGCAGCATTTCTTCCCGACAGTGGGACTTCTATGCGACCCGGCGCCATCCTACCAGAAGAATCCACATATAGTGTAAATAACACTGTCCTATAATGACCGCCTGGAGCGCGCTCTATCCGTTGGCAGGTCGAGATTGCCGTCCAGGCGACTGGATCAGTACCGAAACGGATCTATTTTGCGCCCTGGGCCGGTCCCACGTGCAATGCTATCAAGCGCGGGCCGCCGAGGAGGCAAGGGTCCAATTCCAGTGTCGTTCACCCAGATCGTGGTCCTGGCCATCGTCCAGGGCGTGACCGAGTTCCTGCCGATCAGCTCGTCCGGGCACCTCATCCTGGTGCCGGCGCTGACCGGCTGGCCCGACCAGGGGCTGGCCGTGGACGTGGCGTCCCATGTCGGCACGCTGGCGGCGGTGCTCGTCTATTTTTGGCGCGACGTGCTCGACATGCTGCGCGGGGTCGTCGGGCTATTCAGCGGCCGGCGCGATGCCGGCGCCAGGCTCGCCGGGCTGCTCGTCATCGCCACCCTGCCGGCGCTGGCGGCGGGCTACGTCATGGACAGGTATTTCGTCGGCGACCTGCGCCACATGGCCGTCGTGGCCTGGGCGATGATCGGCTTCGCGGTGGTGCTCTATGTGGCCGACCGCACGGGATTGAATTTGCGCCGCATCGAGCATTTGCGCCTCGGCCACGTGCTGGCCATAGGCCTGGCGCAAACGCTCGCCTTCGTCCCCGGCACCAGCCGCTCCGGCATCACCATCGTGGCGGCGCGCCTGTTCGGCTTCGAGCGCACCGAGGCCGCCCGCTTCTCGTTCCTGTTGTCGATCCCGGCGATCGCGGCGGCCGGCCTGTGGAAGGGCTACGACCTGGCGGCGACGGCCGACGCCGCCACCATCGGCGCGGCGCTGTGGACCGCCCTCTTCTCGGCCGTGGCGGGGTTCGCCGCGATCGCGGTGCTGATGCGCTGGCTTAAGCGCTACCGCTTCACGCCGTTCGTCTTGTATCGCCTGGCGCTCGGCGCCGTGCTGCTGTACCTCGTCTACGCGCGCGGCTACTGAGGCGGCGAAGCGTAGCGGCCGCCGCGCCGATATCGATCCATGTAGGTCGGCAGGATGACCTCGACCGGGGTCGGCTGGATGCCGAGCTCGGCCAGGCCCGGCGCCTCGCCGCCAGCCACATTGTCGCGGCGCAACAGCAGCACCTGGTCGCGCGTGAGCAGCGGGTTGGGCAGCAGCCCCAGCACGGCGCCTTGCAGCTCGGCGAGCGCGAAGGGCACCGGCAGCAGCAGGCGCCGCCGGCCGATCTCCCGCAGCAGTAGCAGGAGCAGCTCCTTGAAGGTGTAGACCCGCGGCCCGCCCAGTTCGTAAACGCGCCCGGCGTAGCTGCGGCCCGGCGGCGGGTCGCCGAGGAGGGCCGCGATCGCCTGCGCCACGTCGCCCACGTAGACCGGCTGAAAGCGGGTGGCGCCGCCGCCGATGAGCGGCAGCGCCGGCAACAGGGTGGCGAGTTTGGCGAAGCGGTTGAAGAAGTCGTCCTCCGGCCCGAACACGATGCTGGGGCGCACGATGCTGGCCTCGGGAAAGGCCGCCAGCACGGCGCGCTCTCCGGCCGCCTTGGAGCGGGCGTATTCGGCCGCGCCGGCCGGATCGGCGCCGATGGCCGACACCTGCACGAAGCGCTCGACGCCGGCGGACTTGGCGAGCCGCGCGGCGCGGCCCGCTCCTTCCGCGTGCAGTGCCGCGAAGCGCTGCCTACCGCTCTCGAACAGGATGCCCACCAGGTTGACCACGGCGGTGGCGCCCGCCACCGCCGCCGCCACCGAGGCTTCGTGGCGCAGGTCGACCGTGATCGGCACGATCTGGCCGGGGTCGCCCATCGGCTTCAGATAGAGCGCCCGGTCCGGCCGGCGCACGCCGATGCGCACCAGCCAGCCCTGCTGCGCCAGGCGCCGCACCACGTAGCGCCCGAGGAATCCCGAGCCGCCGATCACCGCCGCCAAGCGCGCCATCGTTTCGTCCAGCCGTTCCGCCGCCCACAGTTATAATCGACCCGGACGCGAACGACAGGGCCGAAATGGCGGGTTGACAATGGGTGGCCGACGGCCAAAATCCCGCACCTTCATTGCCCAGGTGGCGGAATTGGTAGACGCGCAGGTTTCAGGTACCTGTGGCCGAAAGGTCGTGGAAGTTCGAGTCTTCTCCTGGGCACCAGCCTCGCGTCCGGCGGGTGCGACGGGCGCGCGATGAACATCGCGCTGCACCGCGGCGATCTGCCCAAGGGCCTCGGCTTCGGTCCGCTGGTCGCCGTCGATACCGAAACCATGGGCCTGCAGCCGGGCCGCGACCGGCTGTGCCTGGTGCAGCTTTCGGCGGGCGACGGCACCTGCCACGTCGTGCGGCTCCCGCCACGGCCGGCCGGCGGGCCGCACGAGGCGCCCAACCTCGTCCGTCTCTTGGCCGATGGCGCGACGACGAAGCTGTTCCATTTCGCGCGTTTCGACGTCGCCATGCTGCGCCACCACCTCGGCGTCGTCTGCCGGCCGGTCTACTGCACCAAGATCGCCTCGCGGCTGACCCGGACCTTCACCGACCGGCATGGTCTCAAGGACCTGTGCAAGGACTTGCTGGGCGTCGATCTGTCGAAGCAGCAGCAGACCTCCGACTGGGGGGCCGGCGAGCTCACCCAGGAGCAGTTGCGCTACGCCGCCGGCGACGTGGCGCACCTGCACGCCATCAAGGTCAGGCTCGACGAGATGCTGGCGCGCGAGGGACGCGCCGAGCTGGCGGCGGCCTGCTTTCGCTTCCTGCCCGACCGGGCCGAGCTCGACCTCGCCGGATGGGCCGGGGTCGATATCTTCGAACATTGACCCTGGGCGCCGGCGGCGGGCATACTTTCGCCGCCGCGGCCGACGAGCGGAGGGTTGACGGCGTGACCGCCAAGCTGAAGACCGAGAGCGCAGCGCGCGAGTTGCCGGCGCCCGCCGGCGGGCTGGCATCGCTGCGCCGGGTGCTGGAGCACGAGGCGCGCGGCATCGCCATGTTGATGGGCGAGCTCGACGGCGTGTTGCCGGCTCTGGATGCGCTGGCCGGGGCGAGCGGTCGCGTGGTGGTCACCGGCATGGGCAAGAGCGGGCACATCGCGCGCAAGATCGCCGCCACGCTGGCCTCGACCGGCACGCCGGCGCTGTTCGTCCACCCGGCCGAGGCCAGCCACGGCGATCTTGGCATGATCGCGCCCGGCGACGCGGTCGTTGCGCTGTCCCATTCGGGCGACACGGCCGAGTTGGCCGACATCGTCACCTACACGCGCCGCTTCTCGATCCCGCTCGTCGCCGTGACCGGGCGGCGCGACAGCGCGCTCGCCGAGGCCGCCGATTACGCGATCGTGCTGCCGCCGGCGCCCGAGGCCTGCCCCATGGGGCTCGCCCCCACCACCTCGACCGCCATGATGCTGGCGCTCGGCGACGCGATGGCGATCGCGCTCCTGGAGCGGCGCGGCTTCACGCCGTCCGACTTCCAGGCGCTGCATCCGGGCGGCATGCTCGGCCGCCGGCTGCTCCGGGTGGCCGACATCATGCATGGCGTGGCCGAGCTGCCGCTCATCGGCGGCGGCGCCCGCATGTCCGAGGCCATTCTGGTGATGACCGAGAAGACGTTCGGCTGCGTCGGCGTCACGGCCGGCGATGGGCGGCTCGTCGGCATCGTCACCGACGGCGACCTGCGCCGCCACATGGCGGGCGACCTGTTGTCGCGGTCGGTGGACGCCGTCATGTCGAAGGCGCCGCGCACCATCGCGGCGCAGGCGCTGGCGGCCGAGGCGCTGGCGACGATGAACGGCCGGCCCGGCCAGCGGCCGGTCACCAGCCTGTTCGTGGTCGAGGCCGACCGCCCGGTCGGCATCCTGCATATCCACGATTGCCTGCGGGCCGGCGTCGCATGAGGGCGCGCAAGATGTCCGTGGGAATGAAACCGCGATTCTTCGTCCCGGCGCCGCCGCCGGCACCGTTGGCGCTGCGCCGGCATTGGCGCCCGCGATCCGTCTTCGACCTGGTCGTGCGCGCCCTCAAGCTGCTGTTGCCCGCGGTCGCGGTCGGTCTCGTCGTGCTGATCGCGCTGTGGACCGACAGCAACTTGACGGAGGGGCGCTTCCGCATCGGCGCCACCGAGTTGGCGCCCCGCGACATGGACAGGTTCAACCTGCTGAACGCCCGCTTCGAAGGCGTCGATTTCAAGAATCGTCCGTTCACCATCACCGCCGAGCGGGCGACCGAGATCGACGATGCCAGCAATCTGATCGCCTTGGGCAAGATCAAGGCGGACATCACGCTGGGATCGGGCAGCTGGGTGGCGCTCAACGCCGATGGCGGGCTGTTCCGGCAGAAGATCGACCTGCTCGATCTCAAGGGCGGCATCAGCCTGTTTCACGATCGCGGTTACGCCATCGAGGCGGCGAGTCTCCGCGTCGACCTCAAGGAGCGCGTCGCGGTCAGCTACGACCCGGTCACGCTGCAGGGGCCGGAGGGCTATCTCACCGCCGAAGGGTTCCGCCTGACCGAGGAAGGCGACCGGGTGCACTTCTTCGGGCGCAGCAAGCTCGTGCTGCACGCCGGCGCCGAGATCGGCGGCGCGGTAGGCCAATGATCCATCGCCGGCTCCACGGGCGCTTTGGTCTCGCGCTGGCGGCGGTCCTCGCCGGGGCGACGCTGGCGGCGCCGGCGGGGCCGCCGGCGCGGGCGCAGTCGAGCGGCATCGACATCGGCCGATCCGGCGGCGCGGTCGAGATCGACGCCGACCAGGGCATCGAGTGGCGGCGCGACGAGAAGATCTACATCGCCCGCGGCAACGTGCGCGCGGCGCGCGGCGAGCTGGCGCTGTACGCCGATACGCTCACCGCGCGCTACCGCGACAACGGCAATGGCACGGAAATCTACCAGATCGAGGCCGTGGGCGACGTGCGCCTCACCACCGCCGAGGATACCGTGTTCGGCGACCGGGCGACCTACAATCTCGACCGCGACCTGGTCCTGTTCGAGGGCGGCGATCTACGCATCGAGACGCCGAATCAGACGATGACCGCCCGGGACGCGCTCGAGTACTGGACCGAGCGCAAGGTGTTGGTGGCGCGCGGCGAGGCCGTGGTCCGCGACGCCGACCGCAAGATCAGCGCCAGCACGCTGACCGGCTATTTCAAGGAGAACGACGCGGGCGCACTCGAGCTCTATCAGGTCGAGGCCGCCGGCGACGTGCGGCTTGCCGGCAATCGGACCTACGCCCGCGGCGCCAAGGCGGTGTACAATCTGGAGGCCAAGGTCGCCACGCTCTCCGGCAACGTGCGCATCAGCCGCGGCAATGCGCAGCTGAGCGGGGCCAGGGCGGAAGTCAACCTGAAGACCGGCGTCAGCCGCCTCTTGGGCGGCGGCGCTACGCGCGTTCACACCTTGATCATCCCCGGGAAGAAGCCGGCGCAATGACCATCGCGCAGTTTCGGCCCCCGCGGGCGATGCAGTCGGTGCTGCCCGGCGCGGTCGCGGCGCCGGAACCGTCCACGGCGACGGCGGCCGAGGGGCTGGTCGCCCACAATCTGCACAAGCAGTATCGCCACCGGCCGGTGCTGCGCGGGGCCTCGCTGACGCTCAGGCGCGGCGAGGCGGTCGGCCTGCTCGGCCCCAACGGCGCCGGCAAGACCACCTGCTTCTACGTCATCACCGGGCTGATCGAGGCCGACGCCGGCACCATCGCCCTCGACGGCGTGGACGTGACCGATCTGCCGATGTATCGCCGCGCCCGGCTCGGCATCGGTTACCTGCCGCAGGAAGCGTCGATCTTTCGCGGCCTCACGGTGGAGCAGAACATCCGCGCCGTGCTGGAGGTGGTCGACGCCAACCGCGACCGGCGCGAGGTGGCGCTCGACGCGCTGCTCTCGGAGTTCTCGCTGACGCACCTGCGCCAGGCGCCGGCCCTCTCGCTCTCCGGCGGCGAGCGGCGGCGCGTCGAGATCGCCCGCGCGCTCGCCACCCAGCCCAACTACATCCTGCTCGACGAGCCGTTCGCCAGCATCGACCCGATCGCGCTCAGCGAGCTGCGCGACCTGGTGGCGCACCTGAAGGATCGCGGTATCGGCGTGCTGATCACCGACCACAACGTGCGCGAGACGCTGGAGATCGTCGACCGCGGCTACATCCTGCACGACGGCATGGTGCTGCGCGAGGGCACGCCCGCCGAAATCGTCCTCGACGAGGACGTCCGGCGTGTTTACCTGGGCGAAAGGTTTACCCTGTAAGGCTCGCCGCCATGGCAATGACCCAGCGCCTGGAGCTGCGCCAGGGCCAGACCCTGACGATGACGCCGCAGCTGCAGCAGGCGATCAAGCTGCTGACGCTGACCAATATCGAGCTGCAGGCCTATGTCGAGCAGGAGCTGGTCGCCAACCCATTGTTGGAGGCGTCCGACGGCGCCGACGAGCGGCACGACGGCCCGCCCAGGGACGCGGCCGGCTCGGCGGCACCGGCGCCGCCCGCCGACGACGGGGCCTGGGCGGCGGGCGGTATCCCGCAATGGGCCGGCGCCACGGGCGCCCGGTCGGCGGGGTTCGACGGCGAGCCACGCGGCCTCGAGGAAACGCTCAGCGACGAGGTGGACCTGCGCCGGCACCTGTTGTCGCAACTTGCCACCGACGTTGCCGACCCCGGCGAACGGCGGATCGGCGTCTACCTCATCGACATGCTGGATGAGGCCGGCTACCTCGTCGGCGACCTCGCCCAGGCGGCGGAGTTGCTCGGCTGTCCGGCGGCACAGGTCGAGGTCGTGCTGGCCAAGCTGCAGCAGTGCGACCCGCCCGGCATCTTCGCGCGCACCCTGAAGGAGTGCTTGGCCCTCCAGTTGCGCGACCGCAACCGGCTCGACCCCGCGATGCAGGCGCTGCTCGACAACCTGCACCTGCTGGCCAACCGCGATCGCGCGGCGCTGCTCAAGGTCTGCGGCGTCGACGCGGAAGACCTGGCCGACATGGCGGCGGAGATTCGCGCCCTCGATCCGAAGCCGGCGCTGGCCTTCGATCGCACGGTATCGCAGGCGGTGACACCCGATGTGCTCGTGCATCGCCATCCGGACGGCGGTTGGATCGTCGAGCTGAACAACGAGACGCTGCCGCGAGTGCTGGTCAATCGCGCCTATTTCGCGCGCGTGAGGAGGGCCGTGCGCGGCAAGGCCGAGCGCGAGTACGTGATCGAGCGCTATCGCGCCGCCAACTGGCTGGTGAAATCGCTGCATCAGCGGGCAACCACCATCCTCAAGGTGGCGACCGAGATCGTCGGCCGTCAGGACGGGTTTCTGCGCCACGGCGTGCATGATCTGAAACCGCTGGCGCGCCGCGACATCGCGGCCGCCATCGGCATGCACGAGAGCACGGTGAGCCGCGCCACCGCCGGCAAGTTCATGGCCACCCCGCGCGGCGTGTACGAGTTCGCCTATTTCTTCGGTTCCGCCATCGCCGACGCCGGCGGCGGCGCCGGCCATGCCGCCGAGGCGGTGCGCTCGCGCATCAAGGAATTGATCGCGGCCGAGGCGGCCGAGGCGGTCCTGTCGGACGATCGGCTGGTCTCGCTGCTGCGGGGCGAAGGCATCGACATCGCCCGCAGGACCGTCGCCAAGTATCGGGAATCGATGAAAATTCACTCCTCGCCCCAGCGCCGGCGCGACAAGACCTTGCGAATCTGACGCGCGGCACCACATCTTTCGAGACGAGGTCGCTCCGGAGCCGGCGCGCCTGTTGACACGAAGGGCAGGGGGTTCCTATGGTCGCCCCCTTCGCGCGGAACCGAGCCGGTTCCGCCCTCTCCGACACGGACGCGTGAATAGCCCAAGGCCGATGCAATTGATCGTCAAAGGCAAGCAGCTCGACGTTGGCGACGCCTTGCGCCAACACGTCGAGGATAGCCTCGCCGGCGTATTCGGGAAGTATTTCGGGAATCCGATCGACGCCACCGTCGTGCTGTCGCGCGAGGCGCATCTCTATCGCGCGCACATCTCGGCGCATGTCGGGCGCGGCATCGAGGCGCAAGTCCAGGCCGACGCCGAGGCGCCCTATGCCGCCTTCGATCTGGCGGCGGAACACTTGGCCAAGCGCCTGCGCCGGCACAAGCGGCGGTTGCGCGACCACCGGCGCAGCGAGATCGAGGTCGAGCCCGCGACGCATTACGTGCTGGCGAGCGAGACCGAAGAATCGCCCGCGGACGGAGCGGGGCCGCCCACGATCATCGCCGAGATGGCGACCGAGGTGCCGACGCTCACGGTGGGCGAGGCGGTGATGCGCCTCGACCTGATGGACGGCGCCGCCATGCTGTTCCGCAACCGGGCGCATGGTCAGCTCAACATGGTCTACCGCCGGCCCGACGGCAATATCGGCTGGGTCGATCCCGGCGGCGGCCGCGGGATGCCATGAGGTCGCAGTGGAAATCGAGGACCTGCTGAGCCCGGCGGACGTCGTCGCCGATCTGCGCGTCGCCAGCAAGAAGCAGGCGCTGCAGGAGCTGGCCAGGCGCGCCGGCGAGACTACCGGCCTCGCCGGACGCGCCATCTTCGACGTGCTGCTCGAGCGCGAGCGGCTCGGCACCACGGGCGTGGGCAACGGCATCGCCATCCCGCACGGCAAGCTCGCGGGCCTGCAGCGGCTCTACGGCCTGTTCGCTCGGCTGGAGGCGCCGGTCGACTTCGACGCGATCGACGATCAGCCGGTCGATCTCGTCTTCCTGCTGCTGGCGCCGGAGACGGCCGGCGCCGACCACCTGAAGGCATTGGCCAGCATCTCGCGTCTGTTGCGCGACCGCGGCACCTGCGAAAAGCTGCGCGGCGCCAACCAGACGGACGCGCTCTATGCGCTGCTCACCGAATCGCCGACCAGCCACGCCGCCTGAGGTCAAGAGCCTCTGAGATCGACTCGTAGCCCGTCCTTCGAGACGCGCCCTCTCATCCTGAGCCGGCTGACCTCTCCTTCGAGACGGGCCTATGGCCCTCCTCAGGATGAGGTCAGCCGGACGAAGGACGGGCGCTCCTCAGGACGAGGTTTTGTTCACAAAACCACCCCTTGCCTCATGCTGAGGAGCCGGCAAAGCCGGCGTCTCGAAGCACGAGGCAAGGGGTCGCCGGCATCGGCCCTTCGCCTGATACGTCGTTCAGTGCACGCTCGCCGGTTTCAGGTCGTTGCGGCGAATCGCCGCCAGGGCCTGCGCCGCCGTCGGCAGCACGCCAAGGACGCCGCCATCGGCCGCATGCACGGCGAAGC
>CAYPKW010000047.1:0-19687 GCA_964411425.1 uncultured Rhodospirillaceae bacterium
TGCAAGGCGCGGGCCAGGCGCAGGCGATTGAATCCGCTCGATTCCCGGTCGAACCGGAAACGCCGCGCCCGGCAGTTTCTGCCCGCCTTGCGCCGGCCTCCGGTCGGGTATAATCACGGCCAGGCGTGGCCGAGGAGAGACGATGAGCACAACCGAAACCGCGCCCCGCCCGCGCGGCGTGGCCGGCAAGAGGGTGCTGCTGGTGGACGACGATCAGGGGCTGCGGCAGTCTCTGGCCGAGCAGTTCCGGCTGCACGAGGAGTTCGTCACGGCGGAAGCCGGCACCGGGGCGGCGGCCATCGAGCTGGCGCGCCAGCAGCGTTTCGATGCCGTGCTGCTCGACGTGGGCCTGCCCGACATGGACGGACGCGAGGTCTGCCGCTTGCTGCGCCGCAACGGCGTGGCGGCCCCCATCATCATGCTGACCGCGGCGGACGGCGAGGCGGACACGATCCTCGGCCTCGAATCGGGCGCCAACGACTACGTCACCAAGCCGTTCCGCCTGGGCGTCCTGTTGGCCCGGCTGCGCACGCAGCTGCGCCAGCATGAGGGCACCGAGGCCGCGGTGTTCGCCATCGGCCCCTATACGTTCCGGCCGAGCGCCAAGCTCCTGGTCGACGAGGCCGCCAGGAAGAAGGTCCGGCTGACCGAGAAGGAGGCGGCGATCCTGAAGTACCTCTATCGCGCCGGCGACCGCGCCGTGGGCCGCGACACGCTCCTCGGCGAGGTGTGGGGCTACAACGCCGCCGTCACCACCCATACGCTGGAGACGCACATCTACCGCCTGCGCCAGAAGGTCGAGCGCGACCCCTCGAAGGCCGAGATCCTGGTGACCGAGCCGGGCGGCTATCGGCTGGTTCCCTAGAGTCCATCTCGGTCGGATGCTATAACACGAAGGGCCGAGGACGGCGACCTCTTGCCTCGTGCTTCGAGACGCCGGCTTCGCCGGCTCCTCAGCATGAGGCAAGGGGTTGTTTTTGTGAACAAAACCTCGTCCTGAGGAGCGCCCGAAGGGCGCGTCTCGAAGGACGGGCTACGAGTCGATCTCAGTGGCTCTTGGTATAACTCGTAAGCCGCGGGCGGAAGGGCGATCGGTGCGATCGGGGGACGGCGTCTCGGTACGATTCTGGGGGGTGCGCGGCAGCATCGCCTGCCCGGGGCCGGCCTATCAGCGCTACGGCGGCAACACGTCCTGCGTCGAGCTGCGCTGCGGCCCGCATCTCTTGATCTTCGACGGCGGCACCGGATTGCGGCCGCTGGGCGAGCACCTGAAGGGCGAGGCGCCCATCGACGCCGACCTGTTCTTCAGCCACAGCCATCTCGACCACATCTCCGGGCTGCCGTTCTTCAAGACGCTGTTCGATCCGGCGAACCGCTGCCGCATGTGGGCGGGCCACCTGAAACCGGAGCGCGACTTGCGCGCCGTGCTGTGCATCCTGATGACGGCGCCCCTGTTCCCGGTGCCGCTCGACATCTTCACCGCCGAGACCGCCTACACCGACTTCCTGGCCGGCGAGACCTTGGAACCGCGCCCGGGCTTGGCAATCAAGACCGCGCCCCTCAACCATCCCAACGGCGCCACCGGCTACCGTGCCGAATACGCCGGCAAGTCCGTGTGCTACGTCACCGACACCGAGCACGCGATCGGCAGGCGCGACGCCCGGATCGTCGATCTGGTGCGCGGCGCCGACATCTTCATCTACGACGCCACCTACACCGACGAGGAGTACCCGCGCTTCCTTACCTGGGGCCATTCGACCTGGGAGGAAGGCGTGCGCCTCGCCGAGGCGGCGGGCGTGAAACGGCTAGTCCTCTTCCACCACGATCCCGGCCACGACGACGCGTTCATGGATCGGGTGGCGACGGCCGCCGCCGCCCGCCGGCCCGGCACGCTGGTGGCGCAGGAGGGGATGACGCTCGAACCCTAGAGCAAGATCGGATCAGATTGAATCAATCTGATCCGTGAATCTTGCTCTAATTCAAAAGCTTGAGCATGATCTTATCGGAAAAGTGATAGCCACTTTTCCGGATCATGCTCTAGGCCGGCGCTCCCGGGCCCGCGCTTCAGCGCGCGCGGCCGAGACGCGTCGCCGCCTTCACCTCCTCGAGCCGGCCGCTGCGCACGTCGTAGACATAGCCGTATACGGGAATGCGGCCCGGCACGAGCGGATGGTTGCGGATGCGCCGGACGTCCTCGACCACGCTCGACGACAGGTCCTGGATGGTGAGCCAGTCGATGAAGTCGGCCTCGGTCGAACCGTCCTTGCCCCCGGGGTCGCCCCAGCCGTCCCCGCCCAGATTGGCCGTCTCGAGGCTGCTCGCGAGCAGCCGGCGCATGACGGCGTCGGTGAAGGTTTCCATTCCGCAATTGGTATGGTGCACGACGAACCATTCGCGCGTGCCCAAGAGCTTGTACGAGATCACGAGCGAGCGGATGGCGTCGTCGCTCGCCCGCCCGCCGGCGTTGCGGACGACGTGGGCGTCGCCCTCGGCGAGGCCGGCGAACTTGGCCGGATCGAGCCGGGCGTCCATGCAGGTGAGAATGGCGAAGCGCCGGCGCGGCGGCATCGCCAGCTTGGCCTTGTCGCCGAAAGCGGCGGCGTAGGCCCGGTTCGCGCCCAGCACTTCCTGACGAATCTTGCTCATGCGACTCCTCCCTTGCGGCATCGGTTGCGGCGCCGATCGGGGCACGGCCGCGGGAGACGAGCGAGGCAGCCATCGAGGGGAGCGCGGCGGGGAAACCACGGAACCGCCCAAGGAAATCCGGGCGGCGGCTCCTATCGCTTTAGCTGCATTTCTCACGCGCCCGCAAGCTGATGCTCAAATCGGCGCAAGCGGCACTATCGGGAAGCGGCCGGCCGCTGTCAAGGCTCTCCGCCGCCCGCCTCTCACTTGTACGGGTCTGCGGCGTCTCTTAATCCGTCGCCCATGAAATTGAACGCCAGCACGACGAGGATCACCGGCACTACCGGCAGCATGAGCCAGGGATAGAGCGCCACGACGTTGATGTTCTGCGCCTCGGCCAACAGCACGCCCCAACTCGTGATCGGCGGCCTGAGACCGAGCCCGAGGAAGGAGAGCGCCGTCTCGCCCAGGATCATCGACGGCACCGACAGCGTCGCCGAGGCGATCAGGTGGCTGGCGAAGCTGGGCAAAAGGTGGCGCAAGATGATGCGCCGCGGCCGCGCCCCCATGAGCTGGGCGGCGACGCAGAAATCCTCCTCGCGCAGCGCCAGGAGCTTGGAGCGTACCGCGCGGGCGAGCCCGGTCCAGTCCAAGAGCCCCAGGATGATCGTGATGCCGAAATAGATCAGGAGCGGGCTCCAGGTCACCGGCAGGATGGCGGACAGCGCCAGCCACAGCGGCACGTTGGGCAGCGAACGCAAGACCTCGATCAGGCGGTTGCTGACCTCGTCGAACCAGCCGCCGTGATAGCCGGCGATGCCGCCGATGAGGACGCCCAGGAGGAAACTCACGCTCACGCCCAGGAGCCCGATGGTGAGCGAGATGCGGGCGCCGTAGACGACGCGCGACAGCATGTCGCGCCCCAGCCGGTCGGTGCCCAAGAAGAACAGCGTGCCGCCTTCGGGCGGGCAGATGAGATGCAAACTGGCCGTAAGAAAGCCCCAGAATTCGTAAGCGTCACCCCGGCAGAAGAATCGAATCGGCTGCGGCGCGCTGGTGTCGACGGTATAGACGCGGCGCAGGTTCTGCATGTCGAGGCTGTAGCTGTAGGGATAGACGAACGGCCCGACGAAGCGGTCGCCGTGGAACAGGTGAACGGACTGCGGCGGCGCGTAGATGAAGTCGACGTGGCGGCTGTGCTGCCCGTAGGGCGCCAGGAACTCGCTCACGAGGATCGACGCGTACATGGCGATCAGTACCGCCATCGACACGACCGCCAGCCGGTGGTGCCTGAACTTCCACCACATCATGCGCCACTGCGAGGCGAGGAAATAGCGTTCCTGGCCGGCCGTCAGCCGCTCGACCGAGAAGGGGTCGAACGGATCGGTGGAGACCTGGTGGGGGATCGGCTGCCGGTCCGAGGGGCGCCGCCGACCGCCGGCCGCGGCGAGGGTCATTTCGTGGCCCCTTCGCCGAGCCGGATGCGCGGGTCGAGCACGACCAGCAGCAGGTCCGACAGGAACACGCCGATCACGGTGAGCAGCGCCAGGAACATCAGGAACGAGCCGGCGAGGTACATGTCCTGGCTGCGCAGGGCGTCGAGCAGCATCGGTCCCGTGGTCGGCAGCGACAGCACGACCGAGACGATGACCGCGCCCGACACCACTTCGGGAAGCAGGCTGCCGATATCGGCGACGAACGGGTTGAGCGACATGCGCAAGGGGTACTTGATGAGCGCCCGCAGCCGCGGTAGCCCCTTGGCACGCGCCGTCACTACGTATTGCTTCTGCAGCTCGTCCAGCAGGTTGGCGCGCAAACGCCGGATCATGGCCGCGGTGCCCGAGGTGCCGATGACCACGACCGGCACCCACAGATGGGCCAGCACCGAGCCGAGCTTCGCCCAGCTCCAGGGCTGGTCGATGTAGAGCGGGTCCATGAGCCCGCCGATCGACGTGCCGAAGTACACGTAGGCGAAATAGAGCAGCACCAGCGCCAACAGGAAGCTCGGTGTCGCCAGGCCGAGGAAGCCGATGAAGGTCAGCAGATAGTCGAAGAACCCGTACTGGTGGGTGGCCGAATAGACGCCGATGGGAAACGACACCAGCCAGATGAACACGATGGTGGCGGCCGACACGATGGCCGTCAGCGACAGGCGGTCGCCCACCACCTCGTTGACCGACAGGTTGAACTCGAACGAGTACCCCATGTCGCCCTGCAGCAGGCCCGTCACCCACTTCAGATAGCGCTCGTAGATCGGGCGATCGAGCCCGTACTGCGCCTTGAGGCCGGCGATCTTCTCCTCGTCCACCGCCTCGCCCTGGCTCTCGAGCTCGGCGATGTAGGTGCTGAGATAGTCGCCGGGCGGCGCCTCGATGATGGCGAACACCAGCGCGCTGATCACCAGCAGCGTCGGCACCATGGCAATGAGTCGGCGGATGACGTAACCGAACATGGGGGTCCTTCCGGCGCGGCTGGCTAGTTGGTCACGGTCTCGGCGTCCGCACCCTCGGCGAGCCAGAAGGTGTCGGGCTTGTAGAAGCCGAAATGGGCGCCGGGGTCCCAGCTATAGACCCCTTTGAGGGGCAGGTTGCGCAGCGTGTTGCGCACCACGACCGGCTGCGGCACGCCGGCCACCGTGCCGATGGTGAACACCTGGTCGGTGTAGATCGACAGCATCAGGCCCCAGATCTCGGCCCGCTCGGCGCGCGTCGCGGCGTTGCGCCAGGCGCCGAGCAGCTCGGCCAAGGTCTGCGCCGGCGGCAGGTCCGCGAGCTCGCCCGCCTCGCCGCCGGTCTCGACGTGCTGGCCCCACTTCGGCCATTGCAGTTGCTGTTGGCTGGTCGGCGCCAGCTCCAAGGGCGCCATGTCCGGGGTGGCGAGGCCGTTTTCGAGGCCGGACCACACCGACATCACGGTCTCGCCGGCGAAGATGCGGTTGCGGAACACCTCGCGCTGCGAGGGCCTGGTGAACATGCGCACGCCCACCTTGCGCCAGCCGTCGCCGACCAGCTCGAGTACGTCGGTTTCCTCGGTGCTCTCGCCCGCCGTCTCCACCACGATGTCGAGCGGCCGGCCGTCGGGCATGAGCCGCACGCCCTCGCCGTTGCGCTGGGTGAGGCCCATCTCGTCGAGCAGGCGATTGGCGCGCGCGAGATCGAACTGGGCCCAGGCGTCCCGCAACTCGGGACTGAAGAGCGGGCTGCCCCGCAGCACGCTGTTGGCGCCCTCCACGCCCAGGCCGTAGTAGATGACCTGGTTGATCTCATGGCGGTCGATGGCGAGCGACAGCGCGCGGCGAAAGCGGACGTCGCGTAAAAGCTTGCGCCAGCCCGGGTCGTTCACGTTCAGATTGGGATAGATACAGATCTTGGAACCGGTGACGCTGTCCCACAGCCGGACGCCGTAGTCGCCGGCCTTCTCGCCCTCCTTGAGGAAGGTATAATTGTCGAAACGCAGATTGCGCGCCTGCAAATCGGCCTCTCCGGCCCCCGTCTTGGCCGGGATGATCTTGGCGTCGGCGATCTGGAAGATGACGCGGTCGAGATAGGGCAGCTGCCGGCCATCGGCGTCGACCCGGTAATAGTAGGGGTTGCGCTCGAACACGAAGCGCTCCGAGGGCGGCTTGGTCGTCAGCACCCAAGGCTCCAGCGTCGGCAGCTTCGGGTTGTCGTTCTTGTACATGTTGTCCTTGCGATTGTGCAGCGCCGCCCAGTTCGGCTGCTCGGCGTCGGCCACCTTGGCGGCGAGCTCCACGGCTTCGGCGTAACGCGCGTGCAGCTTCTTCAGGTAGTGGCTGGGGCGGAAGATGTAGAGCGGGCTCGCCCCGGCGAGCGCCGGCAGGAAGTCCGCGTTGGGCCGCGCCCAACTGTAGCGGATGGTGGTGTCGTCGACGATCTCGACCTCGGGCGGCTCGCCGTTCACCAACATGACCTGCGACGGCCCGGTCGGCGACAGCTCGGGGTTGTTGGCCACGTCCTCCCAATAGTAGCGGAAGTCCTCGGTGGTGAACGGGGCGCCGTCCGACCACTTGTGGCCGGGGCGTAGGCGGAACGAGAAGATGCGCCCCTCCTCGACGTCGAAGCTCTGCAGGATGTCGGGGACGATGTTGAAGTCGCGGTCGTAGGCGACCAGGCGCGCGTAACCGTACACCACCATCATCCGGGTGTCCTTGGCCGATGCCATCAGCATGGTGATCTGGCCGCCATGGCGCCCGAGGCCGCGCTCCGGTCCGTCGAGGCGGGCCACCGCCGGCGTCGCCGGCACGCGCAGCAGCACGGGCGGCAGCTCTCCGGCCTTGACCATCTCGGCCAGCATCGGCGGCTCGATGAGGCTTGGCGGCAGCGTTTCCTCCGCCGCAGCCCGCCCGAACACCGGCAGCAGGAGCACCGCCGCCGCCAGCGCCAGGGAACAAATTCTCGTCATGATGCCGCCTCCGCCGATATCGGTTGCGCCGGAATCTCGCCCGCCCGCACCCAATGCTCCGGGCCGACCTCCAGAAATTGCGGCCGGCGCGTCTGGTCGATGGTGAACGGCGCCGGCCACGACGCCGGGTCGGACGCGCGGCCCTTCTCGATCTGCGCGAAGTCGAGCGGATAGTCGGGATTGGGCTCCGGCACCGCAGCCAACAGGGTGCGCGTGTAAGGGTGCATCGCCTTGCTCCACAGTTGCCCGCAGGGGGCGATCTCGACCAGGCGGCCGGCGCACATGACGGCGATGCGGTCGGCGATGTAATCGACCACCGCCAGATTGTGCGAGATGAACAGGTAGGTGAGGCCGAGCTTCTCCTGCAGGTCCTTCAGCAGGTTCAGGATTTGCGCCTGGATCGAGACGTCGAGCGCGGACACGGGCTCGTCGCAGATCAGCAGATCCGGCTTCAGCGCCAGCGCGCGGGCGATGCCGATGCGCTGGCGCTGTCCGCCGGAGAAGCTGTGCGGATAGCGCTTCAGGAATCGCGGGTCGAGACCGACGAGCTGCATCAGCTCCTCGACCATTTCGGCGCGCGCCGAAGCGCTGCCGATCTTGTGGATGACGAGCGGCTCGCTCACGATGTCGAACACCGTCATGCGCGGGTTGAGCGAGCCGTACGGGTCCTGGAAGATGAACTGGATTCTGCGCCGCAGGTGGATCAGCTCCTTCGGCTCGAGCGCCAGCAGGTCGATCAGCCGGCCGCGGTCGTTGAACGTGACCGTTCCGGCGTCGGGCTGCAACGCCCGCATGATGATCTTGCCGAGCGTAGTCTTGCCGCAGCCGCTCTCGCCGACGAGACCCAGGCATTCGCCGCGCCGTATCTCCAGCGTGACGCCGTCGACCGCCTGCACGTGGCCGCCCGCGTTGCCGAGCCAGCCGCTCTTGCGGATGCGAAACTCCTTGGACAGGTTGTTGAGCCACAGCAGCGGCCCGCTCAGGTCGGCCTCGGCGGGCCATGGCTCCTTCGCCACCATCAGGTGGCCGGCCGCGGGCGCGATCTCGCGGATCGGCACCAGGCGCTCGCCACGCGCCATGTGGAAGCGCGGCACGGCGCGCAGCAGGGCCTGCAGGTAAGGATGCGTGGGCGAGCGGAAGATGTCGTCCAGCGTGCCGCACTCCATGACCTTGCCGTGGTACATGACCACGACCTCCTCGGCCATGTTGGCGACGACGCCCAGGTCGTGCGTGATGAGCAAGAGCGCCATGCCGAGCTCGGCCTGGAGCTCGCGGATGAGGTGCAGGATCTGCGCCTGGATGGTGACGTCGAGCGCCGTGGTCGGCTCGTCGGCGATGAGCAGCGCCGGCCGGCAAATCAGCGCCATGGCGATCATCGCGCGCTGGCGCAGGCCGCCCGACAACTCGAACGGATAAGTCTTCAGTGCCTGCTGCGGATCGGGGAAATCGACCAGGCGCAGCATGTTGCGCGTCAGCTCGCGCGCCTCGGCGGTGCCGCACTTGCGGTGCAGGCGCAGCGCCTCGCCGACCTGGTCGCCCACCGTGTGCAGCGGCGACAGCGAGGTCATCGGCTCCTGGAAGATGATCGAGATGCGCCCGCCGCGAATGGCCCGCATGGCCCGCCGGTTGGGGTTGAGCCTGGCGAGGTCCACCGCCGCGCCGGAGCGCTTGGGATCGGCGAACAGGATCTGCCCGTCGCGGATCACCGCCGACTTCGGCAGGATCCGCATGATGGCCTGGCTCACCACGGTCTTGCCGGAGCCGGATTCGCCGACCAGCGCCACGGTGCCCGCCGGCGGCACGCGGAACGACACGCCGCGCACCGCATCCACAGTGCCGCCGGGCACGTTGAAGGAGACGGCAAGGCTGCGGACGGTCAGGATGTCGCTCACCCGGCCTGCTCCAATTCCCCTGCGCTGTCCTCGCCGCCGGCCCAGGGCAACCCGAGGGCGCCGAAATTGGCGAGCGTGACGGCGCTGGGCGCCAGTCGGTTGGCACGCGCCGCCAGCACCGAGCGGGCGGCAATGGCCTCGAACCCGTCGATCGTGGAATCCACGGCCAGGCGCCGCTGGCCGGCCTTGAGCGTGAGGGTCATCCAGCCGTTCCCCCGTCTTCGCCGCGTCGCGTAATAGTGCAGACGCACCTCGTCGATGCTCGGCCAGGCGAGCGGCCCCGCTCCGCCGATGACGCCGATGGTGCCGTCGTCCATCTCCACTTTCACGCGCTGTCGCATGGCGGTGCGCATGGTGAACAGTAGGAACAGCGCCGTCAATCCACCGAAAATGGCGGCGGCATAACCGGCGCCGCCGGTTAGGGCGAGGGCGCCGGCGCTGAGCGCTGCCCCGGCGACGCCGCGCCCGTAGTCGGGCACCAGGCTGCGCAAGGGGTAGCGATGCAGCGTCATGGCCCATTCCTTAGGGGCGGGGCGCGGTCGCTGGCAAGGCCGAAAACGGCCGCCGCGGTTAACCATTGCGCCGCCCCGTGCCGGGCGAGGCGGTCAATGAACCGGGCAAGGAAATCCCAGGCCGGCGCGTCGTGCGCCCCATGATGGGTCAGAAGGCCGGTCGGCTCGCCGGCATCGGCGGCCCTGCTGCGCCGCGCGCTCAGATGGCCGACCGCGAGAGCCAGCGCCGCGTCCTCGCCGGCGAACGAGCGCCGTCTCCAGTCGATGATGTCCACATGGGTGTTGACGAGGCTGAGGCCATCGACGCGGGGGCTCGCGCGCGCCTTGTATTGCGACAGGCCGGCGAATCCGATTCCGGCGAGGCGCCCACGCACGGAGGAGCCGATGCGGTTCCACGGCGGCACCAGGATGGGCAGCGCGCGCTCGCCGAACAGCGAGGCCAAGTGCCGGCGGCCGGTGTCGAGCTCGCTCAGCACCATGTCGATCGGGCGGTGCGGCCCCAACTCGTTCTTCTTTTCGCCCGCGGCCGCGTGGTTGGCATGGGCGTAGCCGTGCTGCAATACGGCGACGCCGGTGGCCCTCAGCCGCTCGCCCAGCGCCGGTATTGCCGCCGCCGGGATGACGGCGAGCGCCAACGGCATTTCGCCAGTCATGCGCAACAGTCGATCGAGCGCGTCGCCGGGCGCGCTCGCGTCGTCGTCGCGCCACCAGAAGGTAGCGGCGGCCCCCGCGCCGGCCCAGGCATCCAGTTCACGCTCTAGGCCGCTCCATCCAGTCATGTCCGATCCGCCAGACGCCCGGCCGCCGCCTCGCCCGCCAGATCGCAGACGATCGCCGCCGTAGCGCCCGCGCCGTCGAACGCGATGGGGACGGTTGCCGGCGGGCGGTCGAGCGCGCGGTCGATGGCGCGGGCCAGCGCCGCCGGCGACAGTTCGGCCGCCTCGACCAGTTGCACCGCGCCGCGCTCGGCGAGAAGCCGCGCGCGCAGGGTCTGCTCCATCTCCTGGCCGGCGGCGAACGGCACCAGCACGGCACGCCTGCCCAGCGCCACGATCTCCATGACGGTGTTGTATCCGGCCTGCGAGACGGACAGACGGCAGTTAGCCAACAAGATGCGGAAATCGGCGCGGAACCGCTCGACCACCGCGCCGCCGGTGGCGGCCAGCGCGGCGGCGGCCGCTTGCGGTAGATTCGGGCCGGTGATGAGTCGCCAGGGCAAGTCCGCCGCGGCGCTCAGCGGCCGCGCGGCGAGCGCCGCCTCGAACAGGGGCAATCCCACGCTGCCGCCGCCGGCGGAAACCAGGACCTCGCCGCTTCCCGCCGCCGCGTCGTCCGCGGCCGGCGGCGAAGCTTCCACGACGTAGCCGGTATAGGTAATCGCGTCGGCGATCTCGTCGGCCTCGGGGAAGCTCGCCCCGAACGGAACCAGATTCGCATCGCCGTGCACCAGGACCCGGTCGAAGAACCGGCGCACGAGGGCGAGCGTCTCGCGGCGGCGCTTGACGTCCTTCTTCGCCACCAGGATGTCGCGCACCGAAGAGACCACGGCCGGGCGCGGCCGCGCGGCGGCGGCCGCCTCAAGCAGCGGAAGCAGCTCGAAACCGAAGGCGCGCCGCCCGAACGGAAACAGCTCGACCAGCACCAGGTCCGCGCCGCTGGCGGCGAACGCCGCCAGCAGCAGATCGCGGCGCTGGCGCCGCCAGTCCGCGTCGATCGGCCGGCCTCCGGCATCGAGAATGGCGGAAAACGCCTCGTCGGCGGCGCGCGCCGGCGGCAGCTGCACCAGCCGGCCGGCCAATGGAATTTCGTCGACCGGCTCGCCGCCCGAGGCGATGGTTACTTCGAGACCCGCCTCGACCATGGCGCGCGCGATGGCGGCGGCGCGCCGCAGGTGGCCGATTCCCAGCAGGTGCTGGACGTGGAAGAAGACCCGCAAGGTCATGCGCCGTCCTCGCCCGCCAGCGGCAGGTTGAGCGCGCGCACCCTTGGCGTGCCATCGGGCGCGATCGCGAACAGGTGCGCCATGGGTTCGCGCAGCTTCGCCGGCGGCTTGCCCACCATCGGCCAGCCGGTGGCGAGCGCGTAGAGCGCCCGGATGACGCCCTTGTGCGCGATCGCCAATGTCGGATTGCCGGCGCCCACTTCGGCGAGCCAGGGGATCAAACGCGCCTGCACCTCGCGCGGGCTCTCGCCGCCGGGGGCGCGGAAATCGAGGCCGCGGGCCTCCCAGTCGGCGAACAGATGGCCGTGCTCGGCGCGCAGTTCCGCAAGCCCGCGCCCTTCCCATGTCCCGTAGTCCATCTCGATCAACCTCGGCTCGATGCGAAACGCGGCAATGCCCAGCAGCGCCGCGGTCTCGCGGGCACGCAGCAGAGGGCTGCTCACCGGCTCGAAGCCGGCGATATCCGGCGGCAACCGCCATGCCCTGACGGCCGCCCGGCCGGTGTCGCTCAGCGTGGTGTCCGTGCGGCCCTGAATGCGCCTGGTCTCCGTCCACGCCGTGGGGCCGTGCCTGAGGATGGCGAGCAGCGTCATGGCGCGACCCCAAGCCGGCGCAGCACCTCGTCCAGCGTCCGCGCCGCGCCGGCGATATCGTGCTCGGCGGCGACCCGCGCGCGCGCCGCCGCGGCCATCCTTTGCCGCTCATCCGGCGCCTCGATCAGCCGCCGAACCGCGGCGGCGAAGGCGGCGGCGTTGCCCGCCGGGGCGAGCAGCCCGCTCACCTCGCTCGCCAGCACTTGGCCTACCCCGCCGGAGGCGCCCGCGACCGCCGGCAGGCCGCTCGCCTGCGCCTCCAGCAGCGCCATGCCGTAAGCCTCGCCGATGGCCGGCCAGACGAACAGGTCCGCGGCGGCGTAGAGCGCTCCGAGTTCTTCCAGCGGCAACGCCCCGGTAAAGACGACGTTGGGGCGGAGCCGGGCGAACGCGTCCCTCACCTCGTCTTCGGCCGCGCCGGCGCCTACCGCCAAGAGCTGCCATGAGAGCGCGGGCAGTCGGCCGAGCGCCGCAGCCAGCAGGCGGTAGGATAGGAGCTTGTCGCCTGGGCGCATCATCGCGACGGCGAGCAGCCATACCCGTCGCTCGTCGAGGCCGTACCGCCGCGCCATCCCGAAGCGCAAGGCCGAGCGATCAGCCGGGGCGGCGTATTGGGCGGCGTCGACGAACGGCTTCATGTCGATGAGCGTGCGCGCGTCGCGCGCCAGGGGTTCGAGGCAGGCGCGGTCGGCCGGGTTCAGCACGATGAGGGCGTCGGCGCGCCGGATCGCCGCCGCGGCCGCGGCGTGGCCGAACGCCCACTGCCCGGCGGCCCGCTTGGGCGCGTGCGAGGCCTCGGCCGCGAGATAGGGGATGGCGAGCGCGTCGGCCACCGGGGGGCCGATCCAATCCGGTGCCTTGTAGTGGAGGTGATAGGTGAACCACGCGGCCGGACGCTCAGGCAACGGCCGGGCGCCATAGCGGGCTATCAGCCGGCCGGCGGCGCGGCCCGCCCGCCGCGCGATCGCCTCGTGGCCGGCGCCGTCGCCGGCGAAACTGCGCAGGCGGCTCGCCAGCTCGACCCGATGGCCGGCCCGGCGCAGCGCCGCCATCAAGAGCCGCGCCATCCGCCGGTCGCCCGAGGGCTGCCGGTGGGTGGGCGGTTTCAAGGGTGCATAGAAGGCGATGGACAAGGCGAGGTCCCGGTCGCCGCCAGCGGCGAGGCTGGCGCAATGCCGAACTGTCGGGCCAGCAGATCGATGCCCGCCGTCATGTCGAAATCCCGGCGCACGCGCGCCAACCCCGCTTCTCCCAGCGCCCGGCGCCGGGCGGGATCGGCGATCAGGGTCGCGATCGCCCGGGCGATGGCGGCGGCATCGCCAGGCGGCACCAGCAGCCCGTTGCGCCCGTCGCTCACCAGTTCGCCCACTCCGGGAAGTTCCGTGGCGACCACCGGCAGGCCTTGGCTCTGCGCCTCCATGAGCACGTTGGGCAGCCCGTCGCGGTCGCCGTCCGCGGCGACGCGGCTCGCTAGCACGAACAGGTCTGCGCGGCGGTATTGTTGCAGCACGACGTCCTGCGACTGCGCGCCCAGCCATTCGGTGCGGCCGGCAAGACCGAGGCGCCGCGCCTCTCTAATGAGCCGCTTCGCCAGCGCTCCGCCGCCGACATGGACGAAACGCCAGTTGAGCCCCGCCGGCAAGAGCGCGAGCGCCGAAAGCAGGTCGCGGTATCCCTTCTTCGGCACCGCGCGCCCGACCGAGAGCACGATCGCCGGATCGTCCGGGTTGCGGCCGTCGCGCGCGGTCCCGACCGAAACCGGCGGCCCGAAGCGCTCCAGATCGAGCCCGTGATGGATAAGCAGCAGGTTTTCCGGGCGCGGGGCGAGCCGCGCCAGCCTGTCGCGACCCCCCGCGTTGCAGACCGCCACCCAATCGGCGGCCGCGAGCTTTTCCCCGAGGTCCCAGTCGGGCGTGGTCCAGATGTCGCGGGCGTGGGCCGAGCCGCTCCACGGCAGGCCCGTCAGCAGGGCGGCATAGCGCGTGACGGAGGCGGGCGTGTGCAGGAAATGGGCGTGCAGGCGGCCGACCCCAGCGCGCATCTCGGCCGCCAGCACCAAGGCCTGCCCGAAGCGGCGCACCCGGTGGGCGGAAGGCTCGCGCTTCAAGTCGGCGAGCCACGCGGCCCGCGCCTCGCGGTACCTGGGCCGCCGGCGCACCGTCCGCCAAGCGGCCAGCACGCGCAGCGGCTCGCGGGTGAGGTACTCGGGCAGATAGAGGACCGGCGCCCGGATCGCCTTGTTGAGCGCGTGCACGGTCCGATCGGTCGGATGGCGCAGCGAGACGATGCCGATCTCGAGCCCGCGCCGCTCCAGCGCCAGGATCTCCTGCGCGATGAAGGTCTCCGACAGGCGCGGATAGCCCTTGAGGACGAACAGGACGGACGCGGACTGCAATGCCGGGTCGCGGCGGGTCAGCGGGCGCGCCGCGCGGCCAATTGCAGCCGCGGGCGCCGGCCGCGCCTCAGCCACTGATTCACCAGCCGGCCGACGTTCTCATGGCCGTCGAGCAGGCCGGGCACCACCACGTCGGAGGGCCGGCGCTGCTGTGGCAGTTGGCGCAGCGCGGTGGCCATGGTGCGGGGATCGTGCTCGCGGTCCTCCGGCAGCATGCGCACCAGTCCAAGCTCCTCGGCGCGCGCCGCGCGCAAGTACTGCTCCAAGCGCGGCACGGTGCGCGGCACGATCAGGGCCGGCTTGTCGAAGGACAGGATCTCGCAGAACGTGTTGTAGCCGCCCATGCCGACGATGCCGACCGCGCGCACGATCTGGTTCTCGATCTGGGTGTCGAAGATGATGGCCTCGACCTGCTTCAGCTTGGCGGCGCGCGCCAGGAACTCGGCCTGCCGTTCCTGGTGCATGAAGGGGCCGAGAACGAGCAGCGCCGGGAACGGCATGGCGCGATCCGACTCGTACGCCCGCAAGACCCAGTCGACGACGGCGTCGCCGTCGCCGCCGCCCCCGGTGGTGACGAGCACGAAAGGCGGCGAGATCTTTTGCAGCGGCGTGGGCGTCGCCACCCCCTGCGACAGGCCGCGCTTCAGGTAGCCGGTGTAGACGACCTTGCGGCGCACCGAGCGCGGCAGCTCGACTCCCACCAACGGGTCGCACACCTGCGGCAGCCCATAGACCCAGATGCTGTCGTACAGGTCGCGCAGCGCCGGGATGACGTTCTTGCGCTCCCATTCGCTCGACAGCACGCCCGGTTCGTCCAGCACGTCGCGCAGGCCGAGCACGAGGGGCACGCCGCGCCGCTTCAGCATGCCCAGCGTGTCCTCTATCTCGCCGCGCAGGCCGAGCGGCTCCTTGTCCACGATGAACAGGTCGGGGTCGAAGATGTCCGCCGTATGCTCGATGATCGAGGCGCGCATCGCCAGCGTCTGCTTGATGTCGATGTGCAGGCTGAGCGAGGTGTAGTCGCCGCTGCGCAGCTTGATGACGCCGGGAATGCGCACGAAATCGACGCGGGCGCGGAAATCGAAGCTGCCGATGATGGGCGAGCCGGTCAGGATCAGGACCGACAAGTTCTTGTTGTGCTCGACCAGCGCATGCGCGACCGCCCGGCAGCGGCGCAAGTGGCCGAGGCCGAAGGTGTCGTGGCTGTAAATCAGCACGCGGGCGCCGTCGCGCATACTGGTGCGGCTGTTGTCCATGGCGCTGACGGCCCCTAGCTGCCCGGCGGACGAGGCGAGAACTCGACTATGCCACAGGCGGCGAAAACCGGAAGAGTGAAGATCGGTGGATTGATTCCCTATTTGTTCCTGCGCGCCGGAGGGGTGGTTTACCGGCACGGCCGGCATGGGATAAGGTCTTGCCCGCGGCCGGCGGCGCGCCCGCGCTAGTGGTATGGTTCCGACAAATGGCTCCCAAGGGGAAGCCATTTGTCGGAAGCTGAATACCACTAGCGTCAATAGGGTTGTGGGCCGATTCACCCGACAGAAAGTACCCTCTTCGAGGGTCCTTTCTGTCGGGATCGGACCACCGGATAGTCGGAGCGGATGGAACACAATCTGTTCAAATACATCCTGCGGCACAGCCGGCGCGAGCAGGTGGTCATCGTGGCCATCGTGCTGGTCTCGCAGGTCTTCTATTTCGCCTCGCTGGACCTGCCGCGGATCATCGTCAACCAGGCCATCCAGGGCCAAGGCTTCGACACGCCCGAGACGACGGCCGCCTTCCTGCCGCTCGCCTTCGACATGCCGGAGTTTCTTGCCGGCCTGGGGCTGCCCGAGCGGCTCGTGCTCTTCGGGGGCCTCGAACTCGAACGCATCCCCTATCTGATCGCGCTCTGTCTCCTTTTCCTCGTCCTGGTATTGATCAACGGCGGCTTCAAGCTGCAGATCAATACCCAGAAGGGACGCATGGGCGAGCGCATGCTGCGCCGCCTGCGTTACGAGCTGTTCGAGCGCGTGCTGCGCTTTCCGCCGGCGCACCTGCGCAAGGTGAAGCAGGCCGAGGTCGCCACCATGATCAAGGACGAGGTGGAGCCGCTGGGCGGCTTCATCGGCGACGCGTTCGTGCAGCCCGCCTTCCTCGGCGGCCAGGCGATCACGGCGCTCGTCTTCATCGTGACGCAGAGTCTCTATCTCGGCTCCGTCACCGTGGCCATACTGGTGCTGCAGGGGGCCATCATCCCGAAGCTGCGCGTGCGCCTGTTGCGCCTCGGCAAGCAGCGCCAACTGACGGCGCGCCAACTCGCCGGCCGCATCGCCGAGTGCGTGGACGGCGTCATGGAGATCCACGCCCACGACACCTCCAATTTCGAGCGGGCCGACGTCGCCGGGCGCCTCGGGCACATCTTCGACATCCGCTTCATGCTCTACCAATGGAAATTCGCCATCAAGTTCCTCAACAACCTGTTGGCGCAGATCACGCCCTTCCTGTTCTACCTGGTCGGCGGCTATCTCGCGATCACGGGTCGGCTCGACATCGGCGGCCTTGTAGCCGTGATCGCCGCCTACAAGGACCTGCCGGGGCCGGTCAAGGAGTTGATCGACTGGGATCAGCAGCGCCAGGACGTGCAGATCAAGTACGAGCAAGTGATCGAGCAGTTCAGTCCGGACGGCATGATGCCGGCGGAGTTGCAGGCGCCGCTGGAGACCGTGGAACCGCTCGCCGGCACGATCGCGGCGAGCAACCTCGCCCTGAGCGACGACAGCGGGGCGAAGCTGCTCGACGGCGTCTCCGTCAGCTTCGAGCTCGGCCAGCGCGTCGCCCTGCTCGGCCCCGAGGGCGGCGGCAAGGAGACCTTCGCGCTGCTGCTGGCCCGCCTGCTGCACCCGACCGCCGGCTCGATCGCGATCGGCGGGCGCGACCTCGCGGGCCTGCCCGAGGCGGTGACCGGCCGGCGCATCGGCTACATCGGGCAGGACGCCTACCTGTTCGCCACCGGCGTGCGCGACAATCTGCTGTACGGGCTGCGCCACCGGCCGCTGCGGGGGCCGGTCGGCGACGAGGCGGCGGCGGAGCGCCGGGCGCGCCAGGCGGCCGAGGCCCGGCGCGCCGGCAACACCGAGCTCGACCCGGCGGCCGACTGGACGGATTACGCGGCCGCCGGGGCAACCGGCGCGGACGACGTCGAGGAACGGCTGATCGAGGCGCTGCGGCTGGTCGAGTTCGAGGACGACGTGTACCAATTCGGCCTGCGCGGCACCATCGACCCGCGGGCGCGCCCGGAGCTGGCCGCCAGCATCGTCACGGCGCGCTCGCACCTGCTGGCGCGGCTCACCGACCCGGCCCTCATCGCCCTGGTCGAGTCGTTCGACCGCGGGCGCTACAACACCAACATGTCGGTCGGCGAGAACCTGATGTTCGGCACCGCGACCGGGCCGGAGCTGGCGGCGGACCGCTTCGCCGGCCACCCCTATGTGCGCGAGACCTTGGAGCGCGCGGGCATTGCCGGCGAACTCGCCGCCATCGGCCGCAAGGTGGCCGAGACCATGATCGAGCTGTTCGCCGACCTGCCGGCGGGCCATCCCTTCTTCGAGCAGTTCAGCTTCATCGCCGCCGACGACCTGCCGGAGTTCCGCGCCCTCCTCGCGCACATCGGCAAGGACGGGATCGAGGGTCTAGCCGCCAATGAGCGCGAGAAGCTGATCGCGCTGGCGGTCCCCTACGTCGAGGCGCGCCACCGCCTCGACCTGATCGACGCCGCGATGCAGGAGCGCCTGCTCGCCGGCCGGCGCGCCTTCGCCGAGCATCTGCCGGCCGCGCTCGCGGGCGCGGTCGAGTTCTACGACGAAACGGCGTTTAACGGCGCCGCCGCGCTGCAGGACAACATCCTGTTCGGTCGCCTGGTGTACGGCCAGGCGCAGGCCGGACCGCGCATCGGCCAGCTCATCACCGAGGTGCTGGCAGAATTGGGGCTGCGCCGCGCCGTGCTGCATGTGGGCCTCGACTACCAGGTGGGCGCGGCCGGCAAGCGCTTGACCGCGGCGCAGCGCCAGAAGGTCGGGCTCGCCCGCGTGCTGCTGAAGCGCCCCGACCTGCTGGTCATCAACGAGGCCACGACGCCGATGGACAACGCCACGCAGACCAAGGTGATGGCCAACCTGCTCGCCGCCCGCGGCGAACGGGGCGTCGTGTGGGCCTTGCAGCGGGCCGAGTTCGCGCGCTATTTCGATCTCGTGCTGGTGCTGCGCGACGGCAGGCTCGCCGAACAGGGCAAGGTCGCCGAGCTCGACCGGCCGGGCACGAAGTTCACCGAGTTGGTGGCGGCGGAATAGGCATGCCGAGGGAGGTTGGCGCATGAGTCTGAACGAAGAGGTCGAGCTGCTGCGCCGCATCCCGCTGTTCGCGCGGATCGAGCCCGCCAAGCTGAAGCTGCTGGCCTTCACCAGCGAGCGGATCACCTACGAGACCGGCCAGGAGCTGTTCCACCAGGGCGACACGCCGGACGCCTGCTACATCATCATCGACGGCGAAGCCGTGGTCATGGTGGACGCGCCGGCGGGGCCGATCGTGGTCGCCCGGGTGGGCAAGAACGACTTCGTCGGCGAGATCGGCATCCTGTGCGACGTGCCGCGCACCGCGACCGTGAAGGCCACGACGCGGCTCACCACCCTGAAGATCACCAAGGACCTGTTCTTCCGCATGGTCACCGATTTCCCGGCCATGGGCGTGGAGATCATGCGGGTGCTGGCCCATCGCCTGGAGCACACCACGAACCAGCTGCGCGACGCGATGACCAAGCATTGAACGAACCCTCGCGCTCGATGAGCCGGCTCGACAGCTTCATCCGCCGCCTCGAGGCGCAGCGCGCCTGCCTCGATCGGGCGGCCGAGTTGGTCGCCGCCGTGCCCGGCCCGGTGCTGGAGATCGGCTTGGGCAACGGGCGCACCTACGACCACCTGCGCCAACGTCTGCCGGACCGCGAGGTGTTCGTCTTCGAGCGCCAGATGGCCGCCCATCCCCGCTGCGTGCCGCCGGCGCGCTGGCTCGTGCTGGGCGACGCGCGCGATACCTTGTCCGGCGCCCTGGCGCGCCTGCCGGGCAAGGCGGCCCTTGCCCACGCCGACATCGGCAGCGGCGATGAGGCCGCCAACAGGCACCTCGCCGCGGCGCTGGCGCCGCATCTGGCGGCCCTGATGGCGCCGGGCGGCGTCGTGGTCAGCGATCAGGAGCTACGCACCCAAGGTCTCGCGCCGTTGCCGCTGCCCGCAGGCGTGAAGCCCGGACGCTACCACATGTACCGGAGGCTCTAG
>CAYPKW010000048.1:0-19565 GCA_964411425.1 uncultured Rhodospirillaceae bacterium
GCCTCAACCCAGCTTCTGCTTCACCCGCTGGCCCGCGTTGGCGAAGTCCATGCGTCCGGCGTAACGCTCCTTGAGCGCACCCATCACTCGGCCCATGTCCTTGAGGCTGCCGGCGCCCAGCTCGGCGATCGCCGCGTCCACGGCGGCGGCGGTCTCCGCCTCGTCGAGCGCCCGCGGCAGGTAGCGCTCTATGATGGCGATCTCCTCCGCCTCCTGTTGCGCCAGTTCCGGCCGGTTGCCGCGCTGGTAAAGCTCGATGCTCTCGCGGCGCTGGCGCACCATCTTCTGCATCATCTCGACGATCTCGGCGTCCTCTACGCCGTCGGCGATGCCGCGGCCGCGGGCGGCGATGTCGCGGTTCTTAAGGGCGGCAAGGATGAGACGCAGCGTCGAGACGGCGCGGCTGTCCCTGGCCTTCATGGCCGCCCTGAGATCGTGGTCGAAGCTGGCGCGCAACTTGGGTCTTCCCCTCAAGCCCGGCCGAAGGCGGCGAAGTTAGCCGATTCTCGGGCCCGAGGCAAATTCGCGAAATCGTATCTAACGATTTGATTTTCAAAGTAAATTCTCGTAAGACGATGCTTGACGGCGGGTCGGGTATTGCGTAAGAACGCGGCCCAACCCAAGGACGACGGCGGCGCCGGGGACCGGGATGCCCGCGGCCTCGCCTCGACGACGGGAGCCGTTCATGCCTGAGCCCCACCCGCCCGCCGCCGCGGCGCCGGTTTCGCCCGGGCACAGCGCCGTGCTGGCGCTGGCGGACGGCACGCTGTTCCGGGGCCGCGGCATCGGGGCGACGGGGCGCGCCGTGGGCGAGGTGTGCTTCAACACCGCGATGACCGGCTACCAGGAAATCCTGACCGATCCCTCTTACGCCGGGCAGATCATCGCCTTCACTTTTCCGCACATCGGCAACGTCGGCGCCAACCTTGAGGACATCGAGTGCGCGACACCCGCGGCGCGCGGACTGGTGATCGGGGCCGATATCGGCGAGCCCTCGAACTGGCGCGCCGTCCAGCCGCTCGATGCCTGGCTCAAGTCGCACGGCCTCGTCGGCATGGCGGGCGTCGATACCAGGCGCCTCACCCGGCGCATCCGCGACGGCGGCGCCCCCAATGGCGTCATCGAACATCGGCCGGACGGCGGGTTCGACGGCGCCGCGCTGGTCGCGGCGGCGGCGGCGTGGCCGGGGCTCGAAGGCATGGATCTCGCGCGGGAGGTCACCTGCCGTCAGTCCTATGGCTGGGACGAGACAGGGTGGCGGATCGGCGCCGGCTACGGGCGGCAATCGAGCCCGCGCTTTCACGTCGTCGCGGTCGATTACGGCGCCAAACGCAACATCCTGCGCTCGCTCGCGGGGCTCGGCGCGCGCGTCACCGTGGTGCCGGCCACAGCCACCCTCGATGACATCCTGCGCCATCGCCCGGACGGCGTCTTCCTGTCGAACGGGCCGGGGGACCCGGCCGCCACCGGGGCCTACGCGGTGCCGGTCATCAAGGGCCTGCTCGACAACGGGCTGCCGCTGTTCGGCATTTGCCTGGGCCACCAGATGCTGGCGCTGGCGCTCGGCGGGCGAACCGCGAAAATGCATCGGGGCCATCGCGGCGCCAACCACCCGGTCAAGGAGCTGGCGACGGGACGGGTCGAGATCACCAGCCAGAACCACGGATTCGTCGTGCTGGCGGAGTCGCTGCCGTCGGGCGTCGAAGTCACGCACGTCTCGCTGTTCGACGGCAGCAACGAGGGGCTGCGGCTGAAGGACCGGCCGGTGTTCGGGGTGCAGTACCACCCCGAAGCCTCGCCGGGGCCGCAGGACAGCCGCCATCTGTTCGAGCGATTCGCGAAGATGATGACGGGACGCGCGCCATGAATAGGGAATTTTGACTTTGTGGCGTTTCGGGCATTGAAGCGGCCCTGAACCACTGAGGCACAGAGGCACAGAGGATAAAGACGATTGGAGACTTGGCGCGATCCGTTGACCGACAAGATCATTGGCCTCGCCATCGACGTTCATCGGGCGCTCGGGCCTGGTTTGCTGGAGTCTGCCTACGAGGAATGCCTGTGCTTCGAACTCAAGGAGGCCACCATCGCCTATCGGCGCCAGGTGGCGCTTCCGGTCGTCTAAAAAGCCATCAAGCTCGATTGCGGTTATCGCATGGATATCGTGATCGAGGGACAACTGATAGTCGAACTAAAGACGGTGGAGCGGATGTTATCGGTCCACGAGGCGCAATTGTTGACGTATCTTAAACTGAGTGGCATACGCACTGGTCTGTTATTGAACTTCAACAGCGACGTGTTGAGAAACGGTATCAAAAGAATGGCCTTATGAGTACTATTTTCTCTGTGCCTCTGTGCCTCTGTGGTTCAAACACCAACGACGCGGCTGGGCGCCATGCCTGAGCGCACCACATCCGTTCGATCCTCATCACCGGCGCCGGGCCTACTCCCGAATCCCCTCCCCCCTTGAGAGGGAGGGCCAGGGTGGGGGGTGTTGTTCGGCGGTATATCCCGGCTAAGCTTGTGCCATGGCATCGATCCGAGCGCGCCAGCTGCGCAAGAATCCGACGGATGCCGAACGGCGTCTGTGGTCGAGGCTCCACCATCGCCAGCTCGAAGGCCATCGCTTCCGCCGGCAGGTGCCGATCGGTCCGTTCGTTGTGGATTTCGCGTGTCTTGAGCGGCGACTGCTGATCGAAGTCGATGGCGGACAGCACGATCTGCGCCAACAATACGATGTCGAACGGACACGCTGGCTCGAATCGCGCGGTTATCGGATGTTGCGATTCTGGAATCCCGACGTTTTGCGTCGTACCGACGACGTGGTCGAATCGATCCAACTTGCGTTACTGGAGAGCAGCACCCCCACCCTGGCCCTCCCCCTCAAGGGGGGAGGGGATAGAGCCGATGCCTAGGCGCACCGACATCCGCTCGATCCTCATCGTCGGCGCCGGGCCGATCGTGATCGGCCAGGCCTCTGAGTTCGACTATGCCGGGGCGCAGGCGGTGAAGGCGCTGCGCGAGGAGGGCTACCGGGTCGTCCTGGTGAACTCCAATCCAGCCACCATCATGACCGACCCGAACCTGGCGGACGCCACCTACATCGAGCCGATCACGCCGGACATCGTGCTCCGCATCCTCAAGAAGGAGCGGCCCGACGCGCTGCTCGCCACCATGGGCGGCCAGACGGCGCTCAATACCGCCATGGCGCTGGTGAGATCGGGTGAGCTCCAGCGCCTCGGCGTTGAGCTCATCGGCGCCAGCGCGAAGGCGATCGACATGGCCGAGGACCGCCTGCTGTTCCGTCAGGCGATGGAGCGCATCGGTCTCGCTTGCCCGCGCAGCGTGCAGGCGGGCAGCCTCGATGCGGCGCTGGCGGCGCTGCCGGAGATCGGGTTGCCGGCCGTCATTCGGCCCTCCTTCACCTTGGGCGGCACGGGCGGTGGCATCGCCTACAATCGCGACGAGTACGAGACGATCGTGCACGGCGGCCTCGCCGCCTCGCCGGTCGCCCAAGTGCTGGTCGAGCAGTCGGTGCTGGGCTGGAAGGAATACGAACTCGAGGTCGTGCGCGACCGCGCCGACAACTGCATCGTCGTCTGCTCCATCGAGAACGTCGATCCGATGGGCGTGCACACCGGCGACAGCATCACGGTGGCGCCGGCGCTGACGCTGACCGACAAGGAGTACCAGATCATGCGCAACGCCGCGATCGCGGTGCTGCGCGAGATCGGGGTGGACACCGGCGGCTCCAACGTGCAGTTCGCGGTCAACCCGGCGGACGGGCGGCTCGTCGTCATCGAAATGAACCCGAGGGTGTCGCGCTCCTCGGCGCTCGCCTCGAAGGCGACCGGCTTCCCGATCGCCAAGGTGGCGGCCAAGCTCGCCGTCGGCTACACGCTCGACGAGCTGGCCAACGACATCACCAAGGTCACCCCGGCCTCGTTCGAGCCGACCATCGACTACGTGGTGACCAAGATGCCGCGCTTCGCCTTCGAGAAGTTTCCCGGTACCAAGCCGGTGCTGGGCACCTCCATGAAGTCGGTGGGCGAGGCGATGGGGATCGGCCGCTCGTTCGCCGAATCGGTGCACAAGGCGCTGCGCTCGATGGAGACCGGGATCGACGGCTTCGACGAAGTCGAGTTCCCCGGCGGCAGCGATCGCAACGCGGTGCTGGCGGCGCTTGCCGAGCCGACGCCCGACCGCCTGCTGCGGATCGCCCAGGCGCTGCGCCATGGGCTCGGCGTCGATGAGATCCACGCGGTGACCCGCTACGACCCCTGGTTCATCCGCGAGATCGCCCGCATCGTCGAGGCCGAGGCGGCGATCAAGGCGCACGGGCTGCCCGGCGCCAAGGCCGACTGGTTGCGGCTCAAGGGGTTCGGCTTCTCCGACGCGCGGTTGGCGGCGCTCGCCCACCTCGACGAGGCCGCGGTCACGGCCCGCCGGATCGCCCTCGATGTGCGTCCGGTGTACAAGCGCATCGACACCTGCGCCGCCGAGTTCGCTTCGCTGACGCCCTACATGTACTCCTGCTACCAAGGCGACGGGATCGCGGCGCCCGAGTGCGAGGCCGATCCCAGCGACCGGCGAAAGGTCATCATCCTGGGCGGCGGCCCGAACCGCATCGGCCAGGGCATCGAATTCGACTATTGCTGCGTGCACGCGGCCTATGCGCTGCGCGAGGCCGGCATCGAGACCGTCATGGTGAACTGCAACCCGGAGACGGTATCGACCGATTACGACACCTCCGACCGACTCTATTTCGAGCCGCTCACCGCCGAGGACGTGATCGAGCTGGCGCGGGTGGAGCAGCGCCGCGGCACGCTCTTGGGCGTCATCGTCCAATTCGGCGGGCAGACGCCCTTGAAACTCGCGACCGCGTTGGAGGCCGCCCGCGTCCCCATCCTCGGCACCTCGCCCGACGCCATCGACCTGGCCGAGGACCGCGAGCGATTCCAGGCGCTGCTCGCCCGTCTCGGCCTGCGCCAGCCGGCCAATGGCACCGCCCGCTCTCTCGCCGAGGCCGAGCAAGTGGCGGCGCGCATTGGCTATCCAGTGGTGATCCGCCCGTCCTACGTGCTGGGCGGCCGCGCCATGGAGATCGTGCACGATCTGGAGGCGCTCAGACGCTACGCCATCAACGCCGTCAAGGTGTCGGGCAGGAGCCCGGTCTTGATCGACTCCTATCTGCAGGACGCCATCGAGGTGGACGTGGACGCGGTGGCTGACGGCGCCGAGGTCTACGTCGCCGGCATCATGGAGCACATCGAGGAAGCCGGCATACATTCGGGCGATTCGGCCTGCTCGCTGCCGCCCTACTCGCTGGCGGACGCCGTGGTGCGCGAGATCGAGCGGCAGACCGCCCTGCTCGCGCGGGCGCTCAACGTGGTGGGGCTCATGAACGCGCAGTTCGCCGTCAAGGACGGCGAAATCTACGTGCTCGAGGTGAACCCGAGGGCGAGCCGCACGGTGCCCTTCGTCGCCAAGGCGACGGGCGTCGCCATCGCCAAGATCGCGGCCCGGATCATGGCGGGCGAAACCCTGGCCGATTTGAAGCCGCCCCACACCCGGCGCGACCATGTCGCGGTCAAGGAAGCGGTGTTCCCGTTCGCGCGTTTTCCGGGCGTCGACATCATCCTGGGGCCGGAGATGAAGTCGACCGGCGAGGCCATGGGCATCGACCGGGACTTCGCTCTCGCCTTCGCCAAGTCCCAGCTCGGCGCCGGCACGCGGCTGCCGCAACGGGGGACCGTTTTCGTATCGGTGAAGGACCGCGACAAGCCGGCCATGGTGGCCCCGGGGCGCCGGCTGGTCGAGCTGGGCTTCACGCTGATCGCCACCGCCGGCACCGCCGCCTACCTCGGCGCCCATGGCCTGCCGGTGACGCGCGTCAACAAGGTGCTGGAGGGCCGCCCGCACATCGTCGATGCCATGAAGGACGGCGCCGTGCAGCTCATATTCAACACCACCGAGGGGGCGCAGGCGATCGCCGACAGCTTCACCCTCCGACGCACCGCGCTTACCGATAACATTCCCTATTATACCACCGTGTCCGGCGTGCGGGCGGCGGTCGAGGCGATCGCCGCCTTGATGAGCGGCGAACTTGAAGTCGCCCCGCTACAGTCCTACCTTAGGGGTTCATTCTGAGGGGCCCGCCCGAGCCCGCCCGGCGCAGCACCGGGCGGACGAATGGTGAGTTCATTGAGTTTGCCGGTAGGTTGAGGCCGCATGTCAAGAATACCCATGACCGCCGGAGGCTTCTCGCGGCTGGAAGAGGAACTGAAACACCTGAAGTCGGTCGAACGTCCGGCCATCATTCGCGCCATCGCCGAGGCGCGCGCCAACGGCGACCTGTCGGAGAACGCCGAATACCATGCCGCGCGCGAACGGCAGAGCTTCATCGAGGGCCGCGTCGGCGAGCTCGAGGACAAGCTTGCCCGTGCCGAGATCATCGACGTGAGCAAGCTCAAGGGCAAGCAGGTCACGTTCGGCGCGACCGTGACGGTGATCGACGAGGACAGCGAAGAAAAGACCAAATACCAGATCGTGGGGCAGGACGAATCCGACATCCGGGCCGGGCGACTGTCGGTCAACTCGCCGCTGGCGCGCGCGCTCATCGGCAAGCGGGTCGGCGATAGCGTCGAGGTGGCGACGCCGAACGGCGCCAAGTCCTACGAGATCGTCCGCCTCGTCTTCGTGTAGCGGAGCGCAAGCGTCAGCGCGGCTGATCGGCCTCGATCGGCACGCCGGGCTCCTGCTTGCAGTTGCGGATGGCGAGCGCCGACTTGACGTGGCTGACGTTGGGCGCCGCCGTGAGCCTAGTGGTGAGGAATCGCTGATAGGCGTCCCAATCGGTGGCGACGACGCGCAGCAGGAAATCGGTCTCGCCGGCCAGCATGTGACACTCGCGCACCTCGGGCCAGGCGGCCACCAGCCGCTCGAAGGCGCGCAGGTCCGTTTCCGCCTGGCTCGACAGGCCCACATGCGCGAACACGGTGACGCCGAAACCCAGCACCTCCGCGTTGAGGTCGGCGTGGTAGCCGCGGATATACCCGGCCTTCTCCAGGGCGCGCACGCGGCGCAGGCACGGCGGCGCCGAGATGCCGGCGCGGCGCGACAACTCCACGTTCGTCATGCGACCGTTCTCCTGCAAGTCGCGCAAGATGCACCGATCGATCCCATCGAGCTTGGCCCGACGCATCATTTTCCCCCTGTATCGAGGCTCCAGGACGTAATTATATTGCAAATAGGCGCGCGCTACCAGAAGTCCATGCTGGCCGCGGCAGGGCGCCCCCCGTGAGCGTGTCGAGCGCGCTTGTCGCCACGGATCGGCGTCTCTATCTTCGGCTTCCAGCAAGGCGATCGCCAATGGCCCAGCATCACAGCAAGGTCCTCATCCTCGGTTCCGGTCCGGCCGGCTATACGGCGGCGGTCTATGCGGCGCGCGCAAACCTTCAGCCCATTGTCGTGCAGGGATTGCAACCCGGCGGCCAGATGACGATCACGACGGACGTCGAGAACTACCCGGGTTTCGCCGAAGTGGTCCAAGGGCCGTGGCTGATGGAGCAGATGCAGGCCCAGGCCGCCCATGTGGGCACGCGAATGTTCTTCGACACGGTGACGGAGGTGGATCTCGCCCGTCGCCCGTTCCGCTGCCTGGGCGACGGCGGAGACGTCTACCTCGGCGACGCCCTCATCATCTGCACCGGCGCGCAGGCGCGCTGGCTCGGCTTGCCGAGCGAGCAGAAGTACCGCGGCTTCGGCGTATCGGCCTGCGCCACCTGTGACGGCTTCTTCTTCCGCGGCAAGGAGGTGTGCATCGTGGGCGGCGGCAACACGGCGGTGGAGGAGGCGATCTTTCTCACCAACCACGCCACCAAGGTGACCCTCATTCATCGGCGCGACAAGCTGCGCGCCGAGCGCATCATGCAGGACCGGATGTTCCGTAATCCGAAGATCGCGGTCATCTGGGACAGCGTGCTCGAGGAAGTGATCGGCACCGATAATCCGCCCGGCGTCACGGCGATCCGCGTCCGTAACTTAAAGACCGGCAGAGAGACCCCGATCGCCACCGACGGTCTGTTCATCGCCATCGGCCACGACCCGGCCACGGCGCTGTTCCGCGGCAAGCTGGCGCTCGACGCGGAGGGCTACCTGATCGCCGCGCCGGACAGCACGGCCACTTCCGTCCCCGGCGTGTTCGCCGCCGGCGACGTGAAGGACAAGGTGTTCCGCCAGGCGGTGACCGCGGCGGGCATGGGGTGCATGGCCGCGCTGGAAGCCGAGAAGTTCCTCTCCGCCGAGGAGGCCGATAAGGCCGCCGCGGCCGCCGAATAGGTTCGCCTGGGCCGGGGCGGCCGGCGGCATCGCGGGTCATGGACTGGGACAAGCTCAAGATTTTCCACGCGGTGGTCGAGGCGGGCAGCTTCACCCACGCCGGCCAGGCGCTCAACATGAGCCAGTCGGCGGTGAGCCGGCAGATCGGCGCGCTGGAGAGCAGCCTAAAGGTCGCGCTGTTCCATCGCCACGCGCGCGGCCTCATCCTCACCGAGCAGGGCGAGCTGCTCTATCGCGCCGCCCGCGACGTGTCCGCCAAGCTGGTGATGGCCGAGGCGCAGGTCGCCGAGAGCAAGGATACGCCGAAAGGGCAGCTGCGGGTGACCGCGACGGTGGCGCTCGGCTCGCTGTGGCTGGCGCCGCGCATCGGCGAGTTCCAGGAGCTGTACCCCGAGGTGTCGATCGACCTCGTGCTCGACGACCGCGAACTCGATCTGACCATGCGCGAAGCGGACGCCGCGATCCGAATGGCGGCGCCGCGCCAGCCGGAATTGATCCAGCGCCGTCTGATGTCCGTGCGCACCCATGTTTACGGCGCGCCGAGCTACCTCGCTGGGCACGGCGAGCCGCGCGAGGCCGCCGAACTCGACCGCCACAAGCTGATCGTGTACGGCCTCGAACGGCGCGCGGCCGGGTTCGACGCCGGCTGGCTGCTCAAGCTGGGGGCGAAACGCGACCGCCCGCGCCGACCCGTGCTGGTGGTGAACGACATCCATGCCATGATGCGGGCGGCCGCGAGTGGCCTCGGGTTGGCGGCGCTACCCGACTTCGTGACGCGCGGCACCAACCTGGTGCGGGTCATGGCCGAGACGGAGGCGCCCGCGGCGGACGCCTATTTCGTCTATAGCGAGGAGTTGAGGCAATCGAAGCGCATCGAAGTCTTCCGCGACTTCCTGACGCGCAAGGTGGCGGAAACGGACTTCTAAAGCCGGGTGAATTTCAGCCGCGTCCGCCGCCGGCCCTTAGCGGTACAGCGGCTCGCTCTCCAGCCCCTTGTAGAGGTCGGCCACGAACTCGCCGTATCCATTGAACGGCAGGGTGGGCACCCGCTCGTCGGTGCCGAGCACGCGTTCGCTCGCCTGGCTCCAGCGCGGGTGCGCGACGTCGGGATTGACGTTCGCCCAGAAGCCGTACTCCTGCTCCTGGAGCTCCTCCCAAAAGCTTCTCGGCCGCTGGTCCGTGAAGGTGAAGCGCACGATCGACTTGATCGACTTGAAGCCGTACTTCCACGGCAGCGCGAGCCGCAGGGGCGCGCCGTTCTGGGCCGGCGTCGGCTTGCCGTATATGCCGGTGACGAGAAACGCCAGCTCGTTGGTGGCCTCGGCGATGGTGATCCCTTCGACATAGGGCCACGGATACCAGCTCGCCTTCTGGCCGTCGGCCACTTCGGGGTCGAGGAAGGTCTCCATGCGCACGTACTTGGCGGCGGCGAGCGGGCGCGCGAAATCGACCAACGCCTTCATGGGGAACCCGCTCCACGGCACCGCCATCGACCACGCCTCGACGCAGCGATGGCGATAGAGCCGCTCCTCGAGCGGCATCTTGGCCAGCAGATCGTCGATGGCGACGGTGGACGGCGCCTCGACCATGCCGTCGATGGCGACCGTCCACGGGCGGATCGGCAGCGCCTGCGCGGCGTCCACTACGTCCTTGCTCGAGCCGAACTCGTAGTAGTTGTTGTAGCCTGTCGCCAATTCCTCGGGCGTGAGCGGGCGGTCGAGGACGTAGCGCGGGTTCTGCGGCGCCGGATAGAGCCGGGCGGACGGATCCTCCGCCGCACGGACGGGCCCGATGCCCGCGGCCAGCAGGATTGGGCCGGCGGCCAGGCCCTTGAGCAGCCGGCGTCGGGCATGGAACACCGGCTCCGGCGTAGCATCGCGCTCCGGCAGCTCCCAGCCCCGTTTCGTTCTGGTCAGCATGGACACGAACTCCCTTGGCATCGGATATGTCCGGGCCTGGAGGACTTAGCTACCGCCTGCCTCGTGGGCAAATCAACTGTGGGTGAGCGGCTGGTGAGCGGCCATCAAGCCAGCAGGCTGCGCAGCATCCAGGCGGTCTTTTCGTGCAGCTGCATGCGTTGGGTGAGCAGGTCGGCGCTGGCCTCGTCGCCGGCCGCCTCCGCCGCCGGGAACACGGCGCGGGCCGTGCGCACGACGGCCTCATGGCCGGCGACGAGATCGCGGACCATCCGCTCGGCCGCGGGGACCCCCTTCGCCTCCTTGATCGAGGTGAGTCCGGCGTATTCGGCGTAGCTGCCGGGCGCGGGGAAGCCCAGGGCGCGGATCCGCTCGGCAATGGCGTCCACCGCGGTGGCGAGCTCGGTGTATTGCTGCTCGAACATGAGATGCAGCGTGTTGAACATCGGCCCGGTGACGTTCCAGTGGAAGTTATGGGTCTTGAGGTAGAGCGTGTAGCTGTCCGCGAGCAGCCGCGACAGCCCTTGAGCGATCGTCCTGCGGTTTTTCTCGGGGATTCCGGTGTCGATCTTCATTTATCGTCTCCCTTGCGCGCCGGCCGGATCGGAACTCGCGACGATAACAGGTTCTAGGGACGATATAATCGCTATTTCCGTTAGTTCAGGCACGTATTAGAACAATTTCAATATGTGACCGAAGGAAACCGCCGTCAGCTTGCCGCGGCGGCGGACTGGCGCTGCTCGATGACCTTGTCGGCGAGGCGGCCGGTCAGTTCGTGCAGGTGGTCGAAGCGCCACGCGAAGGTCCCCACGCCCAGCGTCAGCGAGCGCAACTCGACGATCAAGTCGTGCAGCTCGGATTGCGGCAGATAGGCGCTGACCTCGTCCCAGCCGGGCCAGCCGGCCTTGGCATCGAAGCCGAGAATCTGGCCGCGCCGCCCGCTGATCAACCCATGCACCCGGGCCGTGAACTCGTTGGGCACGGCGACGGTCACCGAGAAGATCGGTTCGAGCAGCACCGGATCGCATTTCCGCATGCCTTCGGACATGGCGAGCCGACCGGCGGTCTTGAACGCCATGTCGGAGCTGTCGACCGCGTGGTACTGGCCGTCGGTGAGCGCGACCGCTACGTCCACCACCGGGAAGCCCAGCGGTCCGCGTTGCAGGTACTCGCGCACGCCATCCTCCACCGAGGGGATGTAGTTGCGGGGGATGGCGCCGCCCACCACCCGGTCGTGGAACTCGAAGCCGGCGCCGCGCGGCAGCGGCTTGATCTCTATATGCACGTCGCCGAACTGGCCGTGGCCGCCGGACTGGCGCTTGTGCCGAGCGTGCTGGGCGACGCTCTTGCGAATGGTCTCCTTGTAGTTGACGCTCGGCGGGCGCGACTTGACCGGCAGGTTGTACTTGAGCCGCAGCCGGTCCATGGCGATCTGCAGGTGGATTTCGCCCTGGCCCCACAAAACCAGCTCGTGCGTGTCCTGGTTGTGCTCGACCGAGATCGAGGGGTCCTCCTCGACCAGCTTGGCGAGTGAGCCCGACAGCTTCACCTCGTCCGCCCGATTGACGGACTCGATGGCGAGCGAAAACACCGGCGGCAGCTTGGCCGGCCACTCGACGTCTCCCGCCGGCTTGCCCGAGCTCGTCAGCAGCTGGCCGGTCGCGACCTGGTCCATGCGGCCGAGCGCCACCACCTCGCCCGGTCCCGCCGAGGCGAGCTTCGCGAGCTCGTGCCCCTTCATGCGGTTCACCCCGCCCACTCGCTGGCCGCCCAGCACGCTGCCCTCCTGCACCGCGCCGGTCCATACGCGGACAAGCGAAAGCTTGCCGGTGTGCGGCTGATGATAGGACTTGAATACGGTAACCGCCGTGTCGCCTGCCAGCGGCGCGATGCCGATGCGCGCCGCGGTTGCCGCCGGGCCCGGCACCTCGTGGCGCAACGCCTTCAACAGGCGGCGCACGCCGTGGTCGCGTTCGGCGGCGCCGAGGAGCACCGGCACGATGAGGTCGCCGGCGAAGTCCTTCGACAGCTGCTGGTAAATCTGCCGCGGCGTGGGGATCGCATCCTCCAGCAGCTGTTCGAGCAGCGTGTCGTCGAAATCGGCCAAGGCCTCCAGCATCTCGCTGCGGGCGCCCTTCTCCCGTTCGGCGACATCGTCGGGAATCTTGATGAGATCGGACGGCTGTCCCGGCCGGTAACGGTAGGCGCGCTCGCTCACCAGGTCGACGTAGCCGGTGACGTCGTCGCTGTCGCGGATCGGCACCTGGCGCAGCACGAGCGGGCGCTGGGACACCGATTGCAACGTCTCCAGCACCTCACGCACCCGGTGGGCGGCGGTGTCCATCTTGTTGACGAACACCAGGTGCGGGATCTTGCGATCGTCGAGGAACTTCATCAGCGGTGCCAGCGTGAGCGCCTTGGTCACCTCCGGCTCGCACACCACGACGGCCGCATCCGCCACCATCAGCGCGTTCTGCGTCTCCTGGAACAGCTCGACCGAACCGGGGCAGTCGAGGAAGGTCCAGCGCTCGCCAAGAAACTCGGCCGAGGCGGCGCCGACCTCGACGCCCATCTTACGCGCGCGCGCCTCCGGCGCGCCGTCGCCCACCGTGTTAGCCTCCTTGATCGAGCCCTTGCGGCCGATGGCGCCGGTGGCGAACAGCAAGCTCTCGAGGAGCGACGTCTTGCCGCTGAGATAGGGTCCCACCAATGCCGCGCAGCGTGGCGCCTCGGTCGGTCTACCGCCCATGCTTCGTTCTCCCCGTCGCCGGCCATTTCATCGAAAGTCGACCGTTATGATTTCAGGCCCGACGCGGGCGATGCAAGGGAAAAACCGAGCTTCCGCGTGGGCGCCGGCGCGATCATATAATGGCCAGGGGTTAACGATGGGAATGTCCGCGTGAACGAAGAAACCGTCTCGGTCGGACGCGACCGCGGGGCCCGAGGCACCGCCTCGGAGCTGTTTCAGGTCTTGGTCGAGAGCCATCCGGGCGGGAAACTGGCGCTCGGCGAGATCGTTGCCGCCTTGGGCGATCGCGGTTACGGCCTGCTGCTGCTGTTGTTCGGGCTGCCGGCGCTGATGCCGATCCCGCTGCCGGGGCTGGGCGGCCTGTTCGCGGTGCCGCTCATCGCCATCGCCGCGCAGCTCGCCATCGGCCGGCCGCGCCCGTGGCTGCCGCGGGCGCTGCTGCGGCGCGAGGTCGAGAGCCAGGCGCTTGCCGCGGCGGTGAACCGGGTGCTGCCCGGCCTGCGGCGCCTGGAAAGGCTGGCCCGGCCGCGCCTGGCGCCGCTGACCGAGATGGCGGCGGAGCGCATTGCCGGCGTCATGGTCATCGTCCTCGCCGTTCTGCTGTCGCTGCCGGTGCCGCTCACCAACATCCCGCTGGCGCTGCCCGTGGTGCTGATCGCGTTGGGCCTGCTCGAGCGGGACGGGCTCCTGGTCCTCGTCGGCGGCGTCCTGGGGGTGGCCGCCGGAGGATTCGCGATCGCGATCGGTTGGGTCCTGCTGCGGAGCCTGGCGGCGTTGGTCGGGATGTAAAGGCTCGTGTGTCGTCACCGAAGCGCGCGGCAGGCGCGCTCGATGCGCAGGCACGCCTCGCGCAGCAGCTCCGTCGAAGTGGCGTAGGAGATGCGGAAGAAGGGCGACAGCCCGAAGGCCGAGCCCTGCACCGCGGCCACTCCCTCGGCTTCGAGCAAGTAGGTCACGAAATCGTCGTCGTTCTTGATCGCCTTGCCCTGCGGCGTCCGCTTGCCGATCGCCCCGGCGCAGGACGGATAGACATAGAACGCGCCCTCGGGGCGGTGGCAATTGAGGCCCGGCGCCTGGTTCAACATGTCGACCACCATGTCGCGGCGTTCCTTGAACACCGCGTTGTGACGCTGGATGAAGTCCTGCCGGCCGTTCAACGCCTCCACGGCCGCGGCCTGGCTGATCGAGGCCGGGTTGGAGGTGCTCTGCGACTGCACCTTGGCGATGGCCTTGATGAGGGCCGCCGGGCCGCCGGCGTAGCCGATGCGCCAGCCGGTCATGCAGTAGGCCTTGCTGACGCCGTTCATGGTGAGCGTGCGGTCGTACAGCCGGGGCTCCACCTGGGCCGGGGTGCAGAACTGGAATCCGTCATAGACCAAGTGCTCGTATATGTCGTCGCTCAACACCCAGACCCGCGGGTGGCGCAACAGCACGTCGGTGAGCGCCTTCATCTCGTCGCGGTCGTAGGCGGCCCCGGTCGGGTTGCTTGGGCTGTTGAGGATGAGCCATTTTGTCTTCGGCGTGATCGCGGCCTCCAGGTCCTCGGGCCGCAGCTTGAACCGATTGTTCTGGCCGCATGGCACGACGACGGGGGTGCCCTCGGCCAGCAGCACGATGTCCGGATAGGAGACCCAATACGGCGCCGGGACGATCACCTCGTCGCCGGCCTCGACGCTGGCGAGGATCGCGTTGTAGATCACCTGCTTACCGCCGGCGCCCACGGTGATCTGGTCGGGCTTGTAGGAAAGCCCGTTGTCGCGCAGGAACTTGCCGGCAATCGCCTGCTTGAGCTCGGGCGTGCCGTCCACGTCGGTATATTTCGTCTCGCCGCGCCCGATCGCAGCGACGGCGGCGGCCTTGATGTTGTCCGGCGTGTCGAAGTCGGGCTCGCCGGCGCCCAAGCCGATCACGTCCCGGCCCGCCGCCTTGAGCTGGCGCGCCTTCTGGGTGACGACGATGGTGGCCGAGGGCTTGATGCGGTCGAGACGGGCGGCGAGGATGGACATTGCGCTTCTCCGGGGCGGCGCCGCGGACCATAGGCGGATCGCTCCCCGCGCGCAACCGCTTGACCCCACAGAAGGGGTCACACAGTAGGGGTCAGGTCTTGCCTTTTGCCTGGTAGGCCTTTACCAGCCGGCCGACGCGCGACACCGACAGCCCGGCGGCTTCAGTGATCGCGGTCTTTGTATGGCCGCCCTCCAGGTACGCCAGGGCGATGCCGGCCGCACGACCGCCGGCCCGCTGGCAAAAGGCAAGACCTGACCCCTTTTTTGCGCTGCGCGATTTGGCGTTCGCGGCGACCGTTGACTCACATTTAGTTAGTTCAAGACCGCTCGCAGATAGTCGTTCCAGGCGACTTTTAGCTCAGCACTGACGTTGCGCTCGCCGAGAAGCTTTCGAATTTCCACCTGGAAAACTCGGCGACACTTCGGTCCGATGGTTCCCAACGAGTACACCAACCAGTCGTGCAGGGGCAAGAACCCGATATCGTGTCCTTGGGCGAAGTATTGCCTGGCGGTCGTCCGTGCCTCAACGGCTGGCGAGCTCGCCGAATACAGGAACAGATAGTCCGCAATGCCGTGTGACAGGATCTTCGTCTGGAAGGTCGCGATGACGCGAGAGCGGTCCACAGGACGTTCGGTGACTTCAACCGCCAGCACGATCTCGCCGCCCTCACGAACTGTGATGTCGCCGCCAGCACCGGCGGCACGATCCGATACATTGATGCCCTGCCATTCGATGGTCCAGGGCAGCCCGAAGCACTCCTTGATTGTACGGAACATCGCAACGGCAAGCAGTACGGCCAGCAGCCCACCGCTGCGGTGCGAGAGCAGCTTGTCGAGTAATGCGCCGAGTTGTTCCAGGCTGAGCCGGCCGACTTGGTGCAACGGGACATCAGCCGTCTGACGGAGCTCCACGAATCGGTAGAGCAAGTGCGCCGTAAGCGCTTCTAGTCGCTGACCTTGGGCCGCCTCCAACGCCCCAATATAGTGCAGCATTGCCGCGTACCCGCGTTTGTCGCGGACTCCGCGGGCGGTATCTCCGTTGAAGACGACGCTGCGGCGGAACATCGCCAGGTACGGGCCTTTGGAGCAGGGAATCATTCGCTCCCGCAGAAAGGGATTGACAACCCGCTCGTCGAGAGTTCGGCCGTTAAACGCGCCTTGGCCGTGCTTCACGTACGGGTAGCGGATGTTGACCGCAGGGTCCACGAACCGGGCCAACGCGCATCCGAGCAGCGCTTCGCGGAAAGATTGCGTCTTGGAGGCGAACAACCGGTCCGCGGCCCGTCGGATTCCGTTCGAAACCGCCGGCGGCTTTCCGTCCCGAAACGCCTCCTCAGCCGCTCCAAAAAACTGCTCGAGAATCCGTCGCGCTTTCTCGTAATCCAGCGACGAGGGTCTTCCTTTCACGGCTCGCGCCATGGGTCAGTAATTCATCCACAAACACTCTTGGCGCGGCTTTTTGATCGAATGACAGTTCTTGACCGGCGCGTCGTAGCGGCGCCAACCCTTGTATAGGCGATCCATTAGGTCGCAGCGGTAGCCCGAGACGGCAACATTCCCTTTGCATTGGGCCAGGGTCGTTGCCAGCGTGATGTGCTCGCCTTCGTCGAGCTCGAATCCGTACGCGCTGCTGTCGCCGCGGGTTTCGTGAAGGTACGGCGGATCGCAGTAGAACAGCGTAGCGGGTCCGTCGTAGAGCCGGATCGCGTCGACGGCGGGACGGTTTTCGATCTGCACGCGCAAGAGGCGCTCGGCTATTTCCGGCAGGCTGTCGACGCCCCCGAGCCACCGGGAAATGACACCCGACATGCCGGCCCTGCTGGTGTTCCTGCAGTTCGCCCACCGCCCAAGTGTGGAAGTCTGGGCGAGGCCCGTGCGCGTCTGCCGCGCCCGCACGTAGAAGTGTCGAGCGCGCTCCAGGGGCGAGGGCCGGCGGCCCCGCCCGACCACCGCCCGATAGAACTCCTCGCGTGAGAACGGCGTCAGCGCGATGCCGCGCACGAGCTCTTCCGGCATATCGCGAAGGACATGGAAGAAATTCACGACATCGCCGTCGATGTCGTTGTACGTCTCGATGGGCGACGGCTCGCGGTTGAGCAAGACGGCCGCCGAGCCTGCGAACGGCTCGCAATAGTGGTGCGCCCGCGGCAATAGCGGCAACAGCCACTCGAGATGGTTGAACTTGCCGCCGTACCACCCAAAAACGATGAGGTTTCGCCGCCGCCGCCGCCGCGCGATAGGCAGCGCGTCGAACTCCAACTGGTCCAAGTAGATCGGCGACAGGTTCCCCTTGGCCATGCGGCCCCCAATAAATTGGTGTTCTTGTTTTGTACCAGACCGGTTTCGACTGGTCAAGCGCAAATCCTACACCGCCCGCACCAGCGCGTGGCGCTTCTTACCGGCGGAGAGCTTGATGACGCCGTCGGAGGAAAGGTCGGCCAGGGTGACGGCTTGCGTCTCGTCGGCCAGAACGCGGTCGTTGAGCCTGGCCCCGCCGCCCTTGATGAGCCGGCGCGCCTCGGCGTTGCTGGCGGCAAGGCCGGCGCGGCGCACGAGGTCGAAGGCGGGGACGCCTCTTTTGAGCTCCCGGCGCGGCACGTCGATGGTCGGCAGCGCCTGGCCCGCGGCGCCTTCGACGAAAGTTTGCCGGGCGGTCTGCGCCGCTTCCTCGGCGGCGGCGCGGCCGTGGGCGAGCGCGGTCGCCTCGGTTGCGAGGCGGACCTTGGCGTCGTTGATCTCCGCGCCCGCCAGGCGCTCCAGCCGCTCGATCTCGCCCTGGGGCAGGTCGGTGAACAACCTGAGGAAGCGGCCGACGTCGGCGTCCTCCGTGTTGCGCCAGTACTGCCAATACTCGTACGCCGACAGCCGCTCGGGATCGAGCCAAACGGCGCCGGCGGCGGTCTTGCCCATCTTGGCGCCCGAGGACGTGGTGATGAGCGGCGTGGTCAGGCCGTAGAGCGCGGCATTGTCGGCGCGCCGGCCGAGCTCGATGCCGTTGACGATGTTGCCCCACTGGTCCGAGCCCCCCATCTGCAGCGTGCAGCGATGGCGCCGGTGCAACTCCACGAAGTCATAGGCCTGCAACACCATGTAGTTGAACTCGAGGAAACTGAGCGGCTGCTCGCGCTCGAGCCTCGTTTTCACGCTGTCGAAGGTGAGCATCCGGTTGACCGAGAAGTGGCGCCCGTACTCGCGCAGGAACGGGATCAGCGCGAGCCGGTCGAGCCACAGCGCGTTGTCCACCATGACGGCGTCGGTGGGCCCGTCGCCGAACGCAAGGAAACGCCTGAAGATGCGCTCGATGCCGGCGATGTTGGCGGCGATCTCGGCGTCGCTCAACAGCCGGCGCGTCTCGTCCCGGCCCGAGGGGTCGCCCACCTTGGTGGTGCCGCCGCCCATCAGCACGATCGGCTTGTGGCCGGTGCGCTGGAACAGGCGCAGCAGCATGATCGAGACCAGGCTGCCCACGTGCAACGAGGGGGCGGTGGCGTCGAAGCCGATGTAGGCGACGACGGCGCCCTCGGCCGCCGCGGCATCGAGGCCCTCGCCGTCGGTGCATTGCTGCACGAAGCCGCGCGCCGTCGCCTCCTGGAGAAACTTCGACCTGAGCGGCATCATCGTCGATTCGCAACCGTCGGATAGGCTTGGTCCCGCGGACGCGGTCCTGTAACACAGTCGACCCCGACCGACAATCGCGAGGGCCGCATGGTCGAGAACGAATCCAAGCTGGCGCTCGGCCTGATGAGCGGCACGTCGCGCGACGGCATCGACGCGGCGCTCGTCACCACCGATGGGCGCCGGAGGTTCGCCGCGGGCCCCGCCCTGACTCGGCCGTTCGACGCCGCGTTCCGCGCCCGGCTCTCGGGCGTGATGGGTGGGCAGGGGCCGGTCGGCGAGGTCGAGCGCGAGCTGACGCTGCTTCACGCCGAAGCCGTGCAGCGGCTGCTTGAAAGCGCCGCGGTGCCACGGGAGCGAGTGGCCGTGCTCGGCTTCCATGGCCAGACCATCCTGCACGATCCCCTGCGTCGCCGCACCTGGCAGATCGGCGACGGCGCGCTGTTGGCCGAGCGCGTCGGCATCGACGTGGTGAACGACTTCCGCAGCCGCGACGTGGCCGAGGGCGGACACGGCGCGCCGCTGGCGCCGCTGTTTCATGCGCTGCTGGCGCGGGACCTGGAGAAGCCGCTCGCGGTGCTCAACCTGGGCGGGGTGGCGAACGTGACCTGGATCGGTCCCGGCGGTCCGGAGGATATCGTCGCCTTCGACACCGGGCCGGGCAACGCGCTCATCGACGACTGGGCGATGCGCCACACGGGCCGGCCGCTCGACCGCGACGGCACGCTGGCGCGCGCCGGCCGGATCGATCCGGCGGCGCTCGAGCGGCTGCTGGCGCACGAGTATTTCCGCCTTCCCGCCCCCAAGTCGCTCGACCGCGACGCCTTCGACGTGAAGCGGCTCGCCCATCTCGCCGCGGCCGACGGCGCCGCCACGCTGGTGGCGTTCACCGCGGGCGCGGCGGCGCGCGCGGCGGAGCGGTTCCCGGCGCCGCCGCTGCGT
>CAYPKW010000049.1:0-19326 GCA_964411425.1 uncultured Rhodospirillaceae bacterium
GGCGGCGTCCGCCATCTTGCGTTCGAGCGCCGCCAGGTCGGCGGCGCCGCCGGCGCGGGCGAGCGAGCGGGCGAGGCCGTCGGCGAGCGCCGCCGGGTCGAAGTCCTCGCCGAGCGTGAGGCGCAAGAAACCTTGCACCCGGCGCCACAACCGTAACGCGTGGGCCAGCTCGTCCGCCGCGGCGCGCTCGAGCGCGCCGGCCGCGGCGAGCGCCGCGAGCGCATCGGCGGTGTTGGCCCGCAGCACTCCCGGGTGCCTGGCGGCGTAGCGGAGTTGCAGGTACTGCGCCACGTATTCCACGTCCATCAGCCCGCCCTGCCGGTGCTTCAAGTCCCAGGGCCGGTCGGCGCCGTGCTGCTGGAGGACGCGGGCGCGCATCTCGGCCACGTCCAGCACCAGCCTCGCGGGGTCGCGCGATCGCCGCAGCACCGCCGCCAGCGCGCGCTCGATCTCGGCGGCCAGCGTGGCGTCGCCGGCGACGACCCGGGCGCGCAGCAGCGCCATGTGCTCCCAGGTCCAGGCGTCCTCCTCCTGGTAGCGCCGGAAACCCTCGAGGCTGGAGGCGATGGGGCCGTTGGCGCCGGAAGGCCGCAGCCGCATGTCGATGTCGTACAGCTTGCCTTCGCCGGTGGGGGCGGTGAGCGCGTTGATGAAGCGCTGCGCCAGGCGAGCGTAGTAGTGGATCGGGGCCAACGGCTTCGGGCCGTCGGACAGCGCGTGGTCCCAGCCGCCCGGCACGTCCGGCGCGTCGTAGATGAAGATGAGGTCGAGGTCGGAGGAGACCGTCATCTCGCGCCCGCCGAGCTTGCCGAGAGCCGCCACCGCCATGCCGCGGCCGGGCAGCCGCCCGTGCTTCTGGGCGAACTCGGCGGCGACGCGCGGCGCCAGCGCCGCCAAGGTGGCCTCGGCGATGTCCGACAGCGGGCCGCCGGCGGCATCCGCGTCGGCGATGTGGCGCAGGATCCTGACGCCCACCTGGAACTGGCGGTCGCGCGTCCAGCGCCGGGCGAGGTCGAGCACGTCCTCGAAGTCGCGCGCCTCGGCGAGCGATCGATCCAGCTCGTCGCGCAGCGTGGCGTAGGAGGGCGGCGGGTCGAAAAACCCGCGGGTCAGCACCGCCTCCAAGAGCGCCGGGCTGCGGCTCAGATGGTCCGCCAGCCGCGGCGCGCCGCCCATGATCTCGGCGATGAGCTCGAGCAGCCCGGGGTTCGAGTAGAGCAGCGAGAAAAGCTGCACGCCGGCGGGCAGCCGGGCGAGAAACTCGTCGAAGCGGGAGAAGGCGGCGTCGGGCTGCGCCGTCTTGGCGAGGGCCTGCAACAGCGTCGGCTTGATCTCGGTCAATAGCTCGCGCGCGCGCGTCGAGCGCATGGCGCGGTAGCGCCCGGTGTGCCAACTGCGGATCACGGTGGCGATCGAGGCGCCGTCGGCGAAGCCCATGCGGGCGAGCGTCCTCACCGTCTCCGGGTCGTTCTCGGTGCCAGTGAAGACCAGGCTGCCGGGGCCGGCCAAGGGCGGCGCCTCCTCGAACAGCCCGGCGTAGTGCTCCTCCACCCGGGCGAGATGGCCGAGCAGGTCGGCGACGAACGCCTCGGTCGAAGGCGCGCCCACGAAGCAGGCGAGCGCGTCGAGCTCCGGCCCGGCCTCGGGCAGGGTCTGGGTCTGCCTGTCGTCGACCATCTGCAACCGGTGCTCGACGTGGCGCAGGTAGCGGTAGGCGGCGATCATGTCGGCGGCCACCTCCGCGGCCACCCGCCCGGCGGCGCTGAGCGCCCGAATGGCGGCGCAGGTGCCGGGGCAACGCAACTCCGGCTCGCGTCCGCCCCAGATCAACTGCTGAACTTGCGCGAAGAACTCGATCTCGCGGATGCCGCCGCGGCCGAGCTTGATGTTGTGGCCGGCGACCCGGATGTCGTGGAAGCCCTTGACCGCGTGGATCTGGCGCTTGATCGAATGGATGTCCTGGATGGCGGCGAAGTCGAGATGCTTGCGCCACAGGAAGGGGCGCAGGTGCGCGAGGAACCGGTTGCCGGCGGCGAGGTCGCCCGCCGCGACGCGCGCCTTGATCATGGCGGCGCGCTCCCAGTTCTGCCCCATGCCCTCGTAATAGGTCTCGGCCGCCAGCACCGACATGGCGAGCGGGGTCGAGCCCGGGTCGGGGCGCAAACGAAGGTCGGTGCGGAACACGTAGCCCTCGCCGGTGCGTTCCTCGAGCAGGCGCACCAGGTCGCGGGCAAGCCGCACGAAGAAGTCGGCCGGGCCGCGCCGGCCGCGGTAATCGACGACCTCGCGGTCGTACAGCACGATGAGATCGATGTCGCTCGAATAGTTGAGCTCGTGGGCGCCGAGCTTACCCATGGCGAGGACGACGAAGCCGGAACCGGCCTCCGGCTGGCGCAGGTCGGGCACCGCGATCTCGCCCGCCTCGGCGGCGCGGCGCAGCAGGTGGCGGACGGCGAGGCCCAACACCGCGTCGGCGAACGCGCTCAAGGCCGCCGTGCAGCGCTCCAGCGGCCACACGCCGGCCACGTCCGCCAGCCCGACGACGAGTGCCGCGCGGCGCCGCGCCACCCTCAACGCCTGCATGACCCGGGGGGTGTCGCCCTCGACGACCAAGAGACCGGCCAGCAAATCGGCCAAGACAGCATCGGCGCCGTGCGATAATAAGGATTGAACAAGCTCCGCCTCGCTCAAAAGGCAGCGGCCGAGAAACGGGCTGCTGGAGAACACCGATTCCAGCAGGGCGCGGGCCTCCGGTTCGTCGACGAGGTCGGGGCCGCCCGAACGGCGGGCCCGCTCGCGCCAGCGTTCGAGCCCGATGGCGGCCCGCTCGGGACTGCCCACTCTGGGCAAAACGTGGGCGGCGAAGGGAAAGGAACTGTACGGCATGTGCGCCAAGTGTCGGGCCGCTGACGCGCGGTCCCAGGGTTAAGCCCGCGTAGGCCAAGAGTCCAGGTGGTTCGCCGCTCCGCCCGCATCCTCTTCGAAGCGATCGCCGCCAGCGTGGTCGCGGTCGCGATTCTGTTTGCGCTTCTGGCCTGGCGGTTGTCCGAAAATCGGCCCATCCACCTGCGCTTCCTCACGCCCTATCTGGAGCAGGCGCTGGCCGCGCCGGACGGGTCTTTCCGCATCGCGATCGGCGATACGCTGCTGACCTGGGCCGGGTGGGAACGCGGGCTCGACCTCCGCGCGCGCGCGGTCGAGGCCTATGGCGCCGAGGGCGAGTTGGTCGCCGCCGTGCCGGAGTTGGCGGTGTCGTTGAGCGGGCGGGCGCTGCTGCGCGGGCTGGTGGCGCCCACCGCGCTCGACATCTTCGGGCCGCGGCTGTCGCTGGTGCGCGAGCCGGACGGTCGCCTGCGCTTCGTGCGCGCCACGGCCGCGGGCCAGCCCGGCGAGGAGACCTCGGCGCTCATGCCGGCGCTGCTCGGCGAGCTGCTCAAGCCGCCCGACGGCAGCCGCGTCACCGGCTATATCACGCGCGCCCGCATCCTGGGCGGCGAGATCACCTTCGACGACCGCCGCACCGGCGTGGTCTGGCGCGTGCCGGCGGCCGACGTCGAGCTTCGCCGCGGGCCCGTCGGCATCGCCGGCACGCTATCGCTGGCGATCGCCGCGCTCGGCCGCCCGGCCCGGCTCGCTGCGGATTTCACTTTCGATCCGCGGACCGAGAGGATCGCTCTCTCGGCCCAGGTGAGCGACGTGGACATGTCGGCGCTGGGCCTCATCGAGCCTTCGCTTGTGGCGCTGGCCGGCGCCGACATCCGGATCGGCGGGCGGCTCGAGACCACCATTGGGCTAGACGGCAGCGTCGGCACCACGCGTTTCGAGGCGATCGGCGCCGCCGGCGCGCTCGGCCTGCCTGGGGTCATCGAGGCGCCGCTCGAGGTCGCCGCGATTTCGATCAAGGGCAACCTCGAAGCCGGGCTGGAGCGGCTCAACCTGGAGCGCGCGGAGATCGATTTCGGCGGCCCCCGGTTCGGCATCTCTGGCACGGTCACCGAGGGCGAAAACGGCGCGCTCGACGTCGCCGGCCGGCTGTGGGGGCGCGACGTGCCGTTGGCGGAGCTTCGCCGATACTGGCCGCTCATCGCCGCGGTGGACGCGCGGCGCTGGGTCGTCGACAACATCGTCGCTGGGCGACTCGGCGCGGTCGAGGCCGACATCGCGTTGTCGCTGCCGCAAGGCGACATCGCGCGCGCCCAACTCGGCAAGGCCGAGGTGAGCCTGGAGGCGAGCGACATGACGATCCACTACTTTCGGCCGCTGCCGCCGATCGAGCATGTCCGCGCCACCGGCCGTATCACCGACAAGTCGCTTACGGCCGAGTTCGCCGCCGGCGAGGCGGCCGGCCTCGTCCTACATGACGGGCGGCTCGTCATCGCCGGCCTCGATGGGCCCGACCAGCACTATCGGGTGGAGGTCTCGCTCGCCGGTCCGTTCCAGGACACGCTTCGGCTGCTCGACCACAAGCCGCTGGGCTATGCCCGGAAGATCGGTCTCGATCCGGCGACGGCCGCGGGCACGATGACGACCGAGCTTAAGATCGAGTTCCCCAACGTGCCGGTACGCGGCACCCGCGCCGAGGACGTGACGGTCGCCGCCACGGCGCGGCTCGACGGCGTCAGGCTCGAGCGCGCGCTGTTCGGCCAGCCGCTCAGCGAGGGCGACTTGACGGTCCGGGTGGACAACGCGGGCATGCTCGTCGAGGGCACCGGGCGGCTCGCCGGCGCGCCCGCTCGGCTGCGCTGGACCGAGCGTTTCACGGGCGGTGGATTCGGTGCCCAGATCGCCGTGAGCGGCACCCTCGAGGCGAAGCATCGGGCGACGCTCGGCCTCGACCTAGCGCCCTATCTCGACGGCCCGGTGCCGACGGAGGCGCTCTACACGCGCTACCGCGACGGCCGCCAGCGGCTCGACCTCAAGCTCGACCTCGGCGCCAGCGATCTCCATCTCCCCTTCCTCTCCTGGTCGAAGCCGGCGGGCGAGCCAGGGGAAGCGCGCCTCGGCCTCGACCTCGAGAACGACCGGCCGCGCGCCATACCGCAATTCGAGGTGCGCGCCGGTACGCTCGATGCGCGCGGGCGCGCGCGCTTCGCGCCGGATGGCGGGGCCATCGCCGCGGTGGAATTCGACGATCTCAAAGTCGGCCGCACGGCGCTGAAGGGCGTCGCCGCCGATTTCGCCGCCGGGTTCGTGCGCGTCGCGATCGGCGAGGGCGTTCTCGACGCCGCGCCGCTGTTGGAGGGAGACGAAGACGGCGCCGCGGACGACGAAGACAAGCAGCCCTTCAGCCTGCGCGCCGACCGGCTGGCGCAGCTCTATCTCGGCCCCGAGCGCCGGCTCGACGACGTGTCGCTGGCGCTGCGCCACGACGGACGGTACTGGGACCGCATCGAGTTGAAGGCGAGCATGGCGGGCGGCGGCAGGCTGCTGGCCGACTATCAGCCCGCGGCCAACGGCAGGCACACGCTGACGGTGAGCGCCAGCGACGCCGGCGCCGTGCTGCGCGCCTTCGACGTCCTCGAATCGGTGCAAGGCGGCGAACTCGCCATCACCGGCGAGGCGAACGACGCGGCGCCCGAGCGTCCGCTCAAGGGCCGCGCCGCCATCACCGAATTCCGCCTGGTGCGCGCCCCGGTCTTGGCGCGCCTGCTGTCGATCGCGACATTGACCGGTCTCGTGGACGCCTTCACCGGCGAAGGGTTCTTGTTCCACAAGTTCTCCGGCGAGTTCACCAAGACCGGCGGCCTGCTCGAGGTGCCGCGCGCGCGGGCGAATGGTCCCTCGATCGGCCTAACGGCCACGGGAACGGTCGATTTCGATGGCGACCGGATCGACCTGCAGGGGACCATCGTGCCGGCCTATGCCTTCAACAGCATCCTCGGCTACATCCCGCTGATCGGCCCGCTCTTGCAGGGCGGCGAGGGCGAAGGGCTGTTCGCCGCCACCTATACCGCCACCGGCCCGCTCGATGAGCCGAGTATCTCGGTCAACCCGCTGGCGGCGCTGGCGCCGGGCTTCCTGCGCGGCGTGTTCGAGGGCCGGCGCAGCGACGACGCGGAGGAGGACTTCATACCGCTGCCCCGGCGCGAGGACCGCGAAGGAGAGAACTAGGGCATTATTCGGCCAGTTGGAATCGGCGGCGCGGCAGCGTGGTCAACCGGCCGGCGGGCATCAATGCTCAATCCAGGTTCGTGGCGGGGCGGCTCACCCGCCGCACGGCATAGCAACGAGGAGGGGACGTAAGATGAACGATCGAAGCGGTCAGACCATACTCATCATCCCGGCGCTGTCGGGCCTGTACGAGGCCGGCTCGCGCATTGCCTATCCGATCATCCGCGTGTCCGCCGGCCTGTTCCTGTTGCCGCACGGAGCCCAGAAGCTGTTCGGCTGGTTCGGCGGCTACGGCATCGCGGGGACCGGGGAATTCTTCTCTACCCAGTTCGGTCTTTATCCCGGCTGGCTATGGGCGCTCGCGGTGGCCCTCGTCGAGGTCGGTGGCGGACTGGCGCTCATCCTTGGAATTCTTACCCGGCCTGCCGCCCTCGCCGTCACCGTATTAATGGCGGTCTCCATGTTCCACGTGCATCTGCCGAACGGCTATTTCTGGACCAACGGCGGCTACGAATACCCGCTGCTGTGGGGCATCATAGCCTTCGCCGTGTTGCTGCGCGGCGGCGGCGAGCTGTCGGTCGATCGGGCGATCGGGCGCGAGTTCTAGGCCGGGCGGCGGTTGGCGAGATCGATCGCGCGGCCGACCACGGCGGGCACCGGCAATCCGGCGTGCGCGCTGCGGATGCCGGCGAGACGGGCCTGCAATGAGGCGGGCATCGCGGCCACCCGGCGCGCGCCTATGTCCACATGGAGCAGCAGCCACTCGCTGGTGGCGGCGAGACCGCTGTCGCCAGCGCGGTACATGCACTGCACGAAATGGGCCCGCTTGGCGTCGAAGTCGAGAAGTTGCGTGGTGATGCGCAAGGGCTCGCCCTCCTTGAGCTCGCGCTGGTAGGTGAGGTGCAGCTCGGCCGTGAACATCGACGCGCCGGCCGCCTTCATTCTCGCCGGCTCGAATCCCAACTTCGAGTAACACTGGTCGAAGGCGCGATCGAAGGCGACCACGTAATAGGCGACGTTCATGTGGCCGTTGTAGTCGATCCAGTCGCTCTCTACGACGAGGCCTTCGCTGACGAAGGGCGCGTCGATGTCCTTTCCCATATCTCCGCCGGTTCCCGCTTTGCCCACGGCACGATAGTCGATCGCTGCCGGCCGTGAAAGCTCTCCAGGGGGCGGCCGCACGGCCATTGACTCGGCGCGAGCGGCCGGCCTACGGTCCTATGAAGGCCGCCCAATGAACGCGCCTGGCGGCGCCGGGCCGGCGAAAACGAACCGGGAGGGTTCACATGAAACGCCATCTTCTGGGGGCCGCGGTCGGGATGACCATGGCTCTGAGTTTCGCGTTTTCCGCGAATGCGAAGACCCTGGTCTTTTGCTCGGAGGCGAGCCCGGAAGGCTTCAATCCGCAGCTCTTCACATCGGGCACGACCTTCGATGCGTCCTCCAAACCGATCTTCAGCCGCCTGGTGGAGTTCGAGCGGGGCGCCACCAACGTCGTGCCGGGCCTGGCGGAGTCCTGGGAGGTCTCCGACGACGGGCTCACCTACGCCTTCCATCTGAGGAAGGGCGTGAAGTTTCACAGCAACGCCTCCTTCACGCCATCCCGCGACTTCAACGCCGACGACGTCCTGTTCAGCTTCGAGCGGCAATGGAAAGAGGGCCATCCCTATTACAAGGTGTCGGGCGGCACTTACGAATACTTCAGCGGCATGGACATGTCCAACCTGCTGAAGGCCGTCGAGAAGGTGGATGACTACACGGTCCGCTTCGTGCTGAACCAGCCCGAGGCACCGTTCCTCGCCAACATGGCAATGGACTTCGCCTCGATCATGTCGGCGGAACAGGCCGACGCCATGCTCAAGGCGGGCACCCCGGAGTTGCTCGACCAGACGCCGGCCGGCACCGGCCCCTTCATGCTCGTCGACTACCAGAAAGACGCGGTCATCCGCTACAAGGCGTTCGCCGACTTTTACGGCGGCAAGGCCGCCATCGACGACCTCGTGTTCGCCATCACGCCGGACGCCAGCGTGCGCAAGGCGAAGCTCGAAGCGGGCGAATGCCACATCATGCCCTATCCGAACCCGGGCGACATCGCGGCCTTGCGGGCCAACCAGGACCTCGTGGTCATGGATCAGGAGGGGCTCAACATCGGTTACCTCGCCTTCAATACCGAGAAGCCGCCGTTCAACATCGTCAAGGTGCGCCAGGCGCTCGCCATGGCGATCAATAAGGGCGCCATCATCGAGGCGGTCTATCAGGGCGCGGGCAAGGCGGCGACCAACCCGATCCCGCCGACCATGTGGTCCTACAACACGGCCGTGCAGGACTACGGTTACGATCCCGACGCGGCCAAGGCCATCCTTACGGAGGCCGGCTTCTACAACGGCTTCGAGACGGACCTGTGGGCGATGCCGGTGCAGCGCCCCTACAATCCGGACGCCAAGCGCATGGCCGAGTTGATCCAGGCCGACTGGGCGAAGATCGGAGTCAAGGCGAATATCGTCAGCTTCGAGTGGGGCGAGTATCTGAAGCGCTCCAAGGAAGGCGAGCACCAGACCATGCTGCTGGGCTGGACCGGCGACAACGGCGATCCCGACAACTTCCTCTACGTGTTGCTCGGCTGCGCCGCGGCCAAGGACGGCACGAACCGGGCGCGTTGGTGCTACCAGCCGTTCGACGACCTGCTGGTGCAAGCCAAGCGCACCGCGAACATGGCGGAGCGCACCAAGCTCTACGAACAGGCGCAGGTCGTCTTCAAGCAGCAGGCGCCGTGGGTGACGATCGCGCATTCCGTCGTCTTCATGCCCATGCGCAAGGAGGTGGTGGGCTACAAGATCGATCCGTTCGGCACCCACAGCTTCTACGGCGTCGATTTGCAATAGCCCCGCTTTTCGGCGGCTTTGCATTGTCGGGGGAGGCCTAGCCGGGCCTCCCCCATTCGAGCGATGTTTCGCTTCGTCTTCACCAAGGTCAGCCTGCTGATCCCCACCTTCCTCGGGGTCACGCTGCTGACTTTCGCCATGATTCGTTTCGTCCCCGGCGACCCGATCGAGCTTCTGGTGGGCGAGCGCGGCATCGACCCGGCGCGCCATGCCATCTTGCGCGCCGATCTCGGCCTCGACCGTCCGCTGTTCGTGCAATACGCCATCTACATCGGCAACGTGCTGCAGGGCGACCTCGGCAAGTCCATCGTCACCAAGAGGCCGGTGCTGGACGAATTCTTGACCCTGTTTCCCGCCACCATCGAGTTGTCGCTCGCCGCCATGCTGTTCGCCGTGCTCGTCGGTCTGCCGGTGGGCGTGCTGGCGGGCGTGCGCCGCGGCAGCGCCTGGGACCATTCGGTGATGGGCCTGTCGCTGACCGGCTACTCCATGCCGATCTTCTGGTGGGGGTTGTTGCTCATCATACTGTTCTCGGTCAATCTGCACTGGACCCCGGTCTCGGGGCGCATCGGGCTGGTGTACTTCTTCGAGCCCGTCACCGGCTTCATGCTGGTCGACAGCCTGCTGTCCGGCCAGGAGGGCGCGTTCCGCTCGGCCGCGCGCCATCTCGTGCTGCCGGCCGTGGTGCTGGGCACGATCCCGCTGGCGGTGATCGCGCGCATGACCCGCTCGTCGATGCTGGAGGTGCTGAACGAGGACTACGTCCGCACCGCCCGCGCCAAAGGGCTCGGGCCCTGGCGGGTCATCGGGCTGCATGCGCTCCGGAACGCGTTGATCCCGGTCGTCACCGTGGTGGGCCTCCAGGTCGGAACCCTGATGGGCGGCGCCATCCTGACCGAGACTATCTTCGCCTGGCCCGGCGTCGGCAAGTGGCTCGTCGGATCGATCTACCGGCGCGACTATCCCGCGCTCCAAGGCGGCGTCATGCTGGTCGCCATGGTGATCATGACGGTCAATCTGTTCGTCGACCTGCTCTACGGCCTCATCAATCCGCGCATCCGCCACGCGAGGTGAGGATGAGCCTCGAAGCTTCATCGTCCCGGTTCGAGGCGGCAACGGCCCCGGTCGGCCCGTGGCGGGAAACCTGGTCGGGGTTCTGCGAGAACAAGGGGGCGCTCGCCGGCCTCGTCATCATCGCGATCGTCGCGACACTGGCGCTGGCGGCGGACGTGGCGGCGCCCTATTCGCCGATCGAGCAGTTCCGCGACGCCTTCTTGGCGCCGCCCGCCTGGGCCGAGGGCGGCTCCGCCCGCTTCCTGCTCGGCACCGACGACGTGGGGCGCGACATTTTCTCGCGCCTCGTCCACGGCGCGCGGTTCTCGCTGTTCATCGGCTGTATCGTCGTCACTCTCTCGCTCTCGGTCGGGATCGCGCTCGGCCTCGTCGCCGGCTTTTTTCACGGGCTGGCGGAGGATCTCATCATGCGTGCCATGGACATCATGCTGGCCGTGCCGGCGCTGCTGCTCGCCATCGTCATCGTCGCCATCCTGGGACCCAGCCTGACCAACGCGGTCATTGCCGTCGCCATCACCTACGTACCGCATTTCGTGCGCATCGCGCGCGCGGCCGTGATCACGGAACTGGCCAAGGAGTACGTCACCGCCTCGCGCGTCAGCGGCGCGCGGCTGCCGCGGCTGATGTTCGCGACCGTGCTGCCGAACTGCATGGCGCCGTTGATCGTGCTCGCCACGCTCAGCTTCTCCAACGCGATCCTCGACGCCGCCGCGTTGGGCTTCCTCGGCCTCGGCGCCCAGCCGCCAACGCCGGAATGGGGCAGCATGCTCGCCGACGCGCGCGAGTTCGTGCAAAGCGCCTGGTGGGTGGTGACCTTCCCCGGCCTTGCCGTGCTGGTCACCGTGCTGGCCTTCAATATTGCGGGCGACGGCCTGCGCGACGCGCTCGACCCCAGGCTCAAGCGCTGAACCGCCATGGCGCTGGTTGAGATCCGCAACCTCTCCGTCGAGTTCCAGACCGCGCGGGGGACTCTGCGGGCCGTGGACGGGCTCGACCTCAGGGTGGACGAGGGCGAAGTGCTCGGCATCGTCGGCGAATCGGGCTCGGGCAAGAGCGTGGCCATGTTGGCGCTCATGGGGCTCATCGCCTGGCCGGGCCGGGTAAGCGCCGGGCGCCTCGAGTTCGCCGGCCACGATCTCGCCGGCCTGACGGCGGCGGCGCGCCGGCGCATCGTCGGCAAGGACATGGCGATGGTGTTCCAGGAGCCGATCAGCAGCCTCAATCCGTGCTTCACCGTCGGATTCCAGATCATGGAGACGCTCGCGGTGCACGAGGGCAGCGGCCGGGCCGAGCGTCGCCGGCGCGCCATAGAGCTGCTGGATCAGGTCGGCATCCCCGCGCCGGAGACCAGGCTGACGGCGTTTCCCCATCAGCTCTCGGGCGGCATGAACCAGCGCGTGATGATCGCGATGGCGATCGCGTGCAATCCGCGCCTCTTGATCGCCGACGAGCCCACCACCGCGCTCGACGTCACCATCCAGGCGCAGATTCTCGACCTGCTGCGCGGATTGCAGCGCGACCGCGGCATGGCGCTGGTGCTGATCACGCACGACATCGGGGTGGTGGCCGAGACCGCCGAGCGGGTGATGGTCATGTATGCCGGCCAGCAGGTGGAAGGGCAGCCCGCCGACCGCCTGTTCTCCCGGCCCCACCACCCATATACGGCGGCGCTGCTCGACGCCCTGCCCGAGCGCAGCCCCGGGCGCCGGCTATCCACCATCGCCGGCGTGGTGCCGGGCATCGCCGACCGGCCGCTGGGCTGCCTGTTCAACCCGCGCTGCGCCTATGCCGCCCCGCGCTGCCTCGCCGAGCGCCCCGAGCTTCGCGGCCAAGGAAGCACGGTGCGCTGCCACTTCCCGTTGGACGCCGGCGGCCCCGAAGGGCGTCCATGACGCCGATTCTGGAGGCGCGCGAGCTTCACCGGCACTATCACGTCCGGCGCGGTTGGTTCGCTCCCCAGCTGCGCCTGCAGGCGGTCGCCGGCGTCAGCTTCGATCTGCCGGTCGGCAAGACGCTCGCGGTGGTCGGCGAATCGGGCTGCGGCAAGTCCACGCTGGGTCGGCTCGTGTGCCTGATCGAGCCGCCGTCGAGTGGCAGCCTGCGGCTCGCCGGCAGCGACGCGGTGGCGGCGGGTGCTACCGAGCGCCGGCGCCTAAGGCCGCTGGTGCAGATGGTGTTCCAGAACCCCTTCGCCTCGCTCAACCCGCGCAAGAACGTGGGCGCCATCCTGGAGGAGCCGCTGGCGGTCAACACGGCGCTAGGCGCCGCCGAACGGCGGGCAGCGGCGCGCGACATGATGGCCAAGGTGGGGTTGCGGCCGGAAAACTACGACCGCTACCCGCACATGTTCTCCGGCGGCCAGCGCCAGCGCATCGCCATCGCCCGCGCACTGATGCTGCGCCCGCGCGTGGTGGTGGCCGACGAGCCGGTGTCGGCGCTGGACGTGTCGATTCGCGCCCAGGTCCTCAACCTGATGATGGACCTGCAGGAGGAGTTCGATCTCGCCTACCTGTTCATCTCGCACGACCTGGCCGTGGTCCGCCACATCTCCGATGAGGTCATGGTGATGTACCTCGGCCGGCCCGTTGAGCAGGGGCCGAAGGAGGTTGTCTTCGGCCACCCGCGCCATCCCTATACCAAGGCGCTTCTGGCCAGTACGCCGGCCGTCGATCCCAAGGCGCGCGCCCAGCGCCCGCCGATCAAGGGCGAGCTGCCCTCGCCCCTCGACCCGCCCCCGGGCTGCGCCTTCCACAAGCGCTGCCCGTTCGCCACCGAGGAATGCGCCGCCGTACGGCCCGAACCGCGCGCGCTAGACGGTCGCCTCGTGGCTTGCCACCACGCCGAGCGCATCGCCTGACCTGTTACTTTTTTGCAACAGCCGTGCCGGAATCTGTATGAAAATGAACTTGGTCTGCTATTCTTAGACTTGCGTCTGTGGTAGGCATAGCACGGTGGCCGCTAGTGCTTGGGACCCGAACGTAACAAGGCATTAGGCATTAAGTGCGAGGTTGGAGCAGGGGGTGAAGGCGCAAGCGCACGCGCACGCGCCACAGCCGGGCAGAGGCCGCAAGGGCCGTCCGGCGGGGGCATAGCGCGAGGCCGGCCCGACTCTCGCACCTAGACGATGAAGGGGATGGGCGTTCATGCAACTTAGGAAATCGGCGCATATTTCGAGATTGTTCGGCTGCGCCTTGGGGGTTGCCGTCGGTTTGTCGGCCTGCGCCACCGTGCCGGAGGGGGATCCGGACGCGATGGCGGCTTACGAGGAGGCCAACGATCCTCTGGAGCCGATGAACCGCTATTTCTTCGAGGTCAATTATGCGGCCGATCAGCTACTGCTGAAGCCGTTTGCCGGATGGTACTACACGGCGCTGCCCAATCCGGTGCAGGACAGCATACGCAACGCATTGCGCAACATCTCGACCCCGGTGGTGCTCGCCAACGACCTGTTCCAGGGCGACACCGAGCGCGCCGGCGTCACGGCGATGCGCTTCCTCATCAACACCACCGTCGGCCTCGCGGGGCTGTTCGACGTGGCGGCGGAGTGGGGCTACCCCTATCACGACGAGGATTTCGGCCAGACCCTGGCGGTGCACGACGTGAACGAGGGCGCTTACCTGATGTTGCCGGTGTTCGGGCCCTCCAACCCGCGCGACCTCACCGGGCGCGTGGTCGATATCTTGATCGATCCGCTCACCTACGTGCTGCCAACCACATGGGGCGTCGCACGCGCGGGCATCTCCGGCGTCGACACGCGGGCGCGCAACCTGAAGGTGCTGGACGAGATTCGCGCCGGCTCCATCGACTACTACGCCACCATCCGCAGCCTGTATCGCCAGCGGCGCAACGATGAGATCCGGAACGGCGAGACCGGCGAGGAACAAGGCTACCCAGGCTCCGCGGCGATCCCCATCATTCCGGATCCGGAACAGGCCGAGCAGACCTCCGAGGCACCCGAGGTAAACTAACCCATGCAGTCCCGTCGTAGCGTTCTAACGCTGATCATTGGATCGGCGGTCGCTATACGAGTGGGCGGCGCGTCCGCGGTCGCGGCGGCCGACGCCCGCGTTTTCGTGGACCAACTCGGCAGCCGGGCAATCGAGGCGCTGACCGGCGTCGACGTCTCGCAGCAGGAGCGCGAGGAGCGCTTCCGCGGGCTGCTCAGCGAATACTTCGACCTGCCGTCGATCGGCAAGTTCGTGATGGCCCGCTACTGGCGCGCCGCGACGGACGAGGAAAAGGCCGAATTCCTCGGGCTGTTCGAGACGCTGATCGTGCAATCCTACGCCGCGCGCTTCACCGAATACACGGGCGAGCGCTTCGTCGTGAGCGACGTGGTGGCGTCGGGCAAACCCGGCTACAGCATGGTGCGCAGCGTGGTGCAGCGCCCCTCGGGCGAGGAAATCCGGGTGGAGTGGCTGGTGCTCGAGCGGGGCGGCGGCCAGAAAATCGAGGACGTCAAGATCGAAGGCGTCAGCATGGCGCAGACTTTCCGCTCCGAGTTTGCCTCCGTGATCCAGGGCGGCGGCGGCACGGTGGCGGCGCTGATCGGCGCGCTCCGCGAGAAGACCGGCGTCAGCCAGTAGCTCGGTTACCGCCCCGACAGCGCGGTGCCTAGAGCAAGATCGGATCGGATTGAATCAATCTGATCCGTGAATCTTGCTCTAATTCAATAGCTTGAGCATGATCTTATCGGAAAAGTGGTAGCCACTTTTCCGGATCATGCTCTAGGCCGGGCTTAACCTCTGGTCAATGGACGGTACTTGATCCGGTGCGGTCGCTCGGCCTCGGCGCCGAGCCGCTTCCTGCGGTCGGCCTCGTAGTCCTGGTAATTGCCCTCGAACCAGACCACCCGGCTGTCCCCCTCGAAGGCCAGGATGTGCGTCGCGACGCGGTCGAGGAACCAGCGGTCGTGGCTGATGATGACGGCGCAGCCGGCGAAGGCGACCAGCGCCTCCTCCAGCGCGCGCAGCGTGTCGACGTCGAGGTCGTTGGTGGGCTCGTCCAGCAGCAGCAGGTTGGCGCCCGACTTGAGCATCTTGGCGAGGTGCACCCGGTTGCGCTCGCCGCCCGAGAGTTGCCCCACTTTCTTCTGCTGGTCGGCGCCCCTGAAGTTGAAGGCGGCGACGTAGGCGCGGCTTGCCACCTTGCGCTTGCCGAGCTCCAACTCGTCGGCGCCCTGGGCGATCTCTTCCCACACGGTCTTGTCGGGAGCGAGCGCGTCGCGCGACTGTTCGACGTAGCCGAGGCGCACGGTGTCGCCAATCCGCAAGGCGCCGCCGTCGGGTCTCTCCTCGCCCACGATCATGCGGACGAGCGTTGTCTTGCCGGCGCCATTGGGGCCGATCACGCCGAGGACGCCGCCCGGCGGCAGGCGGAACGAGAGGTCGTCGATCAGCAGGCGGTCGCCAAATCCTTTCCTCAAGTGGTCGGCCTCGATGACGAGGTCGCCGAGCCGCGGCCCCGGCGGAATCGCGATCTGTCCGGTGTCGGGCGCCGCCTCGGCGCCAGCCGCCAGCAGCGACTCGTAGGCGGTGATCCGCGCCTTGCTCTTGGCCTGGCGGGCGCGCGGCGACTGGCGAATCCACTCGAGCTCGTGGCGCAGCGTGCGCCGGCGGGCATCTTCCTGGCGTTCCTCCTGGGCCAATCGCTGTTCCTTCTGCTCGAGCCAGGAGGAGTAGTTGCCCTGCCAGGGAATCCCGCGCCCGCGGTCGAGCTCGAGAATCCAGCCGGCCACGTTGTCGAGGAAGTAGCGGTCGTGCGTGACCGCGACGACGGTGCCCGGATACTCGGCGAGGAAGCGCTCGAGCCAGCCCACCGATTCGGCGTCGAGGTGGTTGGTCGGCTCGTCGAGCAGCAGCAGATCGGGCTTCTGCAGCAGCAGGCGGGCGAGCGCCACCCGCCGGCGCTCGCCGCCGGACAGCGTGGCAACGTCCTGTTCGCCTGGCGGGCAGCGCAAGGCATCCATGGCGATGTCGATGGTGCGCTGCAGGTCCCAGGCGCCGGCGGCGTCGATCTTCTCTTGCAGCTCGCCCTGTAGGGCGATGAGGGATTCCATCTCGTCCGCGCCGATGTCCTCGCCCAGGCGCGCGCTCACCTCTTCGAAACGGTCGAGCAGCGCCTTCACCGGCGCCAACCCTTCGAGGACGTTGCCGGCCACGTCCTTGCTCGAATCGAGGGCCGGCTCCTGCGGCAGCAGACCCACCGTGGCACCGTCGGCCAGCCACGCCTCGCCCGAGATGTCGGTCTCGATCCCCGCCATGACGCGAAGCAGCGTGGACTTGCCAGCACCGTTCAAGCCCAGCACGCCGATCTTGGCGCCGGGGAAGAACGACAGCCAGATGTTGTCCAGCACCTTGCGGCCGCCGGGATATACCTTGGCGAGGCCCTTCATGACGTAGATGTATTGGTAGGAGGGCATCGGCGGCTCCGGGCGGGCGGCGCCTTGTAGCCCAAGGCCGCCGCCGCCGCAACCGGGGCGCGCGTCAAATCAGCAGCGGCACCAGCGAGGCGACCAGGAGGGCCGCCATGACGAGGTTGATAGCGGCGAGCGCGCGCGGCGAGCGGAGCGCACGCCCGATCACGGTGCCGAACCCGGCCCACAGCGCGCACGAGGGAATTGCGGCGGCACCGAAGACGGCGACAATCATCGGAATCTCGACGCATGGATCGCCGCCGACCGTCGTGTAGGTCGAGACGGCGCTTACCGCCATGATCCAGCCTTTGACGTTGACCCACTGGAAGAGGGCCGCCTGCAGGAAGGTGAAGGGGCGCCCCGAGGCGGCGCCGTCGTCCGCCGCCCTGGTGGTGGCGATCCGGCAGGCCAGATAGAGCAGATAAGCGACGCCGATCCACTGCATCGCCAAGTGCACCACCGGGTAGCGATCGAACAGCGCCCCCAGGCCGAAGCCGATGGCGAGCACCATCGCCGGGAATCCGAGTGCGATGCCCGCCATGTGCGGGAGCGTGCGCCGGAAGCCGTAGTTGGCGCCGGATGCGGTCAGCATCACATTGTTCGGCCCCGGCGTCACGGTGGTGGAGACGGCGAAGGGCAGGAACTGGAGTACCAGGTCGAGCATCGGGAGGCGTTACTCGCCGCAGACGATGGTGGGCCGGGGAGGACTCGAACCTCCAACTGCGCCGTTATGAGCGGCGGGTTCTAACCAATTGAACTACCGGCCCGACAGGAAGATATCAGCTATCGGCTATCGGCGGATCGCTGACGGCTGATAGCTGATTGCTCTACGTATCCAAGAAGCTGCGCAGCTTGCGCGAGCGGGACGGGTGCTTGAGCTTCCTGAGCGCCTTCGCCTCGATCTGCCGGATGCGCTCGCGGGTGACCGAGAACTGCTGGCCCACCTCCTCGAGCGTATGGTCCGTGTTCATGCCGATGCCGAAGCGCATGCGCAAGACCCGTTCCTCGCGCGGGGTGAGGCTGGCGAGCACCCGGGTCGTGGTCTCGCGCAGGTTCGCCTGAATGGCGGCATCGAGCGGCTGCACCGCGTTTTTGTCCTCGATGAAGTCGCCCAGGTGGCTGTCCTCCTCGTCCCCGATCGGGGTCTCCAGGCTGATCGGCTCCTTGGCGATCTTGAGGACCTTGCGCACCTTCTCCAAGGGCATCATCAGCTTCACCGCCAGCTCCTCCGGCGTCGGCTCGCGACCGATCTCGTGCAGCATCTGGCGCGAGGTGCGCACCAGCTTGTTGATGGTCTCGATCATGTGCACCGGGATGCGGATGGTGCGCGCCTGGTCGGCGATCGAGCGGGTGATGGCCTGGCGGATCCACCAGGTGGCGTAGGTCGAGAACTTGTAGCCGCGCCGGTACTCGAACTTGTCCACCGCCTTCATCAAGCCGATGTTGCCTTCCTGGATGAGATCGAGGAACTGTAGTCCGCGGTTGGTGTACTTCTTCGCGATCGAGATGACGAGGCGCAGGTTCGCCTCCACCATCTCCTTTTTCGCCCGGCTCGCCTCGCGCTCGCCCTTCTGGACGATGCCGACGTTGCGCCGGAAGTCGGCGATCGAGAGGCCGGAGAGCCGCGAGACCTCGGCGATCTCGCCGCGGGTCCCCTTGGCCTCGTCGCGGTGCCGGGTGGCAAGGCTCTTCCAGCCTTTGGCGGTGAGGCGGGCGACCTTGGACAGCCAACGCGGGTCGAGCTCGGCGCCGTAGTAGCGGGCAAGGAACTCCTCGCGCTTGACGCCGGCCTTCTGCGCCAGGCGCAGGAACCGTCCCTCCGCCGCGACCAGCTTGCGGTTGAGCTCGTAGGACTGTTCCACCAGCGCCTCGATGCGCGCGTTGTTGAGGCGCACGCCGCCCATCAACTGGACGAGCGCGCCCTTCAGCTTGTCGTGGCGCCGGTCCGACTGGGCTGACGCCTTCATGCCGGCGCGCAAGTCGTCGAGGCGCTTTGCCTGTAGCCGTTCTAGCCGCTTGAAAATGGCTTCGACCTTGTCGAAGGTCTCCAGCGCGGCCGGCATGAGCTGTTGCTCCATGGCCGAAAGCGATAGGTTATTGGCGTCGCCATCCTGGTCGTCGCCGTTGTCCGGCTCTTCCTCGGCCTTGGTGGTATCCTCGCCCGTCTGCTCGGCCTTGGTCGCGGCCACCGCCGCGGCGTCCGCCGGGGAAGCGACGACGGCGGCCGCCTCCGGCCCGACGAAGGTGGCGTCCAAATCGATGATGTCGCGCAGCAGCATGGTGCCGGCGGCCAGGCGGTCGCGCCAGTCCATGATGGCGCGGTAGGTCAGCGGAATCTCGCAGATGCCGCCGATCATCATGTCGCGGCCGGCCTCGATGCGCTTGGCGATGGCGATCTCGCCCTCGCGCGACAACAGCTCGACGCTGCCCATCTCGCGCAAGTACATGCGCACCGGGTCGTCGGTGCGCCCGACATCCTCCTCGCTGAGGTTGCCGCGCGCCTCTTCGGCCGCTTCCTCCGGCTCGGCCTGGGCACCGGGCGCCGTGTCGTCCTGCTCCTCGCCGTCCACGACGTTGATGCCCATCTCGTTCAACAGCGCGAGCGTGTCCTCGATCTGCTCGGAGGACATTTGTTCCGGCGGCAGCACGGCGTTGAGCTCGTTGTAGGTCACGTAGCCGCGCTCCTTGCTGCGCGCCAGCATCTTCTTGACGGCGGCGGTAACGCCGTCCATCAAGGGACCGTCGGCGTTCTCCTCGCGCGCCTCGCCGGCCTCCGCCTTGCCCGCCGCCTTGATCGCCATGCTACACCTGCCGCGATAATGGAATGGAGGCGGGGCTGCTCGG
>CAYPKW010000050.1:0-17913 GCA_964411425.1 uncultured Rhodospirillaceae bacterium
TGCACAGAATCACATTCTCAACCCGGTGTGAATCGGGTTTTTCAGCAGCCTGCTAATGGGTGGGGACTCATCTGTCGGATTCGATCCACTAGCGGTTAGAGGGCGGGCGCCGCCGCTCAGCCCGGCGCCCGCGCGTCGCGCAGATGGCCGATCAGTCCCGCCGTGGAAGAGTCGTGCTCGCTACCGGGACCACCTTGCAGTTCCGCGAAAATGCGCCCGGCGAGCTCCTTGCCGGCCTCGACGCCCCACTGGTCGAAGCATTCGATACCCCAAATGACGCATTGCACGAAAATCTTGTGCTCGTAGAGGGCGATCAGCATGCCGAGCGTATGAGGGTCGAGCCGGCGGCCGAGGATCGTGTTGCTCGGCCGGTTGCCGGGCATGACCTTGTGCGGCGGCAGGCGCGCGGCGCGCAACTCCGCCTCGCCGCGGCCGCGCATCAGCGCTTCTCCTTGCGCAAGCGCGTTCGCCAGCAGCATGTCGTGATGGCGCCCCACCGGGCGCTCGCTCAGGGCGAAGGCGATGAAGTCGACCGGCACGAACCGGGTTCCCTGGTGCAGCAACTGGTGGAACGCGTGCTGGCCGCTGCTGCCCACCTCGCCCCACAGTATCGGGGCGGTGGGATGGGTCACCGGTGCGCCGTCGCGGCGCACCGACTTGCCGCCGCTTTCCATTTCGAGCTGGGCCAGATAGGCCGGCAGCCCTTCGAGGGCCTGGCAGTAGGGTAAAACCGCGTGGCTCTCGGCGCCGAGGAAGTTCGCGTTCCAGATGCCGACGAGCGCCAGCGTCGCCGGCAGGTTGCGCTCCAGCGGCGCGGTACGGAAATGCCGGTCCATGGCATGGGCGCCTTCGAGCAGCTCGACGAAGCCGGGGAAACCGATCGCCAGCGCAACCGGCAGGCCGACCGCCGACCACAAGGAGAAGCGTCCGCCGACCCAGTCCCACAACTCGAACACGTTGCCGGGGTCGATGCCGAAGGCCCGCGCGCCGTCGCGGTTCGACGTGACGGCGAGGAAGTGGCGCGCCACCGCCGCCTCGCCCAGGCGGTCGGCGAGCCAGGCGCGCGCCGTGGCGGCGTTCGCCATCGTCTCCGCGGTGGCGAAGGACTTCGAGGCGACGATGACGAGCGTGCTCGCCGGGTCGAGGCCGTCGAGGGCTTGGGCGATCTCGGCGCCGTCCACGTTGGCGACGAACCGTATGTCGAGACCCGGCAGCCGGCGGTGGGCGAGCGCCCGAACGGCCATGCGCGGACCCAGGTCCGACCCGCCGATGCCGATATGCAGGATCGAGGTTATCGGCCGGCCGGTGTGGCCGAGCCAGCCATCGCGCACCGCCGCCGCGAACTGCTCCATGCGCGCCAGCATGCGGTTGACGCCCGGCATGACGTCTTCGCCGTCCACTAGGATCGGGGTATTCGCCCTGTTGCGCAGCGCCACGTGCAAGGCCGGGCGCCCTTCAGTGCGGTTGACCGGCGCGCCCGCGAACATGCGCTCCACCCACTCCGGCACCGCCGCGGCGCGCGCCAAATCGCGCAACAAACTCATCGTTTCGAGCGTGACGCGGTTCTTGGAGTAGTCGAGCAGCAGGTCGCCGAGGCGCAGCGAAAGGCGCTGGAAGCGGTCGGGGTCGCCGGCGAACAGGTCGCGCATGTAGAGCGGCGCCACGGCGAGCGCATGGCTCACGAGCGCGTCCCAGGCCGGCGTGCGGTCGATGGCGGTCATCGGTCTCGGATCGGCCTCGCTGGAAACCCTATTAGCGCCTACGAGGCGCCGCGTCCACCCGGCGTGAGCGCGGCCGGGCCGGCGGCGAGGATACGCTGAGCCTGCGCCAGGGCGGCCGCCGCGCCCACAGAAGCGTCGAGACGCGTCCACTCGACCGGCCCCACGTCATAGGCAAGTTGCCGGCGCAACACCTCGATCGTGGCGTCGGAGGCGTCGGCGCGGCGGGCGCGGACGCGCTGCTCCAGGACCGCGGCCGGCGCCTCGAGCCAGAAGCCTCGAAAGGCGGTGCCGGCCACGGCCGCCGCATCGGCGATGGCGCGCCGCTCGGCCGCTCGCGCGAAGACGGCGTCGGCGATGACCGCGTGGCCGCCGCCGAGGCCCGCCAGCGCCTCGTCCCGAATCGTCCCATAGACGCGCGCCGTCATCTCCTCGCCATAGGCTTCCTCCGGCAGCCGGTCCTGCCAGGCGACCCCGAACAGTCGTTTGCGGATCGCGTCGCTGCGCAGCACCCGCGCGCCGGGCGCGGCGCCCTCTCCAGGCGCGAGGCCGTAGGCGAGCGTCGACTTGCCGGTACCGCTCAGGCCGCCCACCGCGATCAGCGTCGCCGGCGGCGGTTTCAGCAGGCGCTCGGCCAAGGCGAGGTAGGCGCGCGCCTCGTCGCGCCGCCGCGCCAGCAGGGCGGGATCGACGCCCATCGGCTGGCGCGCCAGCGTCGCGGCGCCGACATGCGCGCGCACAGCCGCGCGCAGGGAAAGGAACAGCGGCAGCAGGCCCAGCGCGCGGGTCTCCTCCCCGCCTGAGTCGAAGTAGCGGTTCAGCACGGCGTTGGCGTGCGCCGGCATGCGGCGATGCCACAGGTCCATCAGCAGGAAGGCCACGTCGTACAGCACGTCGATGCAGGCGATGCTTTCGGCGAACTCGATGCAGTCGAACAGCGTGGGGCGGCCGTCGACCAGACAGACGTTGGCGAGGTGCAGGTCCCCGTGGCAACGCCGCACCCTGGTCGCCTTGCGCTCGTCGAGCAGCGGGCCGCAACGCTCCAGCGCGGCCTCGCTGGCCTGGACGAGGCGCCTCACGCGCGGCCGTTCGAACAGATCGCAAACCAGGTTCTCGGCGTTGATGCGCACCACCTCGCCGACGCCGGCGCGCCCGCCGAAGCCGGGCGCCGGTTCGGCGGCGGCATGGAAGCGGGCGATCTCGCCGGCGAGGTCGAGCACCAGCGCCATGGACAAGGCGCCGCGCTCGGCCATGCGGTCGAATAGGTCTTCTTGCGGAAACCTGCGCATGACGACGAGCCAGTCGACCGGTTGGCCTTCGCCGAACGAAAGCCGACCCGCCGCGTCGCGGTGGATCGCGCGCACGCCCAGATAAAGCGACGGCGCGGTGCGCCGGTTGAGGGCGACCTCGGCTTCGCAGGCCCGCCGGCGCAAAGCCGGCGTGGAGAAATCCATGTACGAGAACTTGACCGCGCGTTTCAGCTTGTAGGCGCGCTCGCCAGCCAGGAACACGACCGCGCCGTGCGTGTCGATGCGCTCGACCTTGGCGACCCCGTGCGTGGCGGGCCGCAGCAGGAAGTCGACGACCGCCGCCTGTTCATCGCCCTTCGATACCAAGCTCGCTCTCCGGCGCTAGCCTTCGGCGCGAACCAGCAGGACCGTGCAGCCCGCTTGTTCGATGGCGGGCGCCAAGGCTTCGGCGGCGCGCCGATCGGTCGCCACCACCAGGAGGCGCGCGTCCACCTCCTCCACGGCCCGCGACAGGTCACTCGCTCCGATGCTTGCGATGCGCCGCCACGTGGTGCGCCCGGCGAAACCCTTGAGGCGCGCTTCCGCGGCGGGCCGCGTAATCGCTTCGTCCGTCAGCAATACGACCAGCCGCGACCGGTCGTCGAACGCGAGCCGGCCCGCCATGTCGAGAGCCGCATCGTCGGATGGCGCACCGCCGAGGACGACGGCGACGACCCCGTCGCGCGGAACCGCCTGCGCCGACGCGAGCAGGACCGAACAGGACATGCTCTCGACCAGCGCGCGCGCCATGTAGCCGAGGCCCGAGCGCGACCGGGTCGCCTTCGGTACGGCGATCACGTCGCACTGGCAGCTTGCCGCCAATATCTCCGTATCGACCCGGCCGCGGGCCACCTGAAACGACCAGTGCAGGCGGCGCCGTTCGGCCGCCTCGGCAAGCGCGCGGCGCGCGCGGGACGCCTGCAGTCTCAGGTCGCGCTCGATGGTTTCCCGGTCAAGGGAGCGGACGCCGCGGGTGAGCACATTGAACTCGCGCGCGAACGGCAGCGCCGCCAGATTGAGAAGATCGATGTCCTCGACGAACAGCGCGTCCAGCTCCGCCTCCAGGCGCGCCGCCAGGCTCGCCGCTTCCTCGAGCGCAGCTAGGCTTTCGCTGGAGGCGTCGAGCGCCACCAGAATACGGCGAATTCCCGTCGCCGCAGCCTCGCTCACGCGGACCCTCCTTCGGGCTGCATTGCGAAGCTGCGCCGGCGCTCCGCCAAGGCGATCAGCCGGTCCTCCACCCGACGATTGATGCTGCCATCCGGGAAACGCCCGGCGTCGTCGCGCGCGCCGGCGGCCACCCCGGTCAGCAGTTCGACGCCCTCGTCGATGGTGCGGACGGCATAGACCCGGAAGCGACCGTCCTCGACCGCCTGCACCACGTCGCGGCGCAGCATCAGATGCTTCACGTTGGCGCCCGGGATCAGGACGCCTTGCTTGCCGGTGAGCCCGCGCCGCATACAGATATCGAAGAAACCCTCGACCTTCTCGTTGACGCCGCCGATTACCTGCACCTCGCCATGCTGGTTGACCGAACCGGTCACCGCCAAATCCTGCCGGATCGGCGCTTCCGCCAGCGCCGAGAGAAGAGCGTACAGCTCGGCCGACGAGGCGCTGTCGCCCTCGACACCGCCATAAGACTGCTCGAAGGCAAGGCTCGCCTCCAGCGACAACGGATGGTCGAGGGCGTAGCGGGCGCCGAGGAAGGCACCCAGGATGAGGACGCCCTTGGAGTGGATCGGCCCGCCAAGTTCGACCTTGCGCTCGATGTCGACCACTTCCCCCTTGCCCAGGCGCACGCGAGCGGTGATGCGGCTCGGCCGACCGAAGCTGTAGGTGCCGAGGTCGATGACCGACAACCCGTTGACCTGGCCCACCTTGGCGCCCTCGGTGTCGATCAGCACGATGCCGCGCTCGATGGCTTCGAGCGCGCGCTGGCGCAGGCGGTCGGTGCGGCGCTGCTGGCTGTCGATGGCTTGTTGCACGTCGGGCGCGGTGACGCGCTGGCGATGGTTCTGCCCCGCCCAATAGTCGGATTCGCGCAGCAAGTCCGCCAACGCGCCCAGACGAGCGGTCAACTTTTCCGCGTCCGCGGCAAGCCGCGCGCCGTGCTCGATGGCACGCGCCACCGCGGCGCGGTCGAGGGCGCGCAGCTTCTCGCGCCGCACGATCGTTGCCATCAGCCGCGCGTAGGCCAGGTGGCTGGCGTCGCTGCGCGCCATGTCATCGTCGAAATCGACCGCCACTTTGAAAAGTTCGGGAAAATCGGGGTCGTGGGCGCAGAGCAGGTAATAGAGCAGCCGTTCGCCCACCAGGACCACCTTGAGGTCAAGGGGAACCCGTTGCGGCTCGAGCGACAGGGTCGAAGTCAGCCCGAACATCTGGCCCGGCGATTCGATCGCGATCTCGCGCGACCGAAGCGCGCGCTTGAGCGCCTCCCACGCATATGGCTGCAACAGCAGATTGCGGGCGTCGAGCAGCAGGTAACCGCCGTTGGCCCGGTGCAGCGCCCCGGGCTTGATCAGGTTGAAGTCGGTCAGCAGCGCGCCCATCTCCGCCAAGTACTCGACGCGCCCAATCAAGTTGGGCTGGGTCGGATTGTCCTCGTAGACGACGGGCGTGCCCTGCCAACGGCTGCTGTCGACGACGACGTTCACCCGGTAGGGGCGGAATCGATCCGCGTGGGCGACACGCCCCTTGCGCCCCAGCCCGGGCGCCGCCCCCTTGTCCTCGCTCTCGACCAGAAACGCATCGGCGTTGCCGATGATGTCGCGTTCGACGGCGTCCAGATAGGCGACCACCGGCGGCAGCGCTTCGTAGGCGGCGCGCAGGCTGCCGATGCCGAGAGCGACGGCCGACATGGTCACCTCGCGGTTGAGCTCTCGGATGCGGTCGCGCCGCTCCTTGTCCCAGGCCGGAAACTGACGGATGGTCTGCTCCAGCTCCTCTTGCAACGCTTCCAGGTCGGCCTGGATGCGCTGGCGCTCCGCTTCCGGCAGTTGGTGAAACGCGTCGGGCGCGATGACTTCGCCGTCGCGCACCGGCGCCAGCGCCAGGCCCATTGGAGTGCGGACCAATCCGATGCTCTTCTCCTTGGCGCGCTGCTGCAGCTTCTCGAAGGCGTTCTCCTGCCGCTGCTTGAACTCCTCGTCGAAGGCCTGCCGGCGGTTGCGGTAGCCCTCGCCTTCGAAGACCGCGGGAATGGCGGTTCGCAGGTCTTCGATCAGCCCCGCCATGTCGGCCTGCAGGCGGGCGCCGGTGCCTGCCGGCAACACCAGCAGGACCGGGCGGAATGGCGCCTCGAAGTTGTTGACGTAGCACAAATCCGGCGGCACGGGTCCGCCGGCGGCCGCTCGTTCCAGGTATTGTCGAACGATGGTGTGGCGACCGGAGCCGAGGGCGCCGAGTGCGTAGATATTGTAGCCCGCCTGCTTGATGCCGATGCCGAAGCCGAGCGCGTCGAGCGCGCGGTCCTGGCCCGGCGCCTCGGTCGAGTCCTCCAGCTGCTCCGTGGTCTCGAACGGCAGCGAGCCAGGCTCGCAGCGTCGATACAGGGCCTCCGGGGGCAAGGCTTCGATCGGCATGCGTCCCGCCTACCTACGATCTTGCGGCCGGTTCGCGTTCATGCCGGCTGGCGCAGCATCGCACGCCCGCGCATTTCCGCCAGCCCTTCGATGAGGCCGGCGCCGACGATCAGGATGCAGCCGGCGAACTCGCGCCAGCCGAACGGTTCGTCGGTCAGGATCGAGGCGCTGATCGCGGCGGTGACGGCCTCGAGCAGCAAGAGGATGTTCACCCGACCGGGGTCGAGGTGGCCGGCGCCCCACAGCACCATCCAACTCAGTGGCAACAGCCAGAACAGGCTGACCGCCAGGTACGGCAGCGAGGCGACAATGGCCGCCCCTGCCGGCGGCTCGGCCGAACCGACGAGGGCAAGCGCCGCCGAGGCGGCCGTGCCGCAGAGGAACGATCCGAGCGACCGGCCGAGCAGCCCGGCGGCCCCGGTCTTGCGAATGACGATGGTGGCAGCTGCGAACAGCAGGCCGGAGCCGAGCCCCATCCATTCGCCCATTGTGCGCGGAACCGGAATGCCGCCGCCGAACCCGAGCACCACGACGGCCCCGCCGAGGCCGAGCGCGATCGAGAGCCCGCGCAGCCAGCCGAACGGCTCGCCCAGCATCGCCCGCGCCAGCAGCGTGGCCCAGATGGGCGACAGGTAGAACAGCAGGGTCACGCGCACGACGTCGCCGGAGATAAGCGCGTGATTCCAGAAACTCCACGCCGTCCCGGTCAGGATGCCGACAAGCCAGAAGGCCGCGGTGCCGGCACGTAGATCCGCGCGGCGCGCCGCGGCGACCGCCGAAACCGCCAGCGCCCCTATGGCGAACAGCAGCGCACTCGCCCAGTCGCCGCCGACGCCGGCACCCTCGACCGCGCGCAAGGGTATCCACCAGACGCCCCACATGGCCCCGGCGACGGCAACGGCGAGCGTGGCAAGTAGGGCGGGCGGGCGGGTCACGGCCCGCGAGCTTACTCATCCTCGCCCGGAGAGGCCAGCCGGCGCCGCGAGGGACCGCGATCGAAGGATAGATAACCAATGGCATACATGGTATGCAGACACATGATGGCTCGGCGGGGGGTGAAGACGGTGCGAGGCGGAACCGCGCTCAGCGTGCTGGTCGCGGACGAGCAGGCGCTGTTCAGGGCCGGGCTGGCCCGCTTGCTGACGGGGCTTGGCCCCCGGGTCGAGGTCGTCGAGGCCGCCGGGTTCGCCGAGGCCCTGCAGCGGCTGGCCGAGCGGGCGTTTGACATGGTGCTCGCCGATTTTCCGGCGGAACCGGATGGGGTCGCGGGGCTGACCAAGCTCCTGCGCGCCGCGGGCAAGGCGCCGCTGGTCGTCGTCTCGGCGCGCGACCGGGCCGAGGACGTGCGTCGCGCGACCGCGGCCGGCGCGCGCGGCCACGTCCCGAAGTCGTCCTCGTCGAAGCTGCTGCTGAGCGCGCTTAGGCTGGTGCTGGCCGGCGGCCTCTACCTGCCGCCGATCCTGCTCGACGCGCCAGCGCCCAGGCGCCGCGCCGGCCTGTCCGAGAGCGGGGCGCCGTTCGGCCAGGCCGACGCGCTCACGCCACGCCAGCGCGAGGTGCTGGCCCTGCTGGCCGAGGGCAAGTCGAACCGCCAGATCGCCGGCGCCCTCGGCTTGTCAACCGGCACGGTGAAGATTCACATGACGCGCGTCTTCAAGACGCTCGGCGTGCAGAGCCGCACCCAGGCGGTATTGGCCGCAATCGGCCGGAACGGCTAGGACGAAATCAGGCTGACCGGGACTGGCTCGTCCCTGCGGTGTTGGCGCGTTCGGCTCCACGCGTCGTCGTTCCGGCGCAAGCCGGAACCCATGCCGCCACCGACGCGGAGCGTCGAGATGGATACCGGCTTTCGCCGGTATGACGATCGAGGAAATGGCCCACGGAACGGGTCTGGGAGCGCCGGGGCGACCTTCGGAGAGAACGGGCAAGGTCGGCGGCGATCATCTGGAATGCTCTCCCTACTGCTCGCGGAAGGCGCGGTGAATGCTGCTAGTGATCGGGCTCAACAGATAGTCGATGGCCTTGCGGCTGCCGGTCTCGATCATGACCTCGACCGGCATGCCGGGGTAAAGCGTCACGCCCTCGAGCCTGGCGAGAGCCGCGCCGTCGATGGCGACGCGGGCCGCGTAATAGGGCACGCCGCTGCGCTCGTCGACGAAGCGGTCGGCCGAGACCTGCACGACCCGGCCGTCCACGTAGGGCGTGGTGCGCTGGCGGTACGCGCTGAGCCGCACCTGCGCCGGCAGGCCCGGATGCACGACATCGATGTCCTCGGCCCGGACCCGCGCCTCGACGATGAGTTCGTCGGAGGTGGGCACGATGTCGAGGATCGGATCGCCCGGCCGCACCACCCCGCCGGTGGTGTGGAACTTGAGGCCGACCACGACGCCAGCCTGCGGCGCCACGATGTCCACCCGTTGCAGCACGTCGCGCTGCGAGGCGAGGCGGTCGCGCAGTTCCGCGACGCGGACCTGTACCTCGCGCAGCTCGGTTTCGACGTCCCGCCTGAAGGTGTCGTTGAGCGCGAGGATGCGGATTTCCGCCTCGCCGATGTCCTGCTTCGCGCGCGCGATCTGGGCCGCGTATTGGCCGCGCTCGCCTTCGAGCAGGGCCGCGGCGCGCTGCAGCGCCAGCAACCGCGGCTTGCGCTCGTAGCCCTTGTCGTACAGCTCCTTGACCGCTCCATATTCCTCCTGCACGAGCTCGAGCTGCCTCGCCTTGGCCTGGCGCTGCGACTTGAACCCGCCGATCTCCTCCTCGAGCTGCTTGATCTGTTGGTGGAGCACGCCGATCTGGCTTTCGTTGGCGGCGCGGCGCGTCTCGAACAGGCCCTCCTGACCGGCAATGATCTCGGCGATTTCAGGTTCGCCCGCGGCCGCGACAAGCTCGTCGTCGAACGTGATCGCGTGCAGGCCGTCGCGCTCGGCGATGAGGCGCGCTTCGAGCGCGCGGTCGGCCCGGTACTGGCCCTCGAGCACGCCTAGCGCCGCCGCGGAGCGCGTCTCGTCCAGGCGAACCAGCACCTGGTCCCGCTCGACCGTGTCGCCATCGCGGACCAGGATTTCCTTGATGATGCCACCTTCGAGGTGCTGCACCGTCTTGCGGTTGCTGTCGACCGCGACCACGCCCGGGGCGATGGCCGCGCTGTGCAGCGGGGCCAGCGCCGCCCAGGCGCCGAAACCGCCGAAGAACAGCAGTACGATGGTCAACCCGATTATGATCGGCCGGCGCGTGTCGGAGCTCGGCTCGCGCCCGGCGCTCTCGCTCTGTGGGCTCGGTAGCAAGTAGGTCATGGATTCTCCTCCGCCTTGCTCGCCGGCCCGACCGAGGCCAGGCGGCTCAGGCGCGGCGTGCGGCTCTCCGCCAGCCGCGGCGCCGGCCGGGCGGTCTTCGCCATGACCTCCTCGCGCGCGCCGAACATCTCGACCACGCCGTTGCGCAGCACCAGCATCTTGTCGCAGAACTCCAGGATGCTCGGACGGTGGGCGATGATGACGACCGTGATGCCGGCGCTCTTGGCGGCGGCGAGCGCCGCCAGCAACGACTTCTCGCCCTCGCTGTCGAGATTGGAGTTGGGCTCGTCCAGCACCAGGAGGCGCGGCGGTCCCAGCAGCGCGCGGGCGAGCGCGATCAGCTGACGCTGGCCGGCGGCGAGAACTTCGCCGCCTTCGCCGATTTCGGTCTCGTAGCCTTTCGGCAAACGCAGGATCATTTCGTGCACGCCGGCCAGGTTGGCGGCTTCGACGACCGCCTGCGCCTCGACCTCGCCCAGGCGCGCGATGTTTTCGCGCACGGTACCGGCGAACAGCTCCACGTCTTGCGGCAGGTAGCCCACGTAGCGCCCGAAGTCGGCCCGCTCCCAAGTATACACGTCGGCGCCGTCGAGCCTGACCTTGCCCGCGTAAGGTTGCCAGGAACCGACCATCAGCTTGGCCAGCGTGCTCTTGCCGGCCGCGGTCGGCCCGATGACGCCGAGCGCGTCGCCCGCGTCGAGCTCGAAAGACACACCCTTGAGCGCGGCGGTCTCGGCGCCCGGGGGCAGATAGACCAGGCGCTCGACCGAAAGCTGGCCGCCGGGCGCCGGCAGCCGCATGGCCACGCCGCGCCGGGGCGTGGCCGCCAGCAGGTCGTTGAGCCGGCGATAGGCGCCGCGCGCTCCAACCAGGCTGCGCCAGGTCCCGACGGCCGCCTCGACCGGCGCCAGCGCGCGGGCCATCAACAGCGAGGCCGCGACCATGACGCCGGGCGTGATTTCCTGTTGCACGGCGAGATAGGCGCCGACGCCGAAGATCGCGATCTGCAACAGCAGCCGCAGCAGCTTGACCAGAGCGACGATGTAGCCGGCCCGCTCGCTGGCGAGGTTCTGCGGCACCAGGACCTTTAGGTTGTCGGCCTGCCAGCGGCGCAGGATGCCGCCCAGCATGCCCATGGCCTCGACGGCATCGGCATTGCGCGCGCCGGCCTCGGCGCGTTTCATCCCGGTGACCGCGGCGGCTGTCGCCTCCGACAGCGGGCCCCTCGTCAGCAGTTCCGACAGCAGCGCCGCGCCGAACAGCACCACCGCGCCCGCCACGGCGATGGCGCCAAGCATGGGATGGAACAGATAGGTGACCAGGATGAACAGCGGCGTCCAGGGCGCGTCGAACAGCGCGAAGACGCCGGTGCTGGTGAGGAAATTGCGGATCTGAGACAGGTCGCGCAGCGCCTGCACGCCCTGCCCGCGGCCGCCCAGGATATTGGCGATCGAGGCGGCCAGCGCAGGGGTGCTCAGCGCCTGCTCGAGCCCGATACTGACCCTCAGGAGGACGCGCGAGCGCACCATCTCGAGCCCCGCCATGACCAGAAGCGCGCCGCCCGCCACGATGGTCAGCATGACCAGGGTCTCCATGCTGCGGCTGGCCAGCACGCGGTCGAACACCTGCATCATGTAGAGGGGGGCGGCCAGCATCAGCACGTTGATCGCCAGGCTGAACCCGGCCACCGCCATGAACACGCGTCGATAGGCGGCAAGCGCTTGCCGGACCGGGCCGTCGCCGCGCTGTGGATTCGTGGCTCGCTCCGCCATGTGGCTCCGCCCAGGGCGCGTTAACGAATCACTTTTATAACCGAACGACGCCCGGCACAACCGCGCCGCCGCCGCGCGCGACCGCGGCGGCAGCATGATCGTAAGCCATTAAGGAACAATTCTTGCGGCCGGGCCGGCGGTGGCACGGTTGCGGTGGAATCGTTATATTGGAACGAGTTGGCCTATTCGATACCGCCGCTTACGCGCAAAAAGGTCGGACCGCCTAGAGCAAGATCGTTTCATATCGGATCACGATGCATCGATATGAAACGTGAATCTTGCTCTAGATTCAACAGTTAGAGCCTGATTCACGCTTCACTCCGTTGCACGATGTGCTTCAAAGTGAAGCGATCAGGCTCTAGGACGCGAAGCATGGCCGAGGACGACAAGCCAACCGCCGAGACGGTGGCGCCGGAGGGCCAGCCGCAGCCCGCCCCCGGCGCCACCAAGGCGGAACCGTTCGACATCTCCGCCTCGCGCCAGTTCACGCGCTGGCTGGCCGAGCAGCACGTCAGCATCGCCTTCACCACCTATCAGGCGGCCAAGCTCTTCTTCATCGGGCTGCAGCCGAACGGCCGGCTGTCGTTCCACAAGCGGACGATGAGCCGCTGCATGGGCATGACGGCGCACGCCAACAGCCTGTGGGTGAGCTCGCTGTGGCAGCTGTGGCGCTTCGAGAACGTGCTGCGTAAAGGCAAGGTTCACCAAGCCCACGACCGGCTCTACGTGCCCAGGGTGGGGTTCGTCACCGGCGACGTGGATGTCCACGACATGGCGATCGACCGCGACGGCCGGCTGATCTTCGTGAACACGCTGTACAGCTGCCTCGCCACGCCCAGCGCGAACTACAGCTTCACGCCGCTGTGGAAGCCGCCGTTCATCTCCAAGATCGCAGCGGAGGACCGCTGCCACCTCAACGGGCTCGCCATGCGCGACGGACAGCCCGCCTATGTGACGACCGTTTCCGAGGGCGACGTGGCGGACGGTTGGCGCGACCGCCGGCGCGACGGCGGGCTGGCGATCGACGTGCAGCAGAACGAGATCGTCGCGCGCGGACTGTCGATGCCGCACTCGCCGCGCTGGTACCGCGGCCACCTGTGGCTGCACAACTCGGGCTCCGGCGAGTTCGGTTTCATCGACCTCAAGGCCGGCAAGTTCGAGCCGGTGTGCTTCTGCCCCGGTTATCTGCGCGGCCTGGCGTTCGTCAACGAGTTCGCCGTCGTCGGTTTATCGAAGCCGCGCAAGAACCGGGAGTTCAGCGGCCTCGCCCTGCAGGAGACGCTCGACGCCAAGAAGGGCACGGCGCGCTGCGCCATCTACGTCATCGACCTCGGCACCGGCGACTGCGTGCATTGGCTGCGCATGGAGGGGCCGGTGCAGGAGCTGTACGACGTGGCTGTTCTCAGCGGCTGCCGGCGGCCGATGGCGATCGGTTTCCAGACCGACGAGATCCGGCGTGTCCTTACCATGGCGCCCCCCGGCCGGTTGAACCCGCTGGCACCCGCCGCCGGCCCGACCCGAGTGGCATGAAGCTAGACTCGGGCGTGCGTATCGCCGGCGCCAGCCGGCCAGGCTATGACCGGGTGCTGACACCGGACGCGGTCGCGTTCCTCGCCGACCTCGAACGGCGCTTCGGGCCGGCGCGGCGCCGCTTGCTGCGGCAAAGGGCGGAGCGCCAAGCGCGGCTCGACGCCGGCGAGCGGCCGGACTTCCTGCCGAAGACCGGGGCGATCCGCGCCGGCGATTGGACCGTGGCGCCGCTGCCGCCCGACCTGCTCGATCGACGGGTCGAGATCACCGGACCGCCCGAGCGCAAGATGGTCATCAACGCGCTCAATTCCGGGGCCTCGTGTTTCATGGCCGATTTCGAGGACGCGAACGCGCCGACCTGGGCCAACCTCGTGGAAGGACAGAACAACCTGATCGACGCGGTCGCCGGCACCATCGAGTTCGCCGATCCGCGGAGCGGCAAGCAATACCGCCTCGACGACCGGACGGCGGTGCTGATGGTGCGCCCGCGCGGGCTGCACCTCTCCGAGAAGCACGCGATCGTGGACGGGCAGCCGATGGCGGGCGCCTTGTTCGATTTCGGGTTGTACCTCGTCCACAACGCGCGCCGGCTCATCGCCAAGGGCACCGGCCCCTACTTCTACCTGCCGAAGCTCGAATCCCACCTCGAGGCGCGCTGGTGGAACGACGCATTCCTCCATGCCGAGAAGGCGTTGGGTCTGCCGCACGGCGCCGTCAAGGCCACCGTGCTGATAGAGACCATCCTCGCCAGCTTCGAGATGGACGAGATCTTGTACGAGCTGCGCGAGCGCTCGGCCGGCCTCAACTGCGGCCGCTGGGACTATATCTTCAGCTTCATCAAGAAGTTCCGCAACGGCCCGGCGATGGTGCTGCCGGACCGCGCGCTGGTGACGATGGAGGCGCACTTCCTCGCCAGCTACAGCCTGCTCGCGATCAAGACCTGCCACAAGCGGGGCGTGCACGCCATAGGCGGCATGGCGGCGCAAATCCCGATCAAGAACGACCCGGCGGCGAACCGCGGCGCGATCGAGAAAGTGACCGCCGACAAGGAGCGGGAGCTTGAGAACGGTCACGACGGCACCTGGGTGGCGCATCCGGGCCTGGTGCCGGTGGCGCGCGCGGTCTTCGAGCGCATGCCCGGGGCGAACCAGATCGCGCGCCGGCGCGAGGACGTGCAAGTGACGGCGGCGGACCTGCTACGGGTTCCCGCCGGCCCCAAGACCGAGGCCGGCCTTCGTCTCAACGTCAACGTCGCCATCGGCTACATCGAATCCTGGCTGCGCGGCGTCGGCTGCGTGCCGCTTTACAACCTGATGGAGGACGCCGCGACGGCCGAGATATCGCGCGCCCAGCTTTGGCAGTGGCGGAAGCATGGCGTGCGGCTCGATGACGGGCGAACCGTGGACGAGGCGCTTCTGGCCGCCGTCTTCGAGGAGGAGCTCGCGCGCATCCGCGCGGCCATCGGCGAAACGCGCTTCGCCACCGGGCGCTACGCCGACGCGGCGAAGCTGCTGCGGCACCTGGTGGCGGCGCCCGAATTCGTCGAGTTCCTCACGCTCCCCGCCTACGACATGATCGTCGCCGAGGAAAACGGCTGAGCTAAAGCCGCAGCGTCCGCAGCCGCAGCGCGTTGCCGACGACGCTGACCGAGGACAATGACATCGCCGCGGCGGCGAACACCGGGTTCAGCATGAGCCCGAAGATCGGATACAGGAGCCCGGCCGCGAGCGGCACGCCGGCCGCGTTGTAGACGAAGGCGAAGAACAGGTTCTGGCGGATGTTGCGCATGGCCGCCTGCGACAGGCGCCGCGCGCGCAGGATGCCCGTCAGGTCCCCCTTGAGCAGGGTCACGCCCGCGCTTTCGATCGCGACGTCGGTTCCGGTGCCCATGGCGATGCCCACGTCGGCGGCGGCCAGGGCCGGCGCGTCGTTGACGCCGTCGCCCGCCATGGCCACCACCCGGCCCTCTTCGCGCAACCGCCGCACGATGCGGCTCTTGTCCGCCGGCAGGACCTCCGCCTGCACGTCGTCGATGCCGAGACCGGCCGCCACCGCCCGCGCCGTGGCGAGGTTGTCGCCGGTCAGCATGACGATGCGCAAACCGGCCTCTTTCAGCGCGCGGATCGCCTGGGGCGTCGTCTCCTTGACGGGGTCGGCGATCGCCAGCAGACCGGCCATGCGGCCGTCGACCGAAAGGAACACCACGGTGGCACCCCGGCGGCGATGGTCGTCGGCGCCGCGCGCGAAGTCGCCGCTTGCGATTCCGAGCTCGTCCAATAATCCGGTATTGCCGAGCGCGACCCGCCGGTCCTCGACCGTACCGGTCACGCCCTTGCCGGTAACGGACCGGAACTCGTCGGCGTCCGGAATCGCCAAGCCGCGCGCCTCGGCCGCGGCCAGGATGGCGCCGGCCAGCGGATGCTCGCTGCCGCGTTCGAGGCCGGCCGAAAGACGCAAGACTTCATCCTCGCCGAATCCCGCGGCCGCAATCAGCGCCGTGAGCCGCGGTCGGCCTTCGGTCAGCGTGCCGGTCTTGTCGACCACCAGGGTATCGACCTTCTCGAAACGCTCCAGCGCCTCGGCGTTCTTGATCAGCACACCCACCCCTGCGCCGCGGCCGACGCCCACCATGATCGACATGGGAGTCGCCAGACCGAGGGCGCAGGGGCAGGCGATGATGAGCACGGCGACGGCCGCAACGATGGCATGGCCGATGGCCGGGGGCGGTCCCCACGCCGACCAGGCCGCGAACGCGAGCGCGGCAACGAGGATCACCGCCGGGACGAACCAGGCGGATACCCGGTCGGCCAGGCGCTGGATCGGGGCCCGGCTGCGTTGTGCCTCGGCGACCAGCCGGACGATCTGCGCCAGCATGGTGTCGCGGCCGACCTTCTCGGCGCGCATGACGAAGCCGCCGGTCTGGTTGAGCGTGCCGCCGATCACGGCGTCGCCGGGACCCTTGGCGACCGGCAGGGATTCGCCGGTCACCATCGACTCGTCGACCGCGCTCTTGCCGTCGACGACCTCGCCATCGACCGGCACGGTCTCGCCCGGACGCACCCGCAATCGGTCGCCGACGCCGACGGCGTCGAGCGTCACTTCCTCGTCGCCGCCGGCGGCGACACGGCGCGCCGTCTTTGGCGCCAGGTCGAGCAGCGCGCGGATCGCGTCGCCGGTGCGCTCCCGCGCCCGCAGCTCCAATACCTGGCCCAGCAGCACCAGCACGGTGATGACCGCGGCCGCCTCGAAGTAGACCGCGACCGCGCCGTCCGCCGCCCGCAACGCCGGCGGGAAGACGCCGGGGGCGACGGTGGCGGCCACGCTGTAGAGCCATGCCGTCCCGGTGCCCATGGCGATGAGCGTGAACATGTTGAGGCTGCGCGCGACGACGGACGCCCAGCCGCGCTGGAAGAACGGCCAGCCGGCCCACAGCACCACCGGCGTGGCGAAGGCGAGTTGCAGCCAGTTCGACGTGTGCTGCGCCAACAGCATGTGCAGGCCGGTAAAGTGACCGCCCATCTCCAACGCGGTGACGGGCAGCGCCAGCGCGAGACCGATCCAGAACCGGCGCGTCATATCCGCGAGCTCCGGATTAGGGCCACTCTCGGCCGTCATCGTCTCGGGTTCGAGCGCCATGCCGCAAAGCGGACAGGCGCCGGGGCCGAGCGTACGGACTTCCGGATGCATCGGGCAGGTGTAGATGGCGTCCGCGTCAGGGGTAGCGGCCATCGGAGAGGCTCCTCGAACGGTTCTATGATCGGCTTGACATATATACCCCATGGGGGTATATGTCAATCATGCAACCGAAAACCAAGGAATCATGCCTTTCGCGCCTCCGGCGCATCGAGGGCCAGGTCCGGGGTATCGCCCGGATGGTGGAGGGAAGCCGCTACTGCGTCGATGTCGTGACGCAAGTGCAGGCGGTGCGCGCTGCGCTCAGGCGGGTCGAGGACGAGGTCCTGCAGGACCACGTGGCGCACTGCGTCGAGCATGCGATCCGGAGCGGCGACGCCGAGGAACAGCATCGCAAGGTGGCCGAGCTGCTGGACGTTCTCGGCCGCCGGTCCGCTTAGGGGTCCGCATCGGGGCGGAAAGTCGAACTTGTTCGGCGGCGGTTTGACGCCGTTTGGCGGGCACCAATATGAGGCGAGCATGGTACAAATACATCAGAATACAATCAGGGCAGCTATGCGTCTGGTCCACCGGTTACTGGGCCGTTGATGGAGGCGGTTTATAAAAATGGAGGTCATTATGCCTGAAAAATCTCAGGGCGGTTGCCAGTGTGGAGCACTGCGGTATGAAGTCACCGGAGAATTGGGAAAACCAAGCATTTGCCATTGTCGCATGTGCCAAAAGGCCTTTGGAAGTTTTGCCGCTCCTTTCGTTGCAGTGCCAGTTCAAAATTTTAAGTGGACGAGAGGCGCTCCGTCGGAATTTCGATCTTCCGCAATCGTCGCTCGAGGCTTTTGCAGAGACTGCGGAACTCCAATGTTTTTGCTTGAAGAAGGAGAGCCTAATATCGAGATAGCAATGGGCACCTTCGACCGGATTGAAAAACTCGGGCCATTCGATCATCAATCGGGCGTGGAAAGTCGAATTCCCTGGTGTGGCGATCTGGACCATGTGCCCTCTCGGAAGACAACGGATTATCGCACTCCCGAGGATATGGTTAGGCTCAAAAGCTTACAACATCCCGATCATGATACTGAGGTATGGCCCCTACACTA
>CAYPKW010000051.1:0-17682 GCA_964411425.1 uncultured Rhodospirillaceae bacterium
GCGGCCGAGCGGCTCGGGCCGGCGGCGGGCCCGTTGGGGAACGCCGCCCGATGCGCTGTTCGGACATCGTGAAGCAGAATCGGGTGCGCGCCCTCGGCGCGCCTAGGCCGGCGCCCCCCGGAAGAGCGGACCAACTCTAACGAAACACTCGCCGCCCTCGCTGGGCGAAAAATGTCCTATTTGCGACGCTTCCCCATGTCGCTCGCCCGCTGGGCATGGGGTAGGTCGCTCGTTTTTCGACTCTCTCGCTGGAGACCTCCAGCGGCGGCCTTCCCGGCGACGAGCGCGTAAAGCGCGCGTAGGGCCTGCGCCTCGCCGCCCTCCGGGCGGCCCGGCCGGCTCCTGGCGTTCCAGGCCATCAGGTCGATGTGCGCCCAGGGCGTGCCGTCGCCGACGAACTCGGCGAGGAACAGCGCCGCCGTGATGGCGCCGGCGCCGACGCCATCGCCGGTGCTGCTGATATCGGCGATCGAACTGTCGAGGGCGCGTCGGTAAGGCCGATGGAGCGGCAGGCGCCACAACGGGTCGTCCTCCGCCAGGCCGTGCCGCAGGATCGCGTTGGCGAGCCGGTCGTCGTTGCTGAACAGCGCCGGCAAATCCGGCCCCAGCGCCACCCGCGCCGCCCCCGTCAGCGTGGCGAAGTCGACGATGAGGTCCGGCTTCTCGCTGTCCGCTTCCGCCAGCGCGTCGGCGAGGATGAGGCGCCCCTCGGCGTCGGTGTTGCCGACCTCCACCGTGATGCCCTTGCGCGTCGCCAGGATGTCGAGCGGGTGCATGGCGTTGCCCGACACCGCGTTCTCCACCGCCGGGATCAGCACCCGCAATCGAACTTTGAGCCGCGCCGACATGATCATCTGGGCCAGCGCCAGCGCGTGCGCCGCCCCGCCCATGTCCTTCTTCATCAGCTTCATGCCGGCCGACTGTTTCAAGTCGAGCCCGCCGCTGTCGAAGCACACGCCCTTGCCAATGAGCGCGATCCTGGGCCCTCGGGCGCCCCAACTGAGATCGATGAGCCGCGGCGCCTCGGCGCTGGCCCGGCCGACCGCGTGCACCGCCGGGTAGTTCGCCCGCAGCAGCGCCTCGCCCACGATGACCTTGCACGTGGCGCCATGGGCCAGCGCCACGCGCCGGGCCGCCGCCGCGAGTTGGCTCGGCCCCATGTCGCCGGCCGGCGTGTTGACGAGGTCGCGCACCAGGAACACGGCCGCGGCCGTGCGCTCGACCGCCTTGCGGTCCGCCTTGGCCGGCCACACCAGGCGGGCGGGCGCGCGCTCCTTCTTCTTATAGCGCGTGAAGGCGTAGCCGCCGAGCGCCCAGCCGAGCGCCGCCCGGCTCGCCGTCCTTTCGTCTTGCGCCGCGTCAATCCGGTAGGAGCCGGGCGGCAGCGCGTGGGGGAGGCCGCCGTAGGACCAGATGTCGGGGGCCTTGTCGACCCCCAGCAGCACGCGCCCGATGGCGCCGTTCCCGTCCGGCAGCAGCAGGTGCCGGCCCGGCTTCGCCTTGAACCCGGTGCCCGCCACCCAGCGGGCGACGGCCGCGGGCTGCTTGGCGAGCCAACCATCGAGCTTCCGCTTGACGATGGGCGTGATCGGCACGGTCTTGGCGTCGGCCCGGGCTACGAGATGATCGAGCAAGGGTATCGCCTCCCGGTACAGGTTAGGGGTGCCGCGAGAGAATGGCTTGGAACCTCGCCCGAGAAAAGGGGGAGCGACTTGCGCCGACGGCACGTCGCGCGCTAAGCAGAAGGCGAACGCCGGTCCCCCCATGCCCGACATAGTCATAGTCCTCGGCAGCAAGAACACCTCCTCCTGGTCGCTCAGGCCCTGGCTTGCCCTGAAACAGACCGGCGCGCCCTTCGACGAGATCGTGATTCCCCTCGATCGGCCGGAGACCAAGGCGGCGATCGCCGGCCACTCGCCCTCCGGCAAGGTGCCGGCGCTCAAGCATGGCGGCGTCGTGGTGTGGGATTCGCTCGCCATCTGCGAGTACCTGGCCGAAACGTTTCCCGCCGCCCTGCTGTGGCCGAAGGAACCCGCGGCGCGCGCCGTGGCGCGCGCGGTCTCGGCCGAGATGCATGCCGGGTTTGCCGCGCTGCGCCGCACGCTGCCGATGGACATTCGCCGGCGCACGTCGCCGCCGCCGCTGTCGGGCGAGGTGGCGGCCGATATCGACCGCGTCGGCCGGATATGGCGCGACTGCCGCGGGCGCTTCGGTGCCGACGGCGACATGCTGTTCGGCCGCTTCACCATCGCCGACGCCATGTTCGCGCCGGTGACGACGCGGTTCGTCACTTATGGCGTAGCACTCGACGAGGTGTCGGCCGCTTACGTCGAGGCCGCGACGAATCGCCCGGCGATGCGCGAATGGGCCGCCGCGGCGGCGGCCGAGCCGTGATCGCGGAGGCCGGGCCAACGGCCGGCGGCAAGAGAGCCGTCGCCGCGCTCCGCCGGCATGGCTGGCCGGTCGGCATCTGGTTGGTGCTGGTGGCGAGCGGCCTTCTCGCCCGGCCGCTGCTGGCGCCGGGGGAATCGGAGTTGTTGTCGCGCGCCTGGTGGGCGTGGTTGGCGCCGGAACCGGGCGGCTCGCTCATCGTCTCGCTCATCCATCTAGGCTGGCTGGCGTTCGGCGTCAGCGAGACTTGGGCCCGGCTGGTGCCGCCGCTCTTCGCGCTCGCCGCCCTCCTGCTGGTAGGGCCGGTCGCCCGCCTGTTGTGGCCCGGGCAGCCGAGGGTGGCCTCGCTGGCGCCCATCGTGCTTGCGGGCACCGGCGCCTTCGTCGCCCATGCCAGTTTGGTCGTGGCCGACACGGCGCTGCTGTCGGCCTCTCTGCTCGGGCTTGCCGGCGTCGCCAACGCCTGGCATGGCCGCAGGCTCGTCGGCTGGGGCCTGTTCGCCGCGGCGCTGTTTCTCGGCCTTTCCGTCGCCGGCTCGACCGCCTTCGTGCTGCTGCTGCCGGCGCCGTTGGCGGCGCCGCTGTGGTTGCGCCGGCCGATCGACTGGCGGTTCTGGTATCTCGGTCTCGCCGCGGCGCTGACGCTCGGCGTCGCGGCTTCCCTGCCCTGGCTGCCGGATGAAGCGGCGGGCGCCGCCGCGGCGCGCTCGTGGTACTGGTATCCGCTGCTCCTGCCGCTGCTGCTCTACCCCTGGGTGTGGTGGACGACGCTGCGGCGCGCCGTGTTCCGTTACGCCCGTCGCCTCGACGAGGACGGTTTCCGGGCCTGCGGCTGGGCGGCGGTGGCGGCGATGGCGGCGCTGGCGGCGGACGGCACGTGGCGCGCCGACGCCATTCTCCCCGCGTTGGCGCCGCTGGCGCTGGCCGCCGCCCGGCTGCTGGTGGCCCAGGACAGCGTGCCGAAGGACTTCCACGCCGTCGTGCCGGGTCTGCCGATCCTGGTCGTCGGCCTCGTCTTCTTTCTCCTCAACATCATTCCGGTGGCTCATCTCGACGCCATCTGGCGCGGCCTTGCCGGCGAAGAGGCGAGCTTGCCGATCTGGCTCGGCGGCTCCAGCCTCGCCTCGGGCCTGGCGCTGCTCGGCGGTGGCTTCGTGCTGTCGCAATTGGCGCCGCTCGAGCTGCCGGCGCGGACCGTCCAGGTGGCGTTGTTGCCGGTCTTGCTGGCGGTGACGTTGCACGTCGAGTTCTTCGTCTCGCTTGGGCACTTCTTCGACCTGGCGCCGCTCGCGGCCGAGATGCGCGCGGTCCAGCACGAAGGCCGGCCGCTCGCGATCTACGGCGGCTACGACGGCGAGTTCGATTTCTCGGGGCGTCTCGAGGCACCGCCCACCGCGCTCGCCGACCGCGCGGCGGCGCTCGCCTGGTCCGCCGCCAACCCCGAGGGCGTGCTGGCGAGCCGCGTGCGCGGCAGCCTGCTGCATCTGCCCGCTCGCCCGCTCCACATCGGGCCGGCCGGCGAGGATTGGGTCGCCTTGTGGCCGGCCGAGATCGTGCGCGCGACCGAGGGCGAGGTGCTGCGGCGGCGTTTCTAAGGTGACGGAGTAGGGGCGGGCGGGCCGAGGATGGACCTCGCTCGCCCGCCCCTTCCGTGACGGCGCGCGCCTGCCTGCATACCGCTCTACTTTCCTCGACCCGCTCGGTGTAGGGTTGCGGGGGCGGCAAGCAGGGGACCGATGTCAATTGTCATCCATACGGCACGCAGTCTCGCCGTGGTGCTGTTCGTCGCGGCCTTACTGTTCTGCGGCTTCTTCACCAGTCCGGGCAACGTGGCCCTGTTCGATCCCGAGTACCGCAAGCTGTCGGAGATCTACGTGCCGGAGCGCGCCTCGCTGATCGATCGGCGTCTCGACCTGGAGTCGGACCTGCAGGACCACCAGCAGGACCTCGTCGACGTCGGCCACAAGATCGAGGGCGCCCGGCTGCGCCTCAAGGAAAACAAGGACCCCGAGCTGCAGGCGGAGCTCGAAAGCCTGCTCAACCTGAAAAGTACGGTGGACGGTCAGCTGCTGGAGATCGACAAGTCGATCAAGCGGCTGGAGACCGACATCGACGAGTTGACGCGCCTCATCGAGCGCACCCAGGGCCAGGCGGAGAACGTCCATCTGGTGCTGCGCGCAATCTCGCTGGGCGCGCTCGGCGCGGTCGTCTACACGCTGGTGCAGTACATGTCACGGCGGCGCTGGGCGGACCTGTTCGCCGACGCCAACCTGGAGCGCGCCGCGGCGACCGCGCTCGTCGGCGCCATATTCGCCGTGGTCGTCTTCGCCGTGTTCCACACCAAGGAAGTGACCATCTTCAGCGCCCCCGACACGAGCCCCGATGCGCGGCCCGATTTCTGGCGCGTCACCATCCTGTGCCTCGGCGTGGGCGCGCTCGCGGCGCACGCCTGCCACCGCGCCTTCCTGCGCATCGACCGCATGTTCGGCGCGCTGCCGGCGAACGAGGCCCGGCCGGCCACGGCGATGGCGGAGAACGGCAGGCCGGAGGAGGAACCCGAGTACGACGACACGCGCCGCGACGGGCGCACGGTATCGCGGTACTAGCCCTACCGACGTCCGTCGTTCCGAAGGATCGCAGCGCTCCGCCATGAAGATTCGCCGGCTTCTTGCCTATCGGGTCGAGCTGCCGCTGCACGAGGGCGGCTACCGGTGGTCCGCCGGCAAGTCGGTGACGGTGTTCGATTCGACGGTCGTGCGCCTCGAGACCGACGCCGGCCTCGTCGGCCACGGCGAGGTCTGCCCGCTCGGGCCCAATTACCTGCCGGCCTTTGCCGCCGGCGTCAGGGCCGGCCTCGGGGAGCTGGGGCCGAAGCTGATCGGCCTCGACCCCACCCTCATCGGCGCGCTCAATCGCGTCATGGACCGCGAGCTGCTCGGCCACCCTTACGTCAAGTCGGCGGTCGACATGGCGTGCTGGGACATCCTGGGCCAGAAGGCCGGCCTGCCGGTGGCGGCCTTGCTCGGCGGCCGCTATGGCGAGGATTTCGCGCTCTACCGCGCCATCTCGCAAGACGCGCCGGCGGCCATGGCGGCGCGCGTCCGGGAATATCGCGCGCAAGGCTATCGCAAGTTCCAGCTCAAGGTGGGCGGGCGCGCCGACGACGACATCGAGCGGATCGGCGCGGCGGCGGGCGAACTGCGGCCGGGCGACGTCCTCGTCGCCGACGCCAACACCGGCTGGCTCACCCATGACGCGCTCAGGGTCATCCGCGCGATCGAGGGCCTCGACGTTTACATCGAGCAGCCCTGCGCCACCTACGAGGAATGCCTGTCGGTGCGCCAGCGCTGCAACCACCCCTTGGTGCTGGACGAGTCGATCGACAGCCTCGCCGCCGTGCTGCGCGCGCATGGCGATCGGGCGATGGACGCGATCAACCTCAAGATCGCCAAGGTCGGCGGGCTCAGCAAGGCGCGGCAGATCCGGGACCTCTGCCTCGACCTCGGCATTCCGATGACCATCGAGGACAGTTGGGGCGGCGACATCGTGACCGCCGCGATAGCACACCTCGCCCACTCGACGCCGCCGCAATTCCTGTTCTCGGCCACCGACTTCAACTCTTACGTCACCGTGTCGATCGCCGACGGCGCGCCGCGGCGAAGCAAAGGGCGCATGGCCGCCTCGACCGCGCCCGGGCTGGGTGTCCAGCCGCGCATGGAGGCGCTCGGCCCGCCGGTCCTGGACATCGGCGGCTAAGGGTTCCGGGCCGCCATGGCCAGCTGGGATCCCGATCGCTATCTCGCGTTTGCCACCGAGCGGCTGCGTCCGGCCCAGGACCTCATGGCCCGCGTCGCGCTGGAGCGGCCGCGCGCCATCTTCGATCTCGGCTGCGGTCCGGGCAACGTCACCAAGCTGCTGGCCGAGTTGTGGCCGGAGGCGCGGGTGACCGGCGTGGACAGCTCGCCGGCGATGCTGGCGCGGGCGCGGGCCGGCGTGCCGGGCGCTACCTTCCTCGAGGCCGATCTCGCGACCTGGGCTCCGCCCGAGCCGGCCGACCTGCTGTTCAGCAACGCCGCGCTGCACTGGGTCGCCGATCACCCGGCGCTGTTGCGCCGCCTCATGGCCAGGCTCGCCAAAGGCGGCGTGCTCGCGGTGCAGATGCCGCGTAACTTCGAGGCGCCCTCGCACCAGGCGATCCTCGCCACCGTCGCCGAGGAGCCGTGGCGCCGGCGGCTCGCAGGCGTCGCCCTATTCGGGCCGGTGGCGCCGGCGGCGTGGCATTGGCGCAACTTGGCGCCGCTCGCCGCCAGGGTCGAGGTCTGGGAGACCGAATACCTGCACGCGCTCGCCGGTCCCGACCCGGTGCTCGAATGGCTGCGCGGCACCGCGCTCCGCCCGATCCTCGACGCGCTGGACGAGGGCGAGGCCCACGCCTTCCTCGCCGCCTGCGGCGCGCGGCTCAGGGCGGCCTATCCCGCCGTCAATGGGCTGACCCTGTTCCCCTTCCGGCGCCTGTTCATCCTCGCCCAGGCATCTCAGGCGTAGTAGCGCCCGAAGCGGTTGGCGAGGAACTCGCCGAGGTCGACCTGCTCCTGGCGGATGAAACCCGCGGCGGGCAGGCGGCCCAGGGCGCAGAGATCCACCATGGCCGAGACGCCGGCCGCGGTGGTGATCTGGATGGCGCTCATCAGCCGGCCCTCGATCTCCCGAGCGTAGATCTTCTTGGCGTAGCTTTCCTGCGTGAGGCGCTTCTCGCGCATGCCGGTCACCACGACGAAGATCAGCACCACGTCCTGGTGCGTGATCGGCACCGCGGTCTCCAGCAGGTCCTTGAACAGCGCGCGGCGCTCCTTGAGCCTGAGGTCCTCCAGCAGCATCTTGATGGCCTCGCGGTGGCCCGGATAACGCACCGTCTTGTAGTTGAGCGTCTCGACGCGGCCGGCCAGGGTCTCGCACAGGGTGCCGAGCCCGCCCGAGGTGTTGAACGCCTCGTAGTCGATGCCGTCGAGCGAGAACGTCTCCAGCCCTTCCAGCGGCATCACCTCGATCCGGCGGCCCTCGTGGATCGCCTCGCAGGGGTTGCAATACTCGTTGATCAGCCCATCGGTGCTCCAGGTGAGGTTGTACTTGAGGGCATTGGCCGGAAACTGCGGCAGGGCGCCGACGCGCATGCGCACCTCGCGCAAGGAGTCGAACCGCTTGGCGAGGTCGTAGGCGGCGATGCTGACGAAGCCGGGGGCGAGCCCGCATTGCGGAGCGAAGGCGGTATGCCCGCGCTCGGCCAGCGCCCGCACCTTGCGCGTGGTGGCGACGTCCTCGGTGAGGTCGAAGTAGTGGGCGCCGGCCGCGCGCGCGGCCTCCGCCACCGCCGGGTTGAGAAAGTACGGCAGCGCGCTCACCACCGCCCATTGGCCCGCCGCCGCGCGCGCCAGCGCACCGGCGTCGCCCGCGTCGAGCGCGAGCCGCCGGGCGCGCTTGGGCGCCACCATGTCGAGGAAGGCGGCGTCCTTGTCGGCGACCGCGAGCTCGTAGTCGCCGGTGGGCGCAAGCAAATCGACGATGGCACCGCCGATCTTGCCGGCGCCGAGGATCAGAACCTTGCGCATCGGGCCCTGCTCACGTCGCGGCGCCGCGGCCGGGATAGCAGCCGGCTTCGCGGGCGCGCTGGATCGCGAGCGCAAGCACGGCGTCGATCAGCGGCGTGTCCACGCCGGCGAGGTCGCCCAGTTCGGCGACCGCGCCCACCAGCGCGTCGATCTCCATCGGCCGGCCCCGCTCGAGGTCCTGCAGCATCGACGTCTTGTGCTCGCCCACGTCGCCGGCCCAGCCGATGCGGGTCTCGATGTCGACCTCGAAGCGCGCGCCCAACGCCTCGCCCACTCTTTGCGCCTCCGCCATCATGCCGCGGACGAGGTTCCTAGTGCCGGGGTCGGCGGCCATGGTGGCAAGCGTCGCGTGGGTGAGCGCGCTCACCGGATTGAAGGAGAGGTTCCCCCACAGCTTGAGCCAGATGTCGTCGCGGATGCGCGGGCGCACCGGCGCCTTGAAGCCGGCGTTGCCGAGGGCCTGGGACAGCGCCTTCGCCCGCGCCGACAGGCTGCCGTCCGGCTCGCCCAGCATGAAGCGGTTGCCGTAGTCGTGGCGCACCGCGCCCGGCGCCTCCACCGTGGCCGCCGGATAGACGACGCAGCCGATGGCCCGCTGCGGCGGGATCAGGCGCCACAGGGCGCCGCCCGGATCGACGCTGTCGAGGCGCCGGCCCTCATGCGGCCCGCCATGCTTGTAGAAGTACCAATAGGGAATCCCGTTCATGGCGGTGACCACCGTGGTCGCGGGCCCTAACAGCGGGCCGATCGCGGGTGCGATCGCCGGCACGGAATGGGCTTTCAGCGTCAGGATCACCGCATCCTGCTCGCCGGCCGCGCGCGGGTCCGCGGTCGCTCTCGGTCGGACGACCAGTTCTCCGCCGCTCCAGGTGAGCTTCAGCCCGCGCTCTTCGATCGCCGCCAAATGGGCCCCGCGGGCGATGAGAGTCACCTCCTCGCCGGCCGCGCAAAGCTTGGCGCCCAACAGCCCGCCGATGGCGCCGGCGCCGAAGATGCAGATTTTCACGGCGCCAGCCCCAGCCGTTTTGCCAGCCCAATGCGCTGCGGCTTGCCGGTCGCCCCCTTCGGCATCTCGTCGAGGAACACGATCTTGCGCGGCACTTTGAAGTCGGCAAGACGCCGCCGCAAGAACTCGCGCAGCTCGTGCTCCTCCGCCCGCGCCCCGGCGCCGAGCACGACGGCGGCCGCCACCTCCTCGCCCAGCTTGTCGTGCGGCAGCGCGAAGGCGACCGCCTCGCCGACGGCCGGGTGGTCGAGCAGCGCCTCCTCCACCTCGCGCGGCGACACCTTCTCGCCGCCGCGGTTGATCAGCTCCTTGAGCCGGCCGGTGATGGTGAGATAGCCCTCGGCGTCGAACACGCCCTCGTCGCCGGTGCGGAGCCACCCGGCGACGAACGCCGCCCGGTTGGCCGCCGGGTCGTTCTCGTAGCCGGATGTCACGCCGGCGCCGCGGATCGCTACCTCGCCCGGCTCACCCGGCGGTTGCGGCCGGCCGGAGGGGTCGAGCACGGCCACTTCCGGCCCGGCGGCGATGCCGACCGTGCCCGGCTTGCGCCGCATGGGGGGCAGCGGGTTGCTGGTCATCTGGTGCGCCGCCTCGGTCATGCCGTAGGACTCGATCACGGGACAGCCGAAGGCGGCTTCGAGCCCGGCCATCACCTGCGGGGCAAGCGCGGCGGAGGACGAGCGGATCAGTCGCAGCCTCCGGATCGCGTCGCGGTTGCGCCGGCTGCGCGCCAGGATCGCCTGGTGCATGGTCGGCACCGCCGAGTACCAGGTGGCCCCGGATTCCTCGAGCCAACCATGGAACTTGAGCGCGTTGAAGCCGGGCGTGCAGAACACGCTGCCGCCGGCCGCCAGCGAGGCGAGCAGGACCCCAACCAGCCCGTGGATGTGGAACAAGGGCATGACGTTGAGACAACGGTCCGCCTCGGTGAGCCGCAACGTCCGCGCGATGCCGGCGGCGGACGCGGCGAGGTTGCGCTGGGTGAGCGGCACGATCTTCGGCCGCGAGGTCGTGCCCGAGGTGTGCAGGACGAGCGCCACGTCATCGGCCGCGGGGCTGGCTCGCCGGCTCGCCGAGCCGCCGGCTGGGAACCTCAATTGGAAGCGCCCCGCCGGCGCCTCGCGCCGCGGCACAAGCTCGATGACCGGAATAGCGCGCCGTGCGGCAACCCCCCGCACGGGCGACTCGGCCCCCGATTCGACGAGCACGGCCTTGGCGTTGAGGTCGGCGAGGTAGAAGTCGAACTCCGCCTCGCGATAGGCGGGGTTGAGCGGCGCCGCCGCGGCTACCGCCACGACGCCGAGGAAGGCCGCCGCCATCTCGGGGCCGTTCGGCAGCACGATCGCCACGCGGTCGGCGCGCCCGATGCCGAAGCCGTTGAGGGCGCCCGCCACCGCCGCGAGCTCGCTCTTGAGCGCGCCGTGGACGAGCGGGTCCCGCCCGGGGGCTGAGAGCGCGGTCGCCTCCGGACGGGCGCCGGCCAGGAGTTGAGCCACATGGTCGGGATCGGCCATCGGCGCCGACCTTAGCAACGCCGCGCCGGGAAAGTCGAATCGAAGGCCTCGACTAGTGGATCGACGCTAAAAGATGAATCCCGAGCCTTTTTTCATCGTCACCCCGGACGAGCGAAGCGAGATCCGGGGTCCATCTCGCCTGTGGCGCCATGGACCCCGGCTCGCGCGGCTATGCCGCTTGGCCGGGGTGACAACCGAAAGACGTCGCACGGGGTATCATCTGTCAGGGTCGCACCACTAGACCGCGAGATCGACCGAAGCCGCTGCGGGCACCGCCCGGCCATAGGCGAGAGCGAGTTCGCGCCACGGCTCGATGTTGAGCCCGCTCGGCATGCGCTCCTGGGCGATGTGCTGGGCGAGGAACGCCGCGCTGGCGACGGCGATGCCCGGCTCCGCCATGCCGGCCGGCACGGGCAGACGGCGCGCCGGGCGCGGATGCGCGAGGCGTCCATCCGAGCCGAGGCGCTCGTGCCGATCGGGAGCACCGGCGCGTGCGCGCCGGTTCGGCGCCTCGTCCGCCTCGATCGCCTCGAACAGTCGCGCGGACATATCGATCGTTCGCGCGCGCAACGTCCCTTCAGCGGCGGTCGTCGGCGCTGCCGCAAGCAGGTTCGGCACGGTGAGCGCGCTACCCATGGCCCGACTAATATCCCATAAAAATTTAATCAATGTTACTCTAATTGCCGCGACCGACGCCAATTTTCGAGCGGCTGCGGAATCGCCGCTGACCGCAACGCGCCGTCGTTAACCTTAAGAGAATCGGCCCCCGGCGGCGCCACCGCTCCCCCGCGCGCGACGGCCGCGCGCGCCCGGTTCCAGGCGATCGGCGTTCAGCGGTTCTTAAGTTTCGACGCGTATTTTCTTAATGCTTCGGCCAACGGCCGCGCTCCGAGGGGTCGGGGGCGGCGTGCCGACGCGGCAGGCAGGAGCGCTGTGGATGGGCGCCACGAGCCAGTTCATTCCGATGCCCGACGAGCTCGCCTGGCTGCGCCAAGCGATCGAGGGGGCCGGCGATGTCATCTACGACTGGGATCTCGGCACCGGGCAGGTGAGCTGGGCGGGACGCGTCGAGGAGTTCTTCGCCTCGTCCGGGGACCGAGGGTCGAACGCCGACGGCTTCGCCGAGAGGATCAACGCCGAAGACCTGCCGGCCCGCCGCAAGGCGCTCTCCGAGCATCTCGACAAGGGCCTGCCTTACGACTGCGAGTATCGCGTGCGCGCGGCCGGCGGCGATTTCTGCTGGGTGCACGACCGCGGCTCCGTGCAGCGTCTGGCGGACGGCAGCGCCCATCGCCTGGTCGGCAGCCTCAGGATCGTCACCGGGCGCAAAGAGAGCGAGGCGCGGCTGGAACGGCTCGCCAGCGTCGACGATCTGACCGGGCACTTCAACCTGCCGCTGCTGCGCGACACGCTCGAGCACGCCATCGCCTATAGCATCCGGTACGGCACGCCCGGCGCCTACATGGTGGTCGGGATCGACCGCCTGGCCTCGATCAACAACACCTACGGCTACGAGGCGGGCGATCAGGTACTGATCGGCATCGGCCGGCGCTTCGACCAATGCCTTAGGGAGAGCGACGTGGTGGGGCGCATCGGCGCCGACCGTTTCGGCATCGTGCTGAGTCAATGTTCGCCCGAACAGCTCGCGGTCGCCGCCGAGCGCGTCATGCACGCGGTGCGCAGCCAGCCGATCGAGGCCGCGCAAGGGCTGATCCACGTCACCGCGTCGATCGGCGGCATCGCCTTCCCGGGCCTGTCCAATACCGCCTACGAGGTGATGACCAAGGCGGAAACGGCCTTGCGGCAGGCGAAGCGCGAGGGCCGCGACTGCTTCGTCCCGTACCGGGCGGCCGAGCCGCGGGGCTCGCTCCACATCCGCGGCGCCGAGATCGCCACGCAGGTGCAGCGGGCCATGAAGGAGGGCCGCCTCGCGTTCGCCTTCCAGCCGGTGGTGCGCGCCGCCGACGAACGGCCCGAATTTTACGAATGCCTGCTGCGCCTGCGCGAGGAGAACGGCGAGATACTGCCCGCCGCCGCCTTCGTGCCGGTCATCGAGCAGCTCGGTCTGGCGCGCGTCCTCGACCGCCATGTGCTGCAACTCGCCATCGACGAGCTCTACGCCGATCCCGACGTCAAGCTCGCGGTCAACATCTCTGGGCTCACCGCCACCGACCGGTCCTGGCTGCGCATGCTCACCGCGCTGCTCAAGGGCCGGCCGGCGGTGGCCGGGCGGCTGATCGTGGAGATCACCGAGACGGCCGCGCTGCACGACATCGAGGAGACGGCGCGCTTCGTCTCGGCGCTGCGCGATCTAGGCTGCCGCGTGGCGCTCGACGACTTCGGCGCCGGATTCACGTCGTTCCGCCATCTGCGCGCCCTCGTCATCGACATCGTCAAGATCGACGGCTCCTTCGTGCGCAACCTGGCGACCAACGTGGACAACCAGCTCTTCATCCGCAACCTGCTCGGGCTTGCCGGCGCGTTCAATCTCACCGCCGTGGCCGAGTGCGTCGAGACGGCGGAGGAGGCGGCGTTCCTGGTGAACGAAGGGGTGCAGTTCCTGCAGGGTTACTACTTCGGGCGGCCCGTCCTCGAACGGCCATGGCGGCGGACGGCGGCGGCCAGCCTCAGGGCCGCGCAGTAGCGCGCTACTTCGGTTCCTCCGAGGCCCGGCGGGTCAGCCTCTCGATCTGGTGCTGCAACGAGTCGAGCTGCGCCTTGAGGGCGTCGAGCACCTCGCTGTCGACCGGCTTTTCGGGGCGTCTCGCGCCGGCCGGCTCGGCGCCGTCTTCGGCGGCCGGGGATTCGGGCGCGTGAAACGGATTGAACATCTTCATGGCCCGCTCGAAGAAGGCAACGTTCTGGCGGCCCATCTCCTCGAAGCGGCCGAACGGGAACATGCCACCCATCGCCTCCTGCATGTACTTGCGCATCTGCTCCTGGTTGCCGCTGAACAGCTCCATGGACTGATCGAGATAGCGCGGCAGCAGCACCTGCAGGCTGTCGCCGTAGAAGCTGATGAGCTGGCGCAGGAAGCCGATCGGCAGCAGGTTCTGCCCCTTGGCCTCCTCCTCGACGATGATCTGGGTCAGCACCGAGCGGGTGATGTCGTCGCCGGTCTTGGCGTCTTGCACCGTGAACACCACCCCGTCCTTCACCATCTGGCAGAGATGGTCGAGGGTGACGTAGCTGCTGCTCGCGGTGTTGTACAGCCGCCGATTGGCGTACTTCTTGATCGCGATCGGGGCCTTGGCGGTGCTCGGCTCGGCCATGGGGCGCGTCCCGCAGGCTCTCTGTCTACAGTGCTATGCAGCATAGCAGATTGCGCGGCCCCCGGCGCCAGTCCTTTCGGCCCATGCCGCAGCGCGGCAGCCGGTGGCGCCGCGGTGCTTCGCGGCCTATAGTTTGTCCCATGTCCGATCCCGGCGATCCTCCGGACCTTGAGAGCCTGGCGCGCCGTTATCTCGATCTCTGGCAGGATCAGGTGGCCGCGCTCGCCGAAGACGCCGATCTCGCCGAGCAGATCGGTCGGCTGCTTGCGTTGTTCGGGTCGGCGATGAAAACGGGCGCGACGACGGGGCAGGGGAAGGCGGGCGATGCGAGCACAACCGACGACCACCCGGCGGCTGGGGCCGCGGCCGCTGCCTTATCACCTGGCGATGGCGATGGGCGCGTGGCTCGGCTGGCGCGCCGGCTGGCCGATGTCGAGCGCCGGCTTGCCCGTCTCGAAGTGGGCAAGCCGCGCCCCCGCGCTCGCCGCGGCGCTCCGCAGCGTCGATCCTGACGCCTTCGCTGCCGCCGTCGATGCCGAAGCGCGCCGTCGGCTGGACCGGCTCTCTGCCGGCATCGAGGGTTATCGCCGTCACGCCTACCGCCGCCATGTGCCGGAGCCACCCGTCGTCTGGCGCCAGGGCACGACCCGGCTCCTCGACTACCGGACGGGCGGAACCGGGCCTGCGCTCCTCGTCGTGCCTTCGCTCGTCAATCGCGCCTACATCCTCGACCTCACGGCCGAGACCAGCCTGTTGCGCTTCCTCGCGGCGCGGGGGCTGCAGCCTTTCCTGGTCGATTGGGGGGCGCCGGGTCCCGAAGAGCGCCGCTTCTCGCTCGACGACTACGTCGCCGGCCGTCTCGCAGGCGCGCTCGATGCCCTGAAGGCGGCGACGCCGGCGCCGCCGGTGGCGGTCGGCTATTGCATGGGCGGGCTGTTGACGGTGGCCCTCGCGCGCGACCGCCCCGATCTTGCCGGGCTCGTCTGCCTGGCGACGCCGTGGGACTTCCATGCCGGGGCGCAGCACGGCAAGCAGGCGATGCAGGCGCTGGCGCGGGCGCTCGAGCCGGCCCTCGAGGCGTTGGGCGAGTTGCCGGTCGACGTCGTCCAGATGCTGTTCGCCGCCCTCGACCCGTTCCTCGCGATCCGCAAGTTCATGGGGCTGGCCGACGTCGATCCGGACTCGGAACAGGCGCGCCGCTTCGTTGCGCTCGAGGACTGGGTCAACGACGGCGTCCCCTTGGCGGCGCCGGTGGCGCGCGAGTGCCTCACCGGCTGGTACGCCGACAATGCGCCCGGACGCGACGCTTGGCGCATCGCCGGGCGGCCGGTCGTCCCGGCCGCCCTCGATCTTCCGGCCCTGGTAGTGCTGCCCGAGCGCGACCGCATCGTCCCGCCACCCTCGGCCGCCGCCTTGGCTCGGCGCCTGCCGCGGGCCGCGGTGCTGCGTCCCTCCGCCGGCCACATCGGCATGATCGTCGGCCACGGCGCTGCCGAGCGCCTGTGGCGGCCGCTCGCCGACTGGATCACCGCGCTGGGCGCGTGACGCTGCCGCCCCGCCGGGATATGCTCTATCGTGCTGGACCGCGCGGCGGAGCCGCTGAGAGGGAGTCAACCATGACCGATGTCGTCATCGCGAGCGCGGTGCGCACGCCGATCGGCGCGTTCAACGGCGCGCTCGGCGGCCTTGCCGCCTCCGAGTTGGGCCGGGTCGCCATCGTCGAGGCGTTGGGGCGCGCCGGCGTCGCGCCGGGCGAGGTGAGCGAGGTGGTGCTGGGCCAGATCCTCGCCGCCGGCGCCGGCCAGAACCCGGCGCGCCAAGCGGCGATCGGCGCCGGCATCCCGGCCGAGGTGACCGCCTACGGCATCAACCAGCTTTGCGGCTCCGGCCTGCGCGCGGTGGCGCTCGGCTACCAGGCCATCCGCATGGGCGACAGCGACGTCGTGGTGGCCGGCGGCCAGGAAAGCATGACCCAGGCGCCGCACTGCATCCACCTGCGCGGCGGCACCAAGATGGGCAACGCCGAACTCGTCGACACCATGATCAAGGACGGCCTGTGGGACGCCTTCAACGGCTACCACATGGGCAACACCGCCGAGAACGTGGCGCAGAAGTGGCAGGTCACGCGCGAGCAGCAGGACGCCTTCGCCGCCGCCTCGCAACAGAAGGCCGAGGCGGCGCAGAAGTCCGGCCGCTTCAAGGACGAGATCGTGCCGGTCTCGGTGAAGACGCGCCAGGGCGAGACGAAAGTGGACGCCGACGAGTATCCGCGGCACGGCACCACGGCGGCGGCGCTCGCCAAGCTGCGCCCCGCCTTCCTGCGCGAGGGCGGCACGGTGACCGCGGGCAACGCCTCCGGCATCAACGACGGCGCCGCCGCGGTCGTGCTGATGACCGACAAGGAAGCGGCGCGCCGGGGCGTGAAACCGCTCGCGCGCATCGTCTCCTGGGCCACCGCCGGAGTCGATCCGGCGCTCATGGGCAGCGGCCCTATCCCGGCCAGCCGCGCCGCGCTCGCCAAGGCCGGCTGGAAGCACCAGGACCTCGACCTCGTCGAGGCGAACGAGGCCTTCGCCGCCCAGGCCTGCGCCGTGAACAAGGAGCTGGGCTGGGACACCGCGAAGGTCAACGTGAACGGCGGCGCGATCGCGCTCGGCCATCCGATCGGCGCCTCGGGCGCCCGCGTGTTGGTGACGCTCCTGCACGAGATGGTGAAGCGCGACGCCAAGAAAGGCCTCGCGACGCTCTGCATCGGCGGCGGCATGGGCATCGCCATGTGCGTCGAGCGCTGAGCGGAGGGAGGAGCTCCAGCCATGGCACGCATCGCGGTGGTGACCGGCGGCACGCGCGGCATCGGCAAGGCGATCGCGGCGGCGCTGAAGCGGGCCGGATACACGGTGGCGGCGGGCTACCACGGCAACGACGCGGCGGCCAAGGCCTTCAACGCCGAGACCGGCATCCGGGTGTACAAGTTCGACGTGGCCGACTTCGACCAGTGCGCCAAGGCGGTGAAGCGGATCGCCGAGGAGATGGGGCCGATCGACATCCTGGTGAACAACGCCGGCATCACGCGCGATTCGACCCTGCACAAGATGAGCCCGGCGCAATGGAACGAGGTGATCGCGACCAACCTCACCTCGTGCTTCAACATGTGCCGCTGCGTCATCGAGGGAATGCGCGGGCGCGGCTTCGGGCGCATCGTCAATATCGGCTCGATCAACGGCCAGGCGGGCCAGTACGGCCAGGTCAACTACGCCGCCGCCAAGTCGGGCATCCACGGATTCACCAAGGCACTGGCGCAGGAGGGTGCGGGGAAGGGCATCACGGTGAACGCCATCGCCCCCGGCTACATCAATACCGACATGGTGCGCGCCGTGCCGGCGCCGGCCCTGGAGAAGATCGTCGCCAAGATCCCGGTGGGCCGCCTCGGCGAGGCCGACGAGATCGCCCGCGCGGTCGTCTTCCTGGTGGCCGACGAGGCCGGGTTCATCACCGGCTCGACCCTCTCGGTCAACGGCGGCCAGCACATGTATTGAGGTCCCCATGGCGAGCGTGAGCATGGTCGAATACGCCGACGCCCCGCCCGAGGTGCGCGCCGTCTACGACGACATCATGGCGACGCGGCATGTGGACTGGATCAACAATTTCTGGAAGGTGCTCGCCTACCACCCGCCGACCCTGAAACGCACCTGGGAGAGCGTCAAGGAGACGATGGCACCGGGCGCCCTCGATGCGCTGACGAAGGAGATGGTCTATCTCGCGGTCAGCGCCACCAACGGTTGCGAGTACTGCATCGCCTCGCACACGGCCGCCGCGCGCCGCGCCGGCATGACCGACGCCATGCTGGCCGAGCTGCTCGCCGTCGTCGGCATGGCGAACGAGACCAACCGGCT